>JADJHP010000002.1:0-127500 GCA_016707525.1 Ignavibacteriota bacterium
ACGTAGCCATTGCCCAGACCGAGCATAAGGAGCAGCCCGAAGTCCCCCCATGGAATGGATGAAGCCGAGCATCCCTACCACAGCTCCGAAGGACACGAGGAACCCGACGATGAACCAGCGCATGAAGACGCCACCGGGGCGGGGGAGCGAGCCGGCCATAAGGAAGCCTGCCAGGTTCCCTCCCGCGAATGCCGACATGAGCAGGCCGTAGGCTACAGCCCCTTCCGGGAGGCGCTGGTTCGCGAGGACCGGAATGCCGACAAGGAGGGGTCCCATCAGCAGGAAGTTCACTGCGGTCAGTGCGATGATCATCAGCCGGATGGGCAGGTCGTTCCAGACATGCTTCATGCCCGAGGCGATGGACGCAAGGATCCCTTCCTCGTGCCCTTCGTTTGCGGAACTGCCGGTGTGCATGAGCCAGAGGCAGACCCCGGAGACGGCGAAGCTGAACGCGTCAAGGACGAAGGCAAGACCTATCCCGTCAGCGGAATCGGTGTAGCTGGCGATCCCCGATGAATCCGACCAACTGGCCTATCCCCATCATCAGTGAATTGCCCGCCTGGAGGTCGCCCTTTCCGACGATCATCGGGACAATACTGTTCTCGGCAGGAATGGCAAAGCCGGCGACAAGCCCGAAGCTTAGCCCGAAGGCGTACAACATCCACACATCCACAAGGCCGCTGAGAACCACGGCCGCCATGGCGGCGGTGAGCACGAGCCGGACGATATCTGCGATGAGCATGATGCGCCTCGGAGACAGGCGGTCCGTTGCGGCTCCACCGAGCAGCATGAAGACCGCCCGCGGGATCCCTCCGAGTGCGAGAACGAACCCGAGTGCGAGGGGATCGCCGGTGAGCGTGAGGACGAGCCACGGTGTGGCGATGAGCGCAAGCTGATCGCCAAGAAGGGATGTGGCCGTGCCCGCGAACAACAGTCGGAAGTCCCGCAGGGCCAGGACGCGCGCCATGGGGTGTGCCTGGGATGGCGATGTGCTCATGGGTCTGTCCCTCTACGGATACGCAAGAGATCGTTCCTGTGGAAATGGCGGGTGACGCGGTTCGGGGTTCAAGATACGCTGTTCTTCTGGATTTCGCAATCGAACGTACGATGCCAGGATCGATCGGATCAGCGTGGAGACGGGTTGGATATTCCCCGATTTCGGAGTACCTTTTGATATATTTCGCGCCGCGCCACCGTGATGCGCACGGTCAATGCCGCCACCGAGAGTCACGGGACCGTTCCCGCGGTCTCTGGTAGACCCCTGAATACTATCATCTGATGGAAAGAACGAATGCCTGCAACCCCGCATGTTGAATCTCATTTCACCGCCAGTGAGGCCGTGCGCGATGTCGTCATCGGCATGTCTGATGGCCTTACGGTTCCCTTTGCGCTGGCTGCCGGACTGTCGGGAGCTGTTGTGTCGTCGGGCATCGTGGTCACCGCCGGTCTCGCAGAGATGGCTGCGGGATCGATCGCGATGGGGCTGGGAGGGTACCTTGCCGCCCGCAGCGACGCGGAGCACTACGCCAGCGAGTACCGCCGCGAGCAACAGGAGATCGTGGAGAAGACCGATGTCGAGCGGCTGGAAGTGACGGAGATCCTGACATCGTACGGGTTGACATCCGAAGAGGCGATGCCGATCGTGGATGCCTTGAGCCGCCGGCCGAAGCAGTGGGTCGATTTCATGATGAAGTTCGAACTCGGTTGGAAGAACGCGACCGGAAACGCGCTATGGCGAGCGGGCTCACGATCGGTGGAGCGTATGCCGTTGGTGGGTTCATCCCCCTCATCCCCTACATGCTCGTCGCGGAAGCATCATCCGGACTGGTCTGGTCGATAGGATTCACACTGCTTGCCCTGATGATCTTTGGCTACATCAAAGGTGGCTTCACAGGTGCACGCCCGGTGCGCAGCGCCATGCAGACAACACTCATCGGAGGCGTCGCGGCAGCGGCTGCCTTCGGCATTGCGCGATTGGTGGGGTGACCGATGAATGGACGGTCGCAGACACGCACACACACCTCCACCCGCATGAGGCTCACGGTCATGGGCACTGCCGGCGTACTCACTATGCTGGGTGCTGTGATGGCATGTGCACAGCCACTATCCCCGTCCGGGTGGCAGACCGTGGGAAGGGGGACGGTGTCATTCCGGGAAAACCGCGTATCCGTGGACGATTGCTTCATCCATGCGCGGGACACATTGCCCGATGCTTTTCTGATGACGTTCACAGCCCGGTCACTCGGCGAGGAAGTCCAGATCTGGTCCGGGTTCGGGTTCCACGATAGGGATGCGCGGTATGCACTCGGATTGCGCGGCGGGAACAACAATGATCTCTATCTCTGCCGCTATGAGCCGGGCGGCAACGATGAAATGCTTGCGCTGGTCTCCCTGGGATCCGGGATCACCGCCGGTAAGGTATGGGTTCACGATCGCATGCATCCGTGGTGCGATACGTGTCTATCTCGATAAAGAAGACTCTCCCCGCATCGTCGTGCGGGATCCGCACTATCGCCTGAAGGGGTCGGCTCTTCTGGGTGGTGGTTGGATCCCGACGGAGTACAGCGGCGTTGCGGTGCGTTCGCTGAGCCGCCGGGAACAGGAGCGGTACCTGAAGGATACCGTGCAACAGGTCGTGTCGCTGTCTCCGAAACACAGGGAGAAGCGCAGAGTGCACCAGCGCGCAGCGTACGCGCCGGTGCTCGTTGGCCGGTTCGCTGACGGTCGCACGGATCTCTCTCTGAATGGCCGATGGCTTTTCAGGCCGGGCTATGAAGTGCAGCGTGGCGAGGATCCTGCGGACCCGCACCGGTCCGATGCGGGTTGGCACGTCATGGATGTGCCGCATTTCTGGAACCCCGTCAGGAACTGGCTCCATCTTCAGGAATCGGGATTGCCCCATGGCGGTAGCGGGGTGTCGGACAACTACCGTGAACAGGAAGAACAACGTTGCGACAGCTCCACGTTCGATCACCGGCGTACCACGGATGCCTGGTACCGGCACTGGATCGTGCTGCCGCAGGAGACCGCCGGCAAACGTCTGGTAGTCACTTTGACGCTGTTGCGATGGCCGCAGAGGTGTCGGTCAATGGCGTGCGTGCGGGGGAATGTTGGCATGTTCGGCTCTTTCGATGTCGATCTGACGGAGCACGTGCGGCCGGGAAAAAACCTGCTCGCCGTTCATGTCATGGCCGTTGAGCCCGATGGGAGCGCTGAAGCGCGGCGCCAGGTCGCACGTGCCGTGAGCGTCGACATCACCAACGCGATGCTCCACTCGCTGCCGCACGGAATGTTCGGGGGAACGGAGGGGGGCATATGGCAACCCGTCACGCTCACGATCACCAACCCTGTTCACATCGACGACGTGTTCGCGCAGGTCCGCACCGACGGGGGAGACATGCATGTTACCTGCGTGAACCTTCCCGCGCATCCGTGAAGAGGATCATACGGCTGGAGATCACGAAGGACGGCTCAGGGCGACCCCTGTATGCATCGGCCGCCGGGATGGGGTGGAGATCCCCGCGCGTGATTCCGCAACGTTCACCTACCGTCTCTCAGGCCTCTCCCCTGAACTCTGGAGTCCCGAGACCCCTCATTTGTATAAGCTCCGTATACGGCTGGTGAGGCAAGGGCCTACCGGTACTGAAGAGACCGACGATGAGCGCTCGGTGTTCATCGGATTCCGGACCTTTGAGGTCCGCGCGGGCCGGTTCTTTCTGAACGGAAATCCGTACTGGCTGCGCGGAGCCAATCATCCACCCTGCGGTATCGCCCCGAACGATACACTCCTTGCCAACCGGTTCATGCAGTTGATGCACGACGGGAACCAGATGGCGACCCGATCGCATGGGTGCCCGTTCACGGAAACGTGGATGGATGCGGCCGACAGGCAGGGCGTTGCCGTGAGTTATGAGGGCACGTGGCCGTGGCTCATGATCACCGGTTCACCGGATGACCGGCTGGTATCGATCTGGCGGAACGAGTTTCTCGGACTGGTGAAGCGGTTCCGCAATCATCCGTCGCTGTTCGTCTGGACCGTCAACAATGAGATGTCGTTCACGATGTTCCACCATGAAAGCGCGCAGGACCAGCGCCTGAAGAACTGGACGGTCATCTCTGATGTGATCAAAGAGATCCGCCGGCTCCATCCCGGGGCCCCGATCAGCGGCGATTCCGGCTACAACAGGTTGCCCGGCGACTACGAGGCCATCCTTCGTCCGCACGGTATCGATGACGGTGACACCGATGACCGCCATGTGTACTTCAACTGGTACAACAACGACTTCTTCCAGATCTTCAACGGTGAGTTCGACAAACAAATCTACTAATCCCCAAAAACAAACACCAACCAACCCTATTTCGAGCAAAAGGTTTCCACCGGGTATCCCAACAATGATGACGGGCATTTCTGCAGGAAGTACCTTTTCCGCCACTACGTGCCCCAGGCATTCTATGGCGACTGGGCCTGGGAGGACCATGATCCGCTGCCCGGACTGAAACGACATGCATTCATGACGAAAGAGCTGGCGGAGGCGATCCGGCGGACCTCGCCCGAGGCCGCGGGGCTGCTCCTCTTTGCGAACGTCTGCTGGTTCAGGGACGTCCACCGCGCGAGCCGCATCTCCCCGTATCCCGTGTACGACGCCGTGAAACTTGCCTATCAGCCGGTCCTGCCGTCCCTGGAACTCTTCGGCAGGCATTTCTATGCGGGCACGAGCATCCGTCCCCGGATCTCGGTCGTGAACAATGCCGTGGACGGTGCGCCGCTCGCGCCCACGGTCCTCGCATGGCAGGTCGAGTATCGCGACAGTGTGCTTGCATCGGGATCGTATGCGCTGCCCGCGGTCCCCCATGACAGCACGCCCATGGACTCCGTGATGATCGCTTTTCCGGATCGACTGCCGGAAGAAAAGGCCTCATGCACGCTGAGGATCGGTCTGCGTCGTGGTGACACGACGATCGCAACGAATGCGTACGACATCCTGCTGTGCTCACGCCCCTGGGTGACGATGCCTGCATCGACGCGGGGGAAACGGATCGGGCTGTTCGACCTGACCGGAAAGACGCAGGGCCTTGTTCGAAGCGCTGGGCATCCCGTATGTTCACCTGAGAGACCTGACGGAGATACGGCTGACGCCGATGGATGTTCTTGTCGTCGCAAATCTCGACGCAGGGGAAGAAGTGCCGTACAATTGGGAAGACGTCCAGAACATGCCGGCGCATGGCATCCCGGTGTTGCTCATGCATCCCGGCAAGCACCTCCAGTGGCTCCTCTGGTGGCATGTGGATCAGACCTATGAGAACAGGGGCCGCATCGTTAACATGAGGATCCCCGAGCATCCTGCCTTCGATCAGGTCGATCCATTCGATCTGGCGTGGTGGCAGCAGGAGGGGAGAGCGTTGCCCATCGTGTGCCGGAGATCGTACCGTTTCAAAAAGACCGAAGACGTCACGCCACTCTGCACATACCTCCGTCCGCATGTATACATATCGTCGCCGGAGGAAGAGCCGAAGAAATGATGGGGTGCCACTTGCGGAGATCAAGCGGAACGGGACGATCATCGCGTCCGAGCTCGAATTGAATTCCGGGGTCACGGATCCCGTCGCCGCACGGGCTTTTGTGAACCTCCTGTCGTATCTTGTGTCTGGCGCCACCCGATGAACAGGACGCATCATCAGGAGGCTTGCGCAACACGCTGAGTATGCCAACAGATCCTCGACCTTTCTCCGGGCAGATCCATGAGATCCCTTTTTCTGGTAGTGGTGCTGGCCTTCCAGACCATCGCGTTCGCGCAGGGTCAGAAACCCGTTGCCTCCTTGCCGCTTCCGTCGCCCGCACAGGTGCGCTGGCACAGCAACGAGCGCATCATGTTCGTGCACTTCTCGGCCAATACCTGGCAGATACACCGGGGTCTGGAGAATGAGTGGGACGACCATTCGATCTCTCTGGACCGGATCGATCCGAAGCAGTTGAACACCGATCAGTGGTGTGAGGTCGCCGGGAGTTGGGGTGCGAAGATGATCATCTTCGTCGCCAAGCATGTGGGTGGGTTCTGCTTCTGGCAGACCACCACGTCGGACTACGGCATCCGCAATACCCCCTGGAAGGGTGGGAAGGGGGACGTCCTCGAGGAACTTTCGCGTTCGTGCAGGAAATACGGCCTCGATCTCGGGATCTACATTTACCCCGGTGATCCTGCCTGGGGTGCCGGGCCGGGAAGTGGCGGCATCACGTCCGATCCGGCGAAGCAGGAAGGATACACGAAGGTATTCCGGCAGCAAATGACGGAGGTGCTGAGCAGGTACGGGACGATACGCGAGGTGTGGTTTGACGGCAGTTGCCGGATCGATGTTGCCGATATCCTGCAGCAGTACGCGCCGGACGCGGTGATCTTCCAGGGGCCACAGGCAAGCCTCCGGTGGGTAGGGAATGAAGATGGGTTCGCGCCGTTCTCGAACTGGTATACGCTGAGCAGCAAGGACCTGCGAAGCGGGGTTGCCACATCCGCCCAATCTGATCCGTTCGGTGATGCGTATGCACCGGTGGAGATCGATGTCCCGCTGTTGAAGAACAAGGGACATAAGTGGTTCTGGGCTCCGCATACGGACCATCTGATCCTGACCACCGATCAGTTGATGGACATGTACTACAAGTCCGTAGGGCGGGGATCCGTGTTCCTGCTCAACTCCACTCCGGATACCACCGGCGTGATCCCGGTATCGCACGCCGCAGCCTACCGCGCCTTCGGTGATGAGATACGCAGGCGGTTCGCAACGCCACTGGCCACGACGCGCGGGGCGGGGCGCCAGATCGTGATCACGCTTCCGTCGCAGGAAGAGGTCGATCATGTTGTGCTGCAGGAGGATGTTGCGCAGGGACAGCGCGTGCTCAGCTTCACGATCCAGGGATCGGATGCACAGGGTCGCTGGAAAGAACTGTACGCCGGCACCTCGATCGGTTCGAAGCGCATCTGCTGGTTCCCCTGCGCTGCGGTCAAGAAAGTGCGGGTGACATTCACGAACGTCAAGGCAGAGCCACGCATCGCATCCCTTGCGTTGTATCACGTTCACGGAGCGAAGCCCTCCCCCGATGTGCGGAATGACCGGAGCATGTTCTACGATGGCGTGGCATCCCGCCAGGCCTCGGCCACGGCAGACGAAGCCGCTGATTCTGTGGGCGTGTGGATGGGATCGTCCGGTGCCGCATGGAGGGAGTTCAGCGTCGATCTTACGAAGTATGTTTCCCGCATCGGGCAATACGTGATCACGTTCGTTCCGGCGACAGGGAAGAAGGGGACCGACCTGGAATTCAACGACGCGGAGATCGAGATGTACGGCGCGAGCATCAAGGATGGTGTCGAGGCGTTTCCGCCGGGATCGGCCTTCCGTATCACGCGGTCGCAACAGACGCTCGATCAGTATCCGACAGTATTCCGTGTGAAGGTCAGAGGCGGCCGGCCAGGGGCCACGGGCAAGGTGACGATCCATCCCATCAGGTACTAGCAGGACCAGTGAATATGTTCAACGCTCGACAGATGCTCCGCTTGGTCACACGCACAGTGCCGGGTCCCGGCAGGCGATCAGGCTCTGGTGTTCGCGTCCTCATCGGTGCATCGCTCTGGTTCCTCTGCGTCTCCGTTGCGACCGGGCAGGATGACCATACGCCAGCCATTCATGCTGGTGTCATGGGCGGCCGGTTTCTCACGCTCACGACGGTCGTGCGGGTCAATCAGATCGAAGTCTCCCGTGACAGGAATGAGGGAGAGGATGAATCCGCGATCCATACGCTGGCGAACGCTCAGAGTTTTCGGAAAGCGATCGCAGACGGTTGGCCCGGGGCAAAGATCACGTGGGCATTCAGCTGGCAGGCGCTCTTTTCACGCGCAGAGAACTATGTCCGGATCCGGGCCTATGCAAAAGAGTGTCACGAGCGTTACGGCGATGATGTGACATTCATTCCGGGTGGGTATTTCGCCAATGCCTACAATACACGGGCACAGGTGAACAAGGACCTGCATGAGGCGTTGGCGCGGGTCACGGAGTTCATGGAAAACGGGTTTCGTCCCAGGAGCGTTGTGGCAGGATTCCTTTCCGCCGCGAACCTCCAGTATCTCGCGGAAGCAGAGGACATCCATGTCTGTCAGGGGAACATCTGGAGCCAGTACGCCATCGACAACCAGGACGGCGACGGCTCGCTCTGTTATCCGTACTATCCCTCGAAGGAACACTTCTGCAAGCCCGCCCGGTCGAAGGATGATCTGATCGATTGCGTGAACCTGGACGGATGGACGTGCGACTTCCTTGCCGCGCGGCGGGAGGGTTTCAAAGAGGGGTTCAACAGCCGGATGGGTGTGGGGCCCATCGAGACCATTGGCAATCTCGGTCCGGAGGCCGGGCTCCGCCAGATGAACGCCACAACCGCCGTGCATTTCGACCAGGGTTTTGCGATGAATGGGTTCGCCTGGGTGACCAATTGTTGGGAGCAATGCCTTGTCACGCAGATCGGGCATCTCGCATCGCTGACGGCATGGCTCACCGCGATCCGCACGCGGTGGCCGGATGCCCGCTGCATCACGCAGGGTGAATTCGGCCTGCTCTGGCGGGCGACATACAGGAATAATGACTCCTTGAATTACAGGTTCGTTCAGCGGGGGACGGGGATCGGCGGCTCGGACAAGGACAAAGAGATCAGGTGGTACATGAACAGGGATTTCAGGCTCGCACTCTTGAAGGATCTGACGTCCGGCACGGAACACGTGATCGACCTGACACGGTACGACATCCCGGCGAGCGAACCGCGCGACATGACCAGGCGGTGGAGCCTCATGGGCGAGGTGAATCAAAAACAGACCAGGCCGCAGGATGCCCCACGGCCGTTCCATGACCTTTCTGCCGGCGACCGGAGCCGGGTCGAAGCACGTTATCCGGAATTCAAGAACAAGTAGTATCCCAAAGGACACACGACGACAATGCGCATCCTTACTCTGAGTTGTTTCATGCTCCTGACAGCGGGTTTGCTCCACGATGTTCACGCCGGTGGCAAAGGATTCCCCGCACCGGGTTACAATAAGGTGGCATACTATGTCTTCGATTCGGGTGGGCCCGATCACTATCCGATGACATCGTTCTCGGATGAAGCCAATATCGTCATCGTGTTCGAAGGGACGCTCTGGGAGCTGGCGGATTCCACGCATTACGCAACGCCATGGATGCGGAACGTGAACTATCACTCGCACGCCGAGGTCCTGCGTGATATCCGGGCGTTGCAGGCACGTGGGGTCAAGGTCCTCATGAACGTGGATGACGCCGCGTCGTGGAGCACCGCGACGCCGTTCACGACGTACGACGGCAAGAAGTTGAGCATCCAGGAGTTCGCGGCCTTCATCAAGACCTGTGCTATCGATTCCGTTGGTTTCGATGGCATCTCCCTCGACATCGAACACAAGGCAACCGCCAATACCGAATACATCACGCTCCTGAAGGAGGTAGGAAAGTATTTCGGGCCCCGCTCTGCGAACAGTGCCACCCAGATGTACATCGCGGCCATCTACTCCGGTGGTGCACCCGGCCCGGCGGTAGGCAAATCGAAGGACATCACGTCGTACATGAACTTCATCATGGATATGGCGTATTTTAATTCCGATTTCGGCTTCCGCTTCCGGCAGTGGGCGGATTCCATCGGTGCATCCAAGACCATGGTCGGTATGTTGAACGACTACTTTGACCTTGCTCATGCCACCGGTGCCGCCGCCTGGCAACCCACGGTGCCCCCGAAAGCAGGGATCATGGTGTATGCTGCGAACAACAGCAAGGCGTATACGGATGCGATCTTCAGAGCGCTGGTCGTCGGTCCGACCCAGGCAGCGGAGCCGTTCCCTGCAGACAACGCGACGGGGATAGGCATCACCGCGCAGCTGCGCTGGAAAGGCGATCCCGCGGCGACAGCTCATGCGATCTACCTCGGCTCCGGTGGTGTGCTCGAGAAAGTGGGCGAACAGGCTGATACCACATTCGATCCAGGGGCACTCCTGCCCAACACGCTGTATCACTGGCGGATCGATGAGAAGAATGCGGTCGGGACGACGATAGGAAAGATCTGGAAATTCACGACGGGGACCGGCACCGCCGTCGATGGTGGGGAGGCGGGGACGCCTGCGGCGTTCGCACTTCTTCAGAATTTCCCGAATCCGTTCAATGCCAGTACTGTGATCGGATTCACGGTGGGTGGGGAGGGAGTGAGCCGCGTCCGTCTCACGGTGTGCGATATGCTCGGCCGCGAGGTCATGACCCTCGTAGATGAGAAGAGAATGCCGGGGACGCACCGCGTGTCATTCGACGCCTCGCGTCTTGCCAGCGGGATGTACCTCTACCGCTTGCACGCGGGCGGCACGGTCCTGACGAAGAAGCTCGTGCTCGTTCGTTAGGAGCACTCTCCGACGCTCTCTGGTGGGCCCCCTCATGATGTGGGAGACGCGGCCCGCCAGACCCTGGCAGATGATACAGAGAACACCTTCCGCAATCACGCGCATGGAGATGGCCCTCTCGTGAACACCTTCTCACGTTCCACCAATTCCCACAGGTTGAGCACCGCCGTTGCGATGTCCATCGGCATCGCCGTGGCCGTCTACCACCTCGTGCTGAGCATGCTCCCCGGATACGGTTTCTTCATCGATGAGTTCTACTACCTTGCATGTACGAAGCACCTTGCCTTCGGATATGTGGACCATCCACCGCTCTCTATCGTGCTGCTTGCCGGGGTCCGGGCCATCTTCGGGGACGGCCTGACGGCGGTCCGGCTCGTTCCCTCGATCGCTCTGGGAGCTACTGTGGTGTCGACCGGACTGATCACGCGGCGTCTCGGAGGCTCCACCCTGGCCGTCGTGATCGCGTGTCTGGGTGTGGCGGCGATGCCTGTTTTCCTCGTGATGGGCAGCTTCTATTCGATGAATGCTCTTGAGATTCTTGTCGTGGCGGCGATCCTCCACGTTGTTGTGCGCATGCTTGATGAACACGAACCACGATACTGGGTGCTGATCGGTGTCCTCATGGGGTTGGGCCTCGAACTCAAGCATACGATGGGCGTGTATGCCGCGGCGCTTGCTCTGGGGATACTGATGGGACCGGACCGAAAGCTCCTGTGGAACCGATGGGTACTGTACGGAGGAGCCTGTGCCGCGGTCCTCATCCTCCCGAATCTGCTCTGGCAGGCAATGAACGGGTTCCCTTCGCTGGAGTTCTACAGGAATGCGATGGTGAACAAGAATATTCCGAGGAGCCCCGCCGGCATCCTGATCGATCAGACGATCTTCGTGAATCCCTTTTCAATTCCGGTATGGCTTGGCGGACTCGGTTTTCTGCTCTTCGGACCGGCGGGGCGAAAGTACCGGAGCCTGGGACTGGCCTACCTTGTTCTTTTCGCCGTCATGGTCGTGAGCCAGTCCAGTCGCCCCGATCGCATCGCCGCGTTCTACCCCATGCTCTTCGCCGCCGGAGCGGTGATGATCGGATCGGTCGTGGGGCGGCTTCCGCGCCGCGTCATTGCCGGTGGAGTGATCGTGCTCTTGCTCGCCGGATTCGGGCTCGCCGCTCCCGTGTTCTCTCCGCTTCTTTCTCCGGAACGGACGAACAGTCTCCTCACCTCGCTCGGTGTATCGTTGAGCATCGAATCGGGGAAGACACAGGACCCGCTTCCTCAGTGGTTGGGCGATCGTCTGGGATGGGAGGAACTTGCAAGGGAAGTGGGGAAGGTCTACCGGAACCTGCCGCCTGAAGAGCAACGAACCACGGTGATCGTGAGTAACAACTACGGTGAAGCCGGTGCGCTGGAACTCTATGGTCCGCGATACGGATTGCCACGTGTCTATGCGACGCATAACAGTTATCACGCGTGGGGCCCACCGCCGGATTCCATCCGCACGTTCATCGCGGTGATGGTGGGCAAGCGTGACCTCGAACGGCTCTTCGAGAATGTCGAGGAAGCCGGGGTACAGACCTGTGCATTCTGCACGCGCCCCCAGCAGCGCATTCCGATCTATGTCGCCCGCCGCCCGCGCTTTCTCATGAGCAAGGCGTGGACGGGATTCAGGATCTACAGTTGACCGGTGGGGGATCAGAACCGCTGCGTCACGTACAGCGAGGCAGAGTACTCGTTGAATTTGCTGCCGTACGCTGAATTCGTTCTGAAATTCATCATCGACAATGTCAGGCCGATCGATGCCGACCGCGTGAGGCGGTATGTCGAGGTGAACATCGAACGGAACGAGGAGGATCCCTGTCCGAGCGAGAGGACCCCAGTCAGAACGTTGACCAGGAGGTTGTCGAACGCCCGGTGCTGCGCGGATGCCGAATATGTCTGGGTGGTTTGGGCATCGAAACGCGCCACCTTCGAGACCACGATGCCAGCACCGGGGATGAGCGTGATGGTCTCCGCCAGGGGGATCGACAGTCCGAGGTTCGCGGAATGGGAGGAGAATCTGGTGTCGGCGCGCAGCCGGGAGTCGTTGCCCGACTCCTGATAGAGATAGCCGAACGTGATGGACTGGACCGCCGCGCCTTCGCCGAAGACCAGGAACTGATTGGTTCCCAGGGTCAGGCTCGAGTACGATACCTTGAATGTGTCATTCACAGCATCGTTCGCCATGGTCAGGTAGTTGCCGAGGACCGAGGCCGACCAATGATCGGTGGGTTGGAAGCTCACGGTGCCGCCGTAGTGCCACCGGACGAGCGTGTTGAGCTTCTGGCCGAAGAGATTGTCGTTCTGACGGATGGTGTTCCATGAGACCATCCAGCGGCCGACCCGAACCGAAGGTGCGAGAGAGAATTCCTGCCAGTCGTTCATCAGCGAAGCAACGCCCAGCGACGTATATCCGGGGGTCACGTACCTGTAGCCGGACGTCACGCTGACACTTCCCATATTCACGCCGACGTCGGTCCGTACGGCAACACCCGCGCTCGACGTGAGGTTCACATGATACAGGTCGTTCACCCAGTCCGGCACATTGAGCTGCTTGTTCTGGTCCACACGCATGTCGCGTGTGAAGATACTTCCCGTCGCTTCCACATCCCACGTCAGACGGTTGTCGAAGAACGTGATGTGGGACATCATTCCTATCAGCGCGTTCTCCTGGGGTGTCACCTCGAAGGGGGGAGTGGAATACATCCCGCTCGAGGAATCGTAGGTCGGGGGGGTACGCATGTCCTCGAGCGATGATATCCTGTCGCGCACCCGGAGGAACACAAGATCCACATAGCTTCCCTCCGCCGCGCCGAGGCCAATGCGCCCGCCATAGATGGACCGGTCAAAGGAGCCGTTCTCCGCGGTGCCCACGACCGCGCGGCGTGTGACGCCGCCGACCGCTCCCAGGCGGAAGAGGCCGGGATTGATGAAGAAGCCTCCGCCGCGGATGCGGATGCCACTCAGGGTATACTGCGCATAGTTGTCGGTGAAATCTCCGACGTGCGCCTGTCCCCAGCTCCAGTTCGGATTCACGCCGAACTGGTTGATGTCCTGCCGCGCCTGGCTTCCTTCCGTTGAGAGTAACACATCAAAATCAAAGGAGACCGCCTCGAACAGCGTCAGGGTGGGACGAAAGAACAGTCGCCCGATCGATGATGGCCTCCGCCCATCCCGCCCGGACATGCTATACAATTCCCCGTAGGTTCCGATCTCGCCGGAGAGCGCGAACGGAGTGAACCGTGAACCGCCCGGGCTGCTGGCGACGGTGTCGCGCTCCTGGGCATGCAGCGTCATGGTGCAGAGGGCTACTGCCGCCCCCAGCACGAGCATCGAATGGATCGGTCTCGCTGTCATGAAGCCCAACCTCGACGGATGGTGCCTACCTCATGAGATGGGCCTGTGCCCATCGTGATCGCTGATCCCGGCTCATTTCCCCGGGGGTTCAATGCGCACATGCGCGGCTACACTCAATACGGATTCAGCACCGGTGCGGGTGATGACCTTGACGGCATACGTGTAGTCGCCGGGGCCGCTGATCTCACTGTCGACGAAGGCTCGCTGATCGGCCTCCACGGACCTGTAGCGCAGCAGTGGATTCCCGTTCCGGGAACGATAGATGACGACGTACCCGCTCTCGTTCATTGTCGGGGCGTATGCCCATGTCAATGTTATGGCATTCGTGTGCTGGTCGAACGTGGCCTTCAGCTCCGTGGGTGCAGGGCGTACACCGGTATCGAACGGCCTCGCCTGTACGGTGAGGCCGGGCATGGAGTGCAGTCCTGTGCTGTCCACCGCCTCGATGCGGTATTCGTACATGGTCCCGTGTTGGACAGCCCGATCCAGGTAATGCACCGCATCGTGCGGCAGTGTGACGAGAGAGATCCATGCTTCTGATGGCAGAGAACGGCGGGAAAGCATGTGCGACCGGACGTCGTTGCTGCCACTGGGAGCCCAGCGAAGGGCCACGGCCGAATCGCTGGCCTGAACATCGTAGAATGCCGGCGCTTCGGGAGGGGTCGCATCATATCTCCTGAGCGCGAGAACCGCTGTCGGGCGGGAATGATTGTAGCGCGCATTCACGGCAGCGATCTTATAATAGACGTTGCGTGTCAGGGTGCGGATGGCCACCGTGTCCGTGTACGCCGTGTCGGGCCACACCTGCCCGGTGAGTTGTGTGAACTCATGTTCTGGCGCATTCGCCCGGAGGACACGGTAGCCGAGGATCGTGCGTTCGCGGTTCCTGTGCCAGGTGAGGTGCACGACGCCTGCAGTATCGATCGTGCCGCTCAGACCGGTCGGGGCCGCAGGCGGAAGGGTGTCGATCAGCGCCCCGAGCACGGGGAACGATGCTGCCCGGTTGCCGGCGGTATCGAGAGAAGCGACGATGTAATACGGTTCGGCTTCATCCGCCGCTTTGTCCGTGTATTGACGGGTGGCCTTCGGCAGGGGTTTCTTCATCAGCTCATGATAATTGCTGTCGGAGAACGCACTCCGGAGTACGACGAAGCCGGTGAGATCGGAAGCGCCGGCCGGCATATCCCATGCGAGTTGAACGGTGGTGCGCCCGACTTGCTTCGGGTTCTTCACCAGGGGCGCCGGGGGCGGGGTGAGATCGCGTGCGAATGCGCGGACCTCGGCCGGTGTGCTCCGCTCACCGAATGCCGTGATCCCTTGCACCCGGTACACATAGACCTTGTAGTTGACTGCCGTTGTGTCCGTGAAGCCGCCCCGGGGCCGCACGGCCGGATCGTCCGCATCAACGATGACGATCGGCGTCGGGTTCATCTGGACGAACTTCTTCCCCCCGTCGGCAGAGCGCGCGATGATGTATCCGGTGTATTCCCCCGATGGCTGGGGCTCCCAGCGCAGTTCGATGCGGCGTTCGAGTCCGCGCGCTGTCAGGTTCACTGGTGGTGGAGTCGGCTGTGCGGCGCGAACCTCGACCTCCACCTCGCCGGGGTCGATGCGGTAGTCGCGCGGTTCATTCATCCGGATGCGGTACGTGTAGCGGTCGCCGAGCTTTACGGTGCGGTCCACGAACCGCAACCCCATCGCATCGGCGATGGAAGCATCATTGTCGGCAGCGAAGAGCGCGTAACCGAAGAGATTGGTGTTCCTGACGGCGTTGTCTCCCACCGTATCCGCGCCATCGGGTTCGAGAAGCAGCGAATCGGCCCAGAGCGCGTTCAACACCAGGCCGAAGTACTTGTGGTCAGGTTGCGCGCGCATGGAGTCGATGAACCTGAATGCAAGCCACGGATGAAGGGTGTCCGGGGTGAGCCGGATGAACTCTCCATTGCCCGAACGCCGCTCGACCACGTACCCCGTGCGGTTCGCCACGCGCCAGCCGTGGGGAGTTCCCGGGGCCCAGCGGAGGACGACCGAATCTTTGTCCACCCGCGCGGCGACCATGATCTTCGTGAAGCCGGGATCGTGTGGCGGGAGGGTATCCGGTGCGGCGCTTGCGGAGGGCTGAGACTGGACCGATTGCGCTGTTCCTCCGCCGACCGCGAACAGGAGCAGCGATGCGACCATCAGGGTGCCGCGAACGGCACGCAGGGGCACGGGGCGGAAGAGCGCGTGATGCATGATCGTGGTCATAGTCTGCACTCCGTGCCCTTGCTGAACTTGAATGAGCAATCGCCCTTCACGAGGCCACCGAGGATCGAGTAGCGGCCTCTGACGGTGCCCGTGACCCAGAGGGGTTTCGGTCCGCCGACCTCAAGCAGCGCTGCGGCATGGATGCCGAGGATCTCGAAATCGCCTTTGTAGCCGACGTACCCGTTGCGGCACCAGCGGCACAGCCGGGCGCACCACCACGGCCCGCACGGGTAGTACACGTAGAAGCCGATGTCCACATGAAGCCCGACGGACGCGTCAACATAGGCGTACAGTTGCCCCTGCGCCTGCCATCCGTTGATCCCTTCGCATTTCGTCTGCTTCAAGAGAGCAATGTCGAATCCTCCGCCAGCACTGACGTCGCCATAGAAGATGAAGTAGTACTGCCGGCCCGTCGTGAAGGACATCGATGCCCCGAGTGCGAGGCCGTTGCCGGCAGCGATGCGCGCGTCCCGTTTTGCCGGGGGCATCCCCAGTATCGTAAGGACACGCTGGGGTGGCGGTGGCGGTGCCGGGAGGTCCTTCCCCATCATCAGATAGCCGTCCGTGGTGAGCCAGCTCGCGAGCTGGACCTTGATCCGGTTGGACGGCTCGCCGATCTTCATGTACCACGTGTCCGGCGTGACATGCATGACCATCCGGCCGGAACCGGTGACGGGAGTAGCGCTGATGACCGCATCGAAGACCCCGTGGAGTGTCGAGGAGGGGAAGTCGTAGGTGATGTCCGCGGTGCAGGTGACCTTCGCCTTCTCCCGCTCCGTGATCTCCGCCATCATGAAGCCGTTCCCGTTCAGGGTGATCCGGCCCATCGATACGCCTGTGGTCGTTCGCTGCAGTTCCATCTCGAGTGCGACATCCGCATTGAATGCCACAGGTGAAGGATGCGTGCCCAGGACCACCATGGCCTTGAAACCGAACGAGCCATCGCTCGGCACGAATCGGAAACCTGAGGCCGTCGCTCCCGGTGCTGCCGATGCCACTCCTGATGCTGTCGGGATGGTGGGATCAGCGCCGCCATCCCGTTTCATGTTCCACCAGAACCCACCGCCGATCCCGTAGAAACCGACGCCCGTGGTGCCGAACGCGATGCCCGGATTGAAGAGCCCCTTCGCATCGACATAGAAGTAGCGGAAGTCGCGTACCTTGCCGAACTGCACGGTCGAGACGACCGTGATCTTCTTCAGGACCTCCGCGCGGACGACACCGCGGAATCCGGTGCCATAGATCTCGTCCTCCCGGTACATGCCGACGGACCCCGCCACGCTCACCGGCCCGAGGTCTGCGTTCACCGTGATCGAATCAAGTTCAGCCCCATAGAAGCTGAACTTCTGGGCACCACCGCCGCGGCCCAGTTCACCCCAGAGGGTGATCGATGTGCTGCCGCTGATGGCATTCGTGCCTGGCGAGAGATTCACGCTGGCCTTGAAGCTCAGGCCGGTGAGTTCTTTCCCTTCGCGCTCGGTGCTCGCGAGCGAGATGCCGGAGATCGACAGAGGGAACCCCGCGAGGCTCTTCTCGGGGCTTGCGAAGCTCCAGACACCATTCTGGAAATACGGCTTCACCGACTGCAGTCGCAGGTTCTGGAACTGCACACCGGGGAGGTCCACCTTCGGGATGCCGGCGATGTCGCCTGCCACGGTGATACTGCCGCTGAGCGATGCGGAGGCAACGAGTTTCCGGTACGGATTGTCGTTGCTGATGCTGATCGATGACGCGGGGCTCAGCGTGATCCGCGCCTTCCAGATGTCGGCGGACAGCGTGGAGTCTGGCTTGAGAACGAACTGATAGGCGAGGGTGTGGAGGGTGTCGCCGGATGCGGGCCGGGCCAGGGTCGCCATGTACCGCAAGGGGGTCTCGGAGATCGGCATCTTGATCTTGCCCGTCATCCACCCACGCTGCAACGAGCTGTTGAGGATCTCGATGCCGAGCGTATCGAGGCTCCCACCCCACTCGCCGAAGTTCCCCTTCGGATACATGAAGACATTCTCGGCGCGGAAGCTGCCCGTGATGCCGCTCCGGTTGATGATGAGGTTGTTCACCGAGATCTGCGGCGGTGCCGTACTGTCGAAGGTCCTGAGCTGGGGCGGAAGCGAAATGCTCCCCCGTCCGATGTAGAATCCGGTCCAGGTCTTCTCCGTGTCGCCCCTGTAGCCTGAGGGGAATTCGATGTCCTTCGGATTCTCTTCCGAGGATCTGTCGAACGTGATGTTCTGTGCTTCGAGGACGAAGCCCGGTGCCCCGGCGATCTCGCAACGGTCCATGGATGCAGCAGCGAGGAAATTGCCGCCGCGGCCGACGAGGGTCCGGAAGCTCGCGCGCACTCTGGAGGTGCCGTCGTCGTTCGGGAAGGGGCGCAGCCACGTCCGCGGGAACTGCACTTCGGCACTCACCTCGAACTGTTTGAAGCCCTTGCAATCGAAGGTGACGGCGCACCCCTTGTCTCCGTCCTTCGGGGACAGGAACGCGAAGCTCCATGTATCGTTGTACTCGTAGCCGATATCCGATGCGAGGTAGAGCGTCACGTTGCCGTCCCCGCCAAATCCATCCGGAGAGAAACAGATATCACGTGCGCCGAGGCCAAGGCCAAAGCCGGGGCCCAGGTCCGGCATCGGGTAGGACATCGCCGCGTTGAGGTACGCGGCGGTCGGCTTGAACACCGCGCCGATGACTCCGATGACATACCGCTCACCGCCGATCTCATTGTCGATCCCGACCGGCAGCATGAGCGGTTCGGCGCCGGTCAACCCGTTCAGAGCCCGTGAGGCGCCGGAGGCGATCGCATGTGCAGCTTCGATCTCCTTTGTGGTCAGGTTGAGACCGGTTCCCAGGCCGTTCGCTTGCTCACGGGAGAGGTGCGATCCGGGATCCTGGATCCCGGTGATCTCGCCGTCGATCAGTTCCTTCCCGGCGTTCACCTGGATGTTGCTGAACTCCACGGCGAGTTTCGCACGGATCATCGGGATGGAGATGAAGCCTTTCCCGGACAACGCCCCGCCGGAGCCATGTGCTTCGGTGATGAACATCGTGAATTTGCCCGCGCGGATCGAATCTCCCACGGTGAAGGACGCACCGGATGGCTTCTTGTCTGCCGGCTCCGGGGTTGAACAATCGTCCTTGCACGAACCCGCGGTTGGCTCGGTGTTGGTCGTGTCATAGAGGAACGTGTACGAACCGCTCGTGACCGTGTCCCTGTCGCATTCGAGTCCATCCTCACGTATCGTGCGCTTGTCATAGGACAGGACGATCTGCCACCGGTACTTCTTCATCAGGGCGGGTGCGAAGTGCATGCCGGCCCGGCTCGTGTCCAGGTTGACGCTCAGGAGGGTGCTGTTCGCCTGAGGGGTGATCGTGAGTGCTGTTGCGTTCGTATCGAGCACTGTTGAGACGAGGGGATCGGCGGCTGTGCCGGTGGAGTCACCGCTGGCAGAGCGGCTTGCCTCCCATACCTGCAGGTGAAGGGTCTTCAGTCCGGAGGTGTTGATCCCCGGTGTGGTCTTCACGCTGAACGTCGGGATCGTGAGGGTCTTCCATTTCCCGCCATGTTCGGGCGACACGGCCCGCAGCGTCAGACATTCTGAACTCGGGCGGGGCCGTGGTTCCGGCCCGGGCTTGTTCGCGTACGTGAAACTGAAGATCTGCGAATAGCCATTGTTCGATGAGACCGGGTAGTTATTCTGATCGAGGGCTTGCACCTGCCAGGCGTACACCGATCCTTTGTGCAGCGGATAGCCATCGATCGGATACTGGAGCGTGGTCACGAAGAGGTTGTCGTTCTCATACTGCGCGACCGCATTCGAGGCCATGGCGGTGGAAGGGGTCTGTCCTTTGAGCACCTCGACTATCCGCAGGGAATAGTGCATGGGCGAAACCGGAGGGGGAAACGATGGCTCCCATTGCAGGATCGGTATCGGCATTGTGACCGTATCCTTGTCGGCCGGGCTCCAGAGGACGGGGGGTGACGGATACGATACCGTGAACGGGTTCGAGAACGTTTCCGTCACCGCGATCCTGGTCCCCGGGTACTCCGTGATGATCACCGACGCAACGTATTGTCCCTCGGGGAGCCGTCCGGTCTTTGCAGCGAGGTCCCTCAGCGACTGCTCGTACTTGACGCTGCGCAGGCTCAGGAACTGGGTATTGTTCAGCACCGTGGGTGAGGGGCCGGGGTTGAGGACCAGCGGATCGCTCGTTCCGGCGACGATCTGGGTGCGTGAGGGATATCGGTAGATGCGGACCTCGACGACCACGGTCGGCGCATACCCCATCACCGAGTTCATGATCGTCAGAGTCCCGATGGATGGGTCGGTCTGCCAATCGCCCGGGTAGGCAGGGCAATCGGGCTTCATCTGGAGCATGGCGGAGAGGACGGAGATCTGGGTGTGCGCGGGAACCCACGCGACCATCAGTGCCGCAAGCACAACGGCGAAAGACCGGTTGCGCAAATGGAAATGCATGTGTCTAGGCCTCCCCAAGAGGTGGGCAGAACAGGCGACCGACTGATTCATCGAAAGGAACGGCACCGTGTGCAGGTCACGGTGGGTACGGATGGGTGCGTGGGAGAGTCCGCATTGTGTGCGGGCGTTGGAACGGATGAAAAGAAACAAAAAAAACGAGAGAATCAAGTTTCAGATTGTTACCTTACCGGAACGAGTGGCAGGCCACCTATTGAACGCTCCCGTACAGCCTGCCCTCCTTTTCCCGTGTGGTGCATCATACTCTGGCAGAGATGATTATGAGAACACTCTCGATCCTTCTTGTGGCCGCGCTCCTCCCCTGTACAGCGGTCGTTGCTCAGACCGCTACGGGGAGTGATCCTGTGCTGAACTTCGGCCTTGGCAGCCTTCCGCTGATGAATGAGACGGAAACCCGCCTGGTCTCCCCGGAGAATCCGACTGGCGAACGGGGGAAAGGTGGGATGGCGGTCCCCAACCCGTCGGATCCGGACCTGCCCTTCTCGAAGTCGGCAGCGCATCTGGGCCAGGGATGGAAGGTGCGGCCCTTTGTGAAGCCGAAGGCAGGGGAAACGATCACGATCATGGACGTGGAAGGGCCCGGGACCATCCAGCATATCTGGATGGCAACCGAAACCAACTGGGCAGGGAATGGACGGGCATGCATCCTCCGGTTCTATTGGGATGATGAAAAGGAGCCATCGGTCGAAGTGCCGATGACCGATTTCTTTGCCGTGGGACACGACATCTTTGCGAAGGTCAATTCAGCGGTGGTCGTCGTGAATCCGATGTCCTCACTCAATTGCTATTGGCCCATGCCGTTCCGGAAACGCGCACGCGTGACATTCACCAATGAGAGTGACAGGGACCTTGCGCTGCTGACCTATCAGATCACCTATGCAAAAGGCGACGTGCCGAAGAACACCGGCTACTTTCATGCGCAATGGCGGAAGTCCACTGTCGATCCCTCGCATCCGGACTATACGATCCTGGATGGCGTCAAAGGAAAGGGGAAGTACGTTGGAACGTTCCTTGCCTGGACGCAGTTGCACTCGGGGTGGTTCGGTGAGGGCGAGGTGAAATTCTTCATCGACGGTGATGGGAAGTTCCCGACGATCTGCGGGACCGGCACGGAGGATTACTTCGGTGGGAGCTACGGGTTCCCCGAACTCTATAGTACGGCATATGCAGGGAACGTTCTGGACAACAGGAATGCCGGTGAGAACGGCCCGCGCAAGTGGAGCCTGTACCGCTGGCACGTTATGGATCCCATCGTGTTTCAGAAAGAGTTACGCATGACGATCCAGGCGCTCGGGTGGTACACCGGAACCCCGGGTGGCTACCGTCCGCTCGCCGATGACGTTGCTTCGGTGGCGTATTGGTACCAGGTGGAACCGCACAGTGCCTTCCCAAAACTTCTGCCGGTGAAGGACCGGTGGCCACGGTGAGTGGCGTCGGTCAGAGCGGAAAAGACCCCGCGCTGGTGACACCATAGGCGGCGGCCTCCCGCGGTCTGTTCCAGGCCATGTACAGATCATACAGGCGACTCCGCGCGAGGATCGTTCGCGGATTGTCCGGGCCCTGCGAGGTGACAAGGTCCCTGTAGCTCGGGACGAGGAGAGACTCGGCCTCACTGAAACGTCTGTGGTCCGAAAGGAACTCGCCCAGCGCCCCGGTAGCGAGTGCTGTGAAGAAATGCCCGTGGGGGAGAGATGTGGTGCGGAGCCGAACGGCTTGACGCAGTTCTTTCTCAGCCTCCGCCGCCCGTCCGAGCTTGTGCAGACTCAAGCCTTTGATCGAGAGAGCTATCGGGTAGGTGTCGTAGTGCGTGCCAAAGTTCTTCCGGTACACGCGGAGAGCCTCGTCGGCAAAGGCCAATGCCTTTGCGTAGTCGCGTTGCCTGTAGAAGAGTGCTGCCTCATTGCGCGTGTTGTCTGCCGTCCAGAGATTTGACGGGGCAAGGAGCCGGAACAAGATCTTCCGGGCATCGCCGAGCAGTGTGTCTGCTTCCGCTGTCCTCCCGGCTTCGGTCAGGAACCCTCCATAGATCGTCATCACAAAACCCGCCTCCGCAGTGGAATCGATCCCTTCGCGGTGGCTCTCTTCCACTGCTTCCCGTGCGGTTGCGAGCGCTTCCTGAAATCTCCCCTGATCCGCAAGGACCGATGCCAGGGTTGCGCGGGTCACGCTGGCGATGACGTACGTATCCGGGTTGAACACCGGCCCCATCGAAAGCACCTCGCGAAACGAGGCCTCCGCCTCCTTCGAGTCACCCTGCGTCCTGCGAAGACATCCGAAATTGTTGAGTGCCCCCGCGAACAGATCGCGCTTGATATCTCCCCGGGCAGCAGCGAGGCGCATGGCCGGAAGTGTCCGGCGGAACAGATCCTCTGACTCCGGGAGTCTTCCTTGCGCGAAGAGCTCCATTGCCCAGAGGGCCTGGGTGTCGAGCATCTCCACTCCCGTGATCCCTGGGTGCTCTGAAGAGAGCTGGATGTACTTTCTATAGTGTTGGTACATCAGATCGTATCGTCCCTGGTGGCCAAAAGCATCCCCGAGGATCCGTTCAAGTTGTATGCGGAGTTCTGGCTGATCGGAGAATTCTTCGCTCTCCAGTCTCCTTGCTGCATCATCAAGAGCGTCCTCCATGATCGTGGCCGTGCGTGGAGACCCGCTCAGTGGGCGCAAGGGATTCGAATAGCCGAGCATATCGGTAAGGAAGGTATTGACGTTCTCGTTGCGCGCCTTTTCCTTTTGCGCTTCACGCATTTGGTGCACCGCGACGATGAGTCCCACGACGAGTCCCAGCGTGACAACGGTCACGGTACCGACGAGAACACGATGTCTGCGGAGGAACTTGGACACGCGGCGCATGGCCGGAGCTGGCCGTGCCTGAATGGGGAGGTGGTTGAGATGGCGGCGGAGGTCCTCTGCAAACTGCTCGACGGAGAAGTACCTCCTCCGGGGATCCCGCTCGAGAGCCTTGAGAATGATGGTATCGATGTCTCCTCTCAGGCGTCTCCTCGCTCGCCTCACTCCTTCCGGGGTTGCGATGTGTATCTCCCTCCTGCTGGGTTCCGGGGGCTCCCAGGCGACGCGGGGAGATCCGACCGGTGAGGAGGTGCTTTCGCCGGTGAAGGGGCGATGCCCTGTGAGAAGGACGTACAAAAGTACGCCCAGAGAAAAGACGTCGCTGGCCGTCGTTACCTCGCGCCCTTCCGTCTGCTCCGGGCTCGCGTACTCGGGAGTGAACAGGTTCACTCCCGGTCGCGTCTGGCCTGGCAACGATGCAGAGTGCAGCGGATCCAGGAGTTTGGCGATACCAAAATCCAACAGCGTGGGAGTTCCATCCGGGGTCACCAGGATATTGTCGGGTTTGAGGTCCCGGTGGACGATCAGCTGGCCGTGCGCATATTGGACCGCTTCGCACACGCGCAGGAAGACCCTCAGTCGTTGATCGATCGAGCAGCGTTGGTGTTCACAGAACTCGTCGATCCGCTCTCCTTCGACGAATTCCATGGCCAGATACGGCGCTCCGTCTTCGGTGGTTCCACCGTCGAGCAAGTGCGCGATGTTGGGGTGATCCAGTCGACTCAGACTGTGCCGCTCAACGCCGAATCGCCGGATCACCTCCGGCGATGTCAACTCCCGGCGGATCACTTTGATCGCCACACGACGGGGAGGGACCGTTCCGCTCACCTCTGCTTCGTAGACCTCCCCCATGCCGCCCGTGGAAAGCAGCCGGAGGATGCGATATGGTCCAATGCTGGAGGGCGCCGGAGGGAGCGGTTCGATGATCGAGATGCGAGCTGGTTGCTCGAGGAATGTGCCTGCCTCACGGTGTGCCGTGATGAGTGACGCGAGTTCGGTGGCAAGGTGCGGTTCGATCGCGTGCAGTGTGTCGACCATGGCATCGTGCTCTTCGCGGGGAAGAGCGATCGCCTGCACCAAAAGATCCTTGAGCCGTTCGGTTTCCACGGTCAGTCGGTGTGTGCTTCGTTGATGAAGCGGAAGAGCCAGGCGCGGGCGAATTCCCAGTCGCGGATCACCGTCCTGACGGAAATGTGCAGGAGTTCGGCTATCTCCTCGTTGGTCAATCCTGCGAAGAACCGGAATTCAACAATGCGGGCCGATCGCGCATCGGTCTTCCCGAGCGCACTGAGTGCGTCGTCAAGTTCTTCAAGAGATCCGGACGTCGATCCTTCGAGTGCGAACGCATCGTCAAACGGGACTCTGATGCTCTGTCCACCCCGTTTGTCGGCGTGACGTGCCCGGGCATGGTCGATCACGATCTGGCGCATCGATGTTGCGGCGATGCAGAAGAAATGGCCCCGGTTCTCCCAGGTGAGATGACGGCTTCCGACAAGCTTCAGGAATGTCTCGTGGACGAGTTCCGTGGTAACCATCGTCTGCCCGGGCCCGGCGGTGTGCAGGTGGTTCGAAGCGACACGGCGGAGTTCGTCGTACACCAGAGGCACAAGCGTTTGCAGGGCATCATCGCTGCCCGATCGTGCCTCTTCAAGGAGTATCGTCAGGTCCATGAGACCGGCTTTGAGAGAAGTGAGAACGCGGAGAGACCCTCACATTCAGAAGATAGGATATTGGATGAACTCCTGCAATGTCACTTTTCTATCGGGGAATCCGTGATACAGGTGAAGGACTGAAACGCTCATTGACTTGAGAAACAGCATCCCCGTCGTCTCCAGGATCCCGGCATGTCCATGAAGATCGGTTGTATGATGTATGTGAGGATCCCGGCAAGGGTCTGTGGGGTGAGGTTTTTGCCAGCCCTGGGGGGCTCCGGTGGGCTCGCAGGCTCTCCGCCACCCGATATCGTATTCGTGGTCATATTGAATTAGCAGGCGTTCAGGACCCTACAATCCACTTCTCAATCATCATTTCCGGAGTCGTGTCATGAAGATGATCATATCCGTGCTTAGCGCTGCAGCCCTCCTGTTGTTCATCTCTGTCGGAGCCTTCGCACAGGCTCCAATGGCGGTCGGCGCCGGTGTGGATCTCATGCTGCCCGTGGGTTCGTTCGGCGACAATTGGGGGACAGGGTTCGGCGGGACTGCTCAGTTCGATCTCGTTGTGGGACCGCACACAACTCTCACGGGGAAGATCGGCTTTCTTACCTGGAGCGCAAAGGACCTGCCCTCCGGCGTCTCGGCGACGTACAGCGGGGTACCGTTTCTCGTCGGCGCGAAATACTACCCTCACCTGTTCGTATCACAATCCGGCAATGGGATCCGTGCCTATGGTCATCTCGAACTCGGTTTGATGTTCGGTACGGTCTCGGTCAGCGGTACCTCGCATGGATATGCTGGCTCGATCTCCGGGTCGGAGGCGAATTTCACGATCGCCCCTTCCATCGGCGTGGAGATACCGGCAGGTACTCGTGGGGCCATTGATGTATCGGTGCGATTTTTCGACATTTCCCGCAAGAACAGCATCGGATTCCGAACCGGATATAAGATGATGATCTAAGGTGGCCTCCTGTCCCTGAGAAGGGATTCGGCCATCCGGGTCGTCGGCCGCCGGGCAGAGGTCATGCCCGGGCGGCCGATGGCGGGCCGGAGCCCGGCGAGGATCACGCCGGCTTTGTGTTCCTTCTTTCAAAATCCTATCTTGTTGTGTCCTCACGTCGGGGCGTCACCGACACCCGTAGACACCTCTCGAAATCCCAGGAAGATCAGATGTCTCCCATGATGCATCAAGCTCGGGGTGTTCGGGCATGGAAACTATCCGGGATCCCGCTTTTCTGCATCGCCATCGTTGCCTGGGCCACGATTTGCATTCCTGCATCAGCGCAACCCGGGCGTGGAGTCTCGACCGACATATCGTATCATGTGATCCGCGGAGGCCTTGCGAACTGCGCGCGTGTCTTCACCCGGACGAAAGCGGGGAGAGTCGCTTTCCTCGGAGGGTCCATCACCGAGAATCCGGGGTGGCGGGATTCGGTCTCGGCCTACCTGCGCCAGCGGTTTCCGGGAACATCCTTCGAGTTCATCGCTGCCGGTATCGCTTCGACCGGCAGTACACCGGGCGCATTCCGTTTGCAGCGTGATGTGCTCGGTAAGGGGAAGGTCGATCTGCTGTTCGAAGAAGCGGCGGTCAACGATGCAACGAATGGCTTCCCTCCCGAGGAACAGATCCGGGGTATGGAAGGCATCGTTCGTCACGCCCGCCTTGCGAATCCCGCGATGGACATCGTGGTGATGTGCTTTGTGGATCCAGAGAAAATGGCGTCGTACCGGAAGGGGATCGTGCCTGCCGAGATACGTATGCATGATTCTGTCGCTGCGCACTATGATGTGCCGATGCTGGATCTTGCCAGGGAGGTCACGGCGCGGATCGATCGGGGCGAGTTCACATGGGAAGGGGACTTCAAGGATCTCCACCCTTCGCCCTTCGGTCAGGAGCTGTACTATCGGTCCATACGGCGGTTGCTCGAAGCGTGCTGGCACGGTATCGATCTCCACGTTCCCCCTGCCGGGTATCCGCTTCCGGAGCCGTTGGACCGTGACAGTTACTTCCATGGGGACTATGCGGATATCCGCATCGCTTCCCGGGGAGAGGGGTGGTCCATCGTGGAGTGTTGGAGGCCGCAGGACGGTACGGAAACGCGCAAGGGGTTTGTTGATGTTCCGGTGCTCGAGGCTCTGAAGCCCGGGGCGGAGCTGACCGTGCCTTTTGCCGGGAACGCCGTGGGGATCTGTGTGGCAGCGGGAAAAGATGCGGGCGTCATCGAGTTTGCGGTTGACGGCGGGGCATTCAGGAAACAGAACCTCTTCACGCCGTGGAGTGCCGGGCTGCACCTGCCGTGGTACTACGTTCTTGAGCGTGCCCTACCTCAGGGCAGCCATGTTCTCCGTCTGAGGATCTCTGCCGACCGGGATCCGCGGAGCACGGGGCATGCATGCAGGATCGTCCATATTCTTGTGAATTGAATCATCGTTACCAGTCGTGCATTGCTCTTTATTCTTTTTCGGAAGGACTGACGTCATGTTCAAGGTATACGCCCGCCCGATCATCGCCTTCGTCTGTCTCACACTCATTGTCCTGCTGGCCGAGCCGGTGGCGCTTGCCGCCTCCAGCGGGACGGTCGAAGGTACCGTCCGCGATGCACAGACCGGCGACCCGTTGCCTGGCGCGAACGTCATGATACTGAAGACCAGTCTCGGTGCGTCGACCGACATGGATGGGAAGTTCATCATCCGGAATGTTCCCTCCGGGCTCCCACAGTCTCCGGGCGGCGTACGTGGGATATCTTCAGAAAGTGGTGACGATCCTGGTGAAAGAAGATGTGACCCTCAGGCAGGAGTTCAAGTTGTCCGCGGTCGGCGTTGAAGGGCAGGAGGTGGTCGTTACGGCACAGGCGGCAGGCCAGAAAGAGGCCATCAACCAGCAGCTCTCGGCCATGCCGATCATGAATGTCGTTTCCGCTGCCCGTATTCAGGAATTGCCGGATGTCAACGCGGCGGAATCCGTCGGCCGGCTTCCCGGGGTTTCATTGATCAGGACTGGTGGAGAAGGTGCTCAGGTCGTCATCCGCGGGCTTTCACCGCAGTACAATCAGATCACCATCGATGGCGTCGAGCTCTCGAGCAACGTCACGTCGCGTAATAATATCGTTTCCGCTGATGCCAATCAGGGCGAATCCTCGATCGGACTTCTGGGAGACCGGGGCATGGATCTCAGCATGATCTCTTCCAGCATGCTGGGCGGGATCGAGGTGATCAAGGCGATCACACCTGATATGGATGCAACGGTGCTCGGTGGTGTGGTGAACTTCGACATGCGCAAGGCCATGAAGGGGGCCGCGGCCGATGACCGGCCGTGGTGGCTCCCGCGCGCGGAGATCAGTGTGCAGGGCGGGTACAACGACCTGCGTCGGACGTACAACGACTACAGGTTGACCGGGTCGATGGAGAAACGGTTCCTTGATGAGAGTCTCGGGTTCTTCCTGCAGGCCACCGCGGAGCGCCGCAACCTGAGCGCACACTCGTTGTCGGCAAGTTTCAATCTGACCGACAAGACCCATGGCGATGCGGGGGTTCCGGATCTTTCGCAGATGAATCTTGACGATATCCAGCGCAGGCGTGAGCGTATCGGCGGCGTCTTCGTCGTGGACTATCAGCATGAGACGGGCGAGATCGGGTTCCTGAACTCCGTGAACCGGAGCAGGACGTATGGCCTGCGCACGGGGGAGGAACTCCCGTGGCAACGGAACATGATCTACTATTCCGCGGAGGAGACCAGGAACGAGCTCACGAGTGTGACCAACATCCTGAGCATCAAGCAGGAGATCCCCCTGTTCCGGGTCAAGATCAAGGCATCGCACACATATTCAGAGAGCCTGAATCCCGAGGATCTTCTGTTCAGCTTCTGGCAGATGGCCAATGCAGGATTCTCCAATAAGGGTGATCTCTCGAAGCTCGACCCCCGGGCCCTTGCCATGATGGCGACCCCCGATCCCGCTGCGACGATCCTTGCCCGGTTCCGCCTCTCCGATGTGCTTTCCAGCGAGCGGACGCTGAACGGCTCCATCGATCTGGAGACGAGTATGGGGATCACGGACATGCTTTCCGGGACGCTGAAGTTCGGAGGATCCGTGCTCTATAGGAAGCGGGAGTTCGATCTGAATGCCATCGACGGAGGGAACTACTGGCTTGGCGGAGCAGCGATCGACCATGCCCTCATGAAGTATCCGTCCTACGGGAGCAACGGCCGCATCAGCATGCTGCCGTTCCTCGATGAGAGCTACACAGCGGGGAGATTCCTCAAGGGAGAGTATCCGCTTCCCTATTCGCTCAAGACCGGTCCCATGTGGACCATCATGCCGTTCTTCAAAGAGGATATGAACCCTGATGTCTATCAGGGGAACAAGCTCGAATCGGTCTTCAATGACTATGGGGGGAATGAGACCAAGAGTGCGGCGTTCGCCATGTTCACCCTCAGGATAGGTGAGGATATCAAGATCCTCCCGGGTGTCCGGTATCAGAACCTCTCGACGACCTATCATGCCATGAGGGGCACGGCGGTGCCGGGGGGGATCCAGGGTGGCGATACGACCGTGACACAATCGCACGGATATTTCCTGCCGATGGTGCATCTCCGGTATACTCCCCTCGAATGGTTCACGATCCATGCCGCGTACACCAATACTTTGAACTATCCGGACTACAGCAGCATCACGCCACGGTATTATATCGGTGATGCGGCCATTCAATACAACAACTTCCGGATCGAGCCGGCACGGTCGGAGAATCTGGACCTCGTGTTGTCGTTCCATTCGAATGAGCTGGGATTGCTTACGGTGAACGGGTTTCTGAAGCGCATCACGGGGCTCATCTTCTTCTCCCGGACGTACATCAGCGATCTCAGCGCCTATCCCGATCTGCCGCAGGCGAACAATCATCTCTACGAGTTCAACACCTACATCAACAATCCGCTGCCGATCGATGTGAAGGGGATCGAGGCGGAGTGGCAGACGAATTTCTGGTACCTGCCACCGCCGTTCTCCGGCCTGGTGTTCCTCATCAATTATACGCATATCTTCTCGGACGCGAGTTATCCGCGGAGTGAGGTGAATGTGAGCTATGATGATGACGGCAACTCGACCGTCACGGTGCGCGACACGTCCTACACAACACGGCTCCTGAATCAGCCCAACGACATCCTGAATCTCTCTCTCGGGTACGATTACATGGGGTTCTCGGCGCGGCTCTCCATGCTGTATCAGGATAACATCTTCAAACGGCCGGATTTCTGGATGCAGAACAGGGTGAATTCCGCGAGCGCCACGCGCTGGGACCTGGCCGTGAAGCAGGAACTTCCGTGGTACGGGATCCAGATGTTCCTGTCGCTGAGCAATCTCACCGGCATCATGGACACCGACATCAATCAGAAGACCGCACTCCCCAGCAATGTGCAGTACTACGGCATGATGGGGGATCTCGGGATCAGGATCAGGCTGTAACGGGGGTACAGAATGTTGATCTGCAGACGCGAGGTATCATGAGCGTGAACCAGGAACGTTCCATCCTGCTGGTCGAGGACGAGGCGATCATCGCACTGACGGAAGCAACGGCACTCCGGGGTTTCGGGTACTCCGTTCGTGTCGTGCACTCGGGTGAAGAGGCGGTCCGCGTCGCGCTCGGGAATGCGCGGGTCGACCTGATCCTTATGGATATCGATCTGGGGAGGGGGATCAGCGGCCCGGATGCGGCGGCCCGGATCCTCGCGGAGAGGAATGTGCCTATTGTGTTCCTGACCTCCCACCAGGAGGAGGATATGGTGGCGAAGGTCCGGGGGATCACCCGGTATGGCTACGTGATCAAGGATTCGGGGGATTTCGTGTTGCGGTCATCGATCGAGATGGCGATCGAGTTGTTCCATGCCCATCAGTGCCTCACGACCGAGCTCGCCGAACGGACGCGCGTTCAGACGGAGCTCTCCACCTCGCAGCAGATCACCGAGGACATCATCAACGCGATCCCGGCGCGGGTGTTCTGGAAGAGCAGGGACCTTGTCTACCTGGGCTGCAATACGGTCTTTGCCCGTGATGCCGGGTTCACTTCCCCCGGGGAGATCATCGGGAAGGATGATTTTGCCATGGGGTGGCGCGACCAGGCGGAGCTCTATCGGGCCGACGACCGCCATGTGATCGAAAGCGGTCAACCGAAACTTCTGATCGAAGAGCCCCAGACCACCCCTGAGGGGGCGACCATGACCCTGCTCACCAGCAAGATCCCTTTGCGGCGGGGCGATGGAGAGGTGATCGGGATCCTCGGGATCTATCTTGATATCACCGCCCGTAAGAGAGCCGAGGAAGAGGTCCAGATGCTCTCGCACCTGACCGACGACCACCCCGATCCGGTCATGCGGATCTGGGAGGATGGAACCATCTTCTATGCGAACAGGGCCAGCGATCCGGTCCTGGCTGCCTGGAAGTGCACGCGGGTGCAGCGGATCCCGCTGGAATGGCAGGAGGTTGTCACCGCTGCGGTCCAGCGCCGCGCCTCCACACGGAGAGAGATGCTGAGCGATGTGCGGCAGTATTCTCTGCTGGTGATCCCGGTGAAGGACTGTTCGTGGGTCAGCGTGTACGGACGGGATATCACGGAGAACAAACGGAGCAGGGAAGTGATCGAACGACGTATCCATGCTTTGACCCAGCCCGGCGAGCAAGGCGACGTCACGTTCGAAGACCTGTTCGACCGCGAGGAGATCCAGCGCATTCAGGACGAGTTCTCCGATGCCACGGGGGTCGCATCCATCATTACGCATGTCGATGGGACGCCACTGACTGCGCCCAGCAATTTCACCTCTCTGTGCAGTGATATCATCCGGAAGACGGAGCGGGGCTGCGTGAACTGCTTCCGGTCGGATGCGGCCATCGGCCGGTATCATCCGGCGGGGCCCGTGGTGCAGCAATGCCTGAGCGGTGGGTTATGGGATGCGGGCGCGAGCATCACGGTCGGCAACCGGCATATCGCGAATTGGTTGATCGGTCAGGTGCGCGATGAGACCCAATCGGACGAAGTGATGTGCGCGTATGCGCGCGAGATCGGCGCGGACGAGGATCTGTTCATCGAGGCGTTTCGCCAGGTCCCTGCCATGACGCGCGCGCAGTTCGAACGGATCGCGACGATGCTCTTTTCGATGGCAGGGCAGTTGTCCCGTGCTGCCTACCAGAATATCCAGCAGGCCAGGTTGATCACGGAGCAGGAACGGGCGCAGGACAGGATCACCCATCTCCTTCAGGAAAAGGAGTTGCTGCTCAAAGAAGTACATCACCGCATCAAGAACAATATGAACACGGTCATGAGCCTGCTGTCGCTGCAGGCGCGGAGCATGAATGACCCTGCGCTCGCCGGGGCACTCGGTGATGCCCGGCGTCGCATCCAGAGTATGATGCTGCTGTATGAGAAGCTGTACCGTTCCGAAGGATTCCGGGATCTCCCTGTCGCTGCGTATCTTCAGGCCCTCATCAGGGATATCCTGGCGGGTTTCCCGAACAAGGATGTGGTGCAACTGGAGGTGGACATTCAGGACTTCCCGATGGAGACGAGGCAGCTCTCGGCGGTCGGGCTCATTGTCAATGAACTGCTGACGAATGCGATGAAGTACGCGTTCGCCGGGCGGGAGGGGGGGATGATCCGCATAGCGGCGACCGTGCAGGGGAAACGGGCCCGGGTCGAGGTCCGTGACGATGGTGTCGGGATCCCCCCGGGGTTCGAACTGCAATCGTCTCCCGGGTTCGGCCTGAAACTTGTCGATATGCTCACCCAGCAGATCGAGGGAACGCTCCGCATCGAACGGGAGGGCGGGACGGCGTTCATCCTGGAGTGCGACGCCGGATGAATCGCGAACGGATCACCGGCCTCTTCCGGTTGTTCCGCCCTGAATTGCCGTGTTGATCATTCTCCGGGTGGCCATCGCCTGAACTCAGGTGCCCACCGCTTTCCATGGTGCGGGTCCGGTGGGGGGCGACGGTGGGATCTTGCGCGCCAGGGCATACTCCACGATGGTCCGGAGCGTCGTACCGAAGGTCATGCCTGCCTTCTCCGCGGATTCCATGAACGAGACCCCTTCGGTGAGGTCCGGATTGGGGTTGATCTCGAGGACCGATACCCGGTTCTTCCTGTCGAGACGGATATCCAACCGCGCATAATCGCGGCAGCCGGTCACCTGGAATGCACGAACGGCGATGTCCTCGACCCTCCGGAGGACACGCTGGCTGAGGCGCGCAGGACACACGGTGTGGATGCGGTGGTACTCCTCGTGCAGGGGATTCCATTTTGCGTCATAACTGATGATGCGCGGACTGTCCGGTGGCAACTCCGAGAAATCGAATTCGATGATCGGAAGGACGCGCGGGGGAGAGTTGCCGATGACGGCGACATGCAGTTCCTTGCCTTCGATGTACTCCTCGACCAGGATCGGCGGGGAGAACTCCGCGAAGATCCTCTCCAGCTGTCCCACCAATGACCCGTAATCATGGACCACCGAGTCCTTGCTGACCCCGGCGCTGGCGTCCTCGCGCGCAGGCTTGATCATGAGGGGGTAGTGCAGGCCATGCCTGCGGGGGATGGCGGGCTTGTGCAGGAGCCTGAATCTGGGTGTGGGGATACCGTGCGCCAGGAGGACCTGTTTGGCGAGGGCCTTGCGGTTGCAGAGCGCCAGGGCGAACGGGCCGGCACCGGTATACGGTATCTGAAACAGGTCGTACAGGCCCGCAACAGAGCCTTCCAGGCCCTGCCTGTCGTGGAAGGACTCGACAAGGTTGAAGACCACGTCCGGGTTCCGACGAAGGGCGTTCTGCAGGATACGGAGATCGTCCTTCACATTGACGACGCGCACCTGAAACCCCTCGTTCTCCAGGGCTTTGGCGATGTCGCTGATCTCATCCTGAACCGTGGCCACCGCGATGGGGTAGGAGGGGGTGAATCCCAGGCTGGCCGGATCAACGTTCTTCAGGGCTTCATATTCATCGCTTCCTACCTGGTTGAACAGGAGCAGGACATCGGGTCGTGGTCTTCGGGAGGGCATGCCGGGGTTCTCCTTCTCCAGATAATAAAGGGAGTTCGGGGGGCAAAGACAACACCTTCCGTTGCGTCCTGTGTGAAGATTACCTACCTTGCACCGAATAAACATCGATCACATACGGTGACTCTGTTCATGGGTATCACTCCCCAGCCGAACGTCTGGCAGTGCGGGCCATTCGCCCTGAAGCACGCACTCATCACTCTCGGCATCTTCGCTGATGAGGCAACGATCACCCGGATCGCCGGTACCAGCGTGGACAACGGCACGGACGAAAAGCAGCTCGCCCTGGCGGCGCGACACTACCACTGCGAGTTGCCCATGATCCGGCGGCATCGGCCCGAGAAAGCGCGCACCGAACTCCTTGGCTACCTCCGGCGCGGCATTCCGGCGCTCCTCTGTCTGTACAAGTGGAGTCACTGGGTGGCGATCGTGAAGGCGGAGCGCGGGCAGTTCATCGTGCTCGACAGTGAGGTCAAAGCGGTGTTGATGATCCTGTCCTGGGGCGAATTGAGAAACAGGTGGGTGTATCACCTGAAGGATGAATACGACCGCGATCACCGTGAGCCGGTCTTTGACCTGCATCCGGTGATCCCCCGCAAACGGGTACAGACCAAAGCACGGTTCTCGATCGCGCGTGCACGCTACCTGCGCAGGCCGGAACACCGGTCGCTCGCGCATCTGTGGGACCAATATCTCGTTGATCTCATGGCGATCGCCAAGCCCCGCACATCACTGAGTGTGCACGTCATTTCTCTGGGCGAGTTCTTCCGTCGGCATGACAAGATGATCCTGGACCAGGTTGACTACTGGCACGGAGAGATCGATCGCCCCATGGCGGCGAAGGTCCTGCAGGACCTCCACTTCGTGGCCGACACATACGGACTTGTGATCCACGAGGAGGACGAGAAGCGCGCCATAGCGGGTATCACTTCTCTTCTGACCCTCTGGGCTGCCGGGCGGTTCGGCAGTTCGGCGGTGTACGAGGACCCCGGCGCCTGATGCCGGGCACAGGGCTGGGACTACACGATCTTGAATGCCAGCGCTTCCGGCCGGGTCGCATCGCGCTCCGGGAGGGAGATCGTCAGTCCGTCGGTGCTCCGTTCGAAATGCAGTGTGCCACCCCCGAGCACCTCTACCCGACGGATCTGTTGAGGACGGAGAGCACATTCTGATCCCAGGCTCTTCACGGACACGGTGCCACGGTCCGGTCTCGCCAGGCAAATAGCGTAGAGCGCGTCGCCCTTCGTCGTGAAGCGGAAGTCCTGAGCGCCGAACGCTTCTCCCCCTTCATTGAATCCCTGATCCTTGATGGGCTTCGCCTTCTCCATCGCTGGCCCCTCGCCGAACACGTTCCATGGGCGTGTACCGTAGATCGCCTCACCGTTCACCTTCATCCACGCGCCGACCGCTTCCACGATCGCCGATTCCTTGCTGTCGATCGTTCCGTCGCCGCGCACCGGGATGTTGAGAAGCAGAACGCCGTTCTTGCTGACGATGTCTGCCAGCCCATGGATGACCTCTGCGGGCGACTTGTACGTGTTCTCGTCCACGCGCCGTTGGTCGTAGTGCCAGCTGCCAATGCAGGTATCAGTCTGCCACACGAACGGCTCGATCTGATTGCTGCGGCCGCGCTCGATATCCCACACCATGCACTTCCGCTGTTCCTCGTTCAGGACCTTTCCGTTGAGCACTGCTTCAAGGCGTCCGTGCCGCTCGATGCTGCGGTTGTAGTGGTGCGCCGCGATCCTCAGACCCACATCGCTTATCGGCCACAGGGGCAGCGCCGTGTCGTCGAAGTAGACGAGGTCCGGTTCGTACTGATCGATAAGATCGATGGTCCGGTTGTAGAACTTGTCGCAGTAGGCCTTCCCGGGGACCGCCGCGCCATTGCCCCACTCCCACATTTTCCCGGTATCATTCCCTGTGCTCCGGGGATGGTCTTGCGCGTAGAGTTCCTGCGGATCATATCCTTCCCACCACGTTCCCTTGCCATCTTCCTTGCGCAGGGTCCCATCGTACCGGACCCCCTTGAGAGGCCCCTCGTTGTCGGAACCCTGCGCAGGCTCGTAGAAGAGATGGGCGTGCGCGGCATGAACGCTGACGCCGAACCGGAGGCCATGAGCCCGTGCAGCCTTCGCCCAACCGCCGATGAGGTCCTTGCGCGGGCCGAGGTTGACGGAATTCCAGGGTTGGTGCGCACTGTTGTAGTTGTCGAAATTGTCGTGATGGTTCGCCATGGCCACAAAGAAGCGTGCACCGGCGTTCTTGTACATCCCGACGAGGTGGTCCGGGTCCCAGCGCTCCGCTTTCCATTGGTGGATGACGTCCTTGAACCCCACCTTCGACGGATGTCCATAGTGTGCGCAGTGATACTTGTACACACGGCTCCCTTCTTCATACATGCCGCGCGCGTACCAATCGCCAGCTCCGGGCTGGCACTGGGCTCCCCAGTGCGCCCAGATCCCGAACTTTGCGTCCTGATACCATGCCGGGGTCGCGAATTGCCTGAGCGACTCCCGCCCATGTCGGGTCGAAGTGCAGACCCGCGGTGGGATCGAGCAAGCGGGTGAACCCCGGCAGACTCCCGGCTGATGTGCGGCTGCTGAGGAGCGCAGCCGGGACGCCGGCGGCAAGCGTTCTGAGAACATCTCTGCGTTTCATGGCCGGGCAGACCCTATTCCTTTTCGACAACGGTTGTTTCCACGAATCGCTTCACGGCAGCCTTGATCAGATCGCGGACCTGGCGGGAGCGGTCCAGGCGTTCTTCGCGACTGCCGGTGAAGGACGAGGGGTCGGGAAAGTCCCAGTGGATGCGCTCTCCCTTGCCGGGAAATACCGGGCACTTCTCCGCCGCGGTCTCGTCGCAGACCGTGATGACGTACGTGAACTGTCTGCCGCTGCTCAGGAATTGCGAGACACCCTTGGGGATGTTCCGGGAGATGTCGATGCCATCCTCCCGCATCACCTCAACGACGAGGGGGTTGAGGACACCCGGTTCGAGGCCTGCGCTCTCGCCGCGGAACTTCTCCTCGCCGAAGTGGTTCAGATATGCCTCCGCCATCTGACTCCGGGCGCTGTTGTGAATGCACACGAAGAGTACGCTCGCTCGGTACATGGGTCGGTTCCTTCGCTTATCGTGCCGGCTTCTCTGCGAACACCGTGACGCTGAAGATGCCTATCGTGTTGTCCCTGAGTTCCTGCAGTTGTCCTGGTGTAAGATACTTATTCAGTATCTCTTCCGGAACATCAATTTTGCGTTCCTTCTGAATGGTCACCTGTGCGAACCCTGCATCTGCGATCACCCGCAGATACTCCTCCTTTTGCACGGCTCCTGCGATGCAGCCTGCATACAGCGCCGCATCATGGCGTGCCGACTCGGGGAGTTCGCCCTTGAGGACGATATCGGAGATGCTGAAATGTCCGCCGGGTTTGAGGATCCGGTAGGTCTCGGAGAATGCCTTGACCTTGTCGGGAACGAGGTTCATGACGCAATTGCTGACAACGACATCGGCGGTATCGTTCTCGACCGGCATCTGCTCGATGTCGCCGAGTCGGAACTCGACGTTGGTGTATCCCAGTTTCGTTGCGTTCGCGCGGGCGCGGGCGATCATTTCATCGGTCATGTCGATCCCGATGACACGGCCCTCTGCCCCCGTCACGGAACGGGCGATGAAGCAGTCATTGCCTGCTCCGGAGCCCAGGTCGACGACCGTATCGCCTTTCTTGATCTGCGCGAATTCCGTCGGCAGCCCACAGCCCAGCGCCAGATCGGCCTCCGGTGCATATCCGGCCAGTTTCGAATAGTCCTCGGCCATCACGGTGAATTCCACCGGCGCGGAACAGCCACACGTGCTGCCGCAACACGACGACTGGTTCTGTTCCTTCGATTGTCCGGCGATGGCGCCGTACTTCTGGCGCACCATGTCTTTGATCTCCTGGTTCGATTCCATCACGCTTCTCCTTCTGCATGTTATCGGTATATTGCGATGAGTCAGGGCAAAAAAAAGTCAGCAGCATTTCCGGATGTTGGTCAGGAACTCTGCAAGCAGATGACGGGCTTCATCCCACGCAGCCTTGTCGATGCAGTAGCAGACGCGTGGTCCCTCGGTCTCGCCCTTCACGAGGCCAACACGTTTCAACTCCGCGAGGTGCTGGGAGACGGTCGACTGGGAGAGGGGAAGCTGATCCACGATGTCGCCGCAGATACATGCGTCCTGCCGGGCAAGGAATTCCAGGATCGCGATCCTCGCGGGATGCGCCAGTGCCTTGGCGAGATCGGCGATCCGGTTCTCACGGGCGCCGAAGGATGATGTCTTGGAGAGTCCCATAGTTCTTATATCGTAATGATACGATAAAGGTTGCACGCACGCAAGCAGTATCTTTCCTCATGCATGGTTCCTCCCACTACGCCGCGTCCGCGCTTGAAGGATGGACATGGCATGCAGCCCCGTGCCGAACCCTGTCCCTTCCCTCCGTGTTCTATAGGTGGGATACGCCATTTTTATCGCTCATTCAGCAGAAAGAACGCTGTTCGTGGAAGAACGCTACGCGAAGCTCATCGATTTTCTTACAGATTATATCTATACCGTCAAGATACGCGACGGCGTGGTGGTGGACACCTATCACGGGCCGGGATGCGTATCGATCACAGGGTACACCTCGGAAGACTACAAGGCCGATCCGAACCTCTGGTATCGGATGGTGCCGCGCGCCGACCGCGAGAAGGTCCTCGAGCAGGCGCGGTGTGCTCTGGCAGGAGAGCGTGTCAACCCGCTCGAGCACCGCATTGTTCACCGGGACGGATCCACGCGCTGGATCCGCAACACGATCGTCGTGACCACGGACGGCTCCGGTATGCCGGTGGCCTATGACGGACTCATCAATGACATCACAAGCAAGAAGAAGGCTGAAGCCGAAGAAGCCATCCGCCAGCAGCAACTCGTGCAGGCGGACAAGATGGTCTCGCTCGGTATCCTGGTCTCCGGCATCGCGCACGAGATCAACAATCCCAATAACTTCATTCTGCTCAACGCCCGGCTCTTCGCACGTGTCTGGGCGGACGTGTTGCCGATCCTCGACGAATACCAGGCGAACAACGGCGACTTCAGTGTGGCTGGTATGCCCTACAGCGGCGCACGCGACAAGCTGGTGCAATCGCTGCACAACATCGTTCAGGGATCGGAGCGTATCCAGAATATCACGAGGAATCTGACGGAGTATGCCCGGCGCGACGGAGGCTCGCGGACCGAGTCCGTGGATATGAACAAGATCGTGGCGATGGCTGTTACCATGACCGATCCGCTCATCCAACGGTCCACAACGAACGTTCGCATCGATTATGCGCCGTCGCTTCCCTTGACCACCGGGAACGCGCAGCAATTGGAACAGGTCGTCATCAATCTGATCACCAACGCGTGCCAGTCGCTCGCCGATACGTCGGGCGAGATCAGGATCAAAACCTACAGCTCCCGGGAGACGGGCGAAGTGGGGGTCGTGGTGAAAGACTCCGGCAGCGGCATCAAGGAGTCCGACCTGAAGCATATCATGGACCCATTCTTCACCACCAAGCGTGACAAAGGGGGGACGGGGTTGGGACTCTCGGTCTCGTACAACATCGTGAAAAGTCATGGCGGATCGCTCGTGCTCACGAGCGAACCCAACCGTGGGACCAAGGCCAAGGTCGCGTTGCCGGTCGTGCCGCCACCCGCGCCTGCACGCGAGCAGGTGGCCCGATGAAGACCACCCTGTATCCCCCCGACCCCATCCTCTTTGTCGATGACGAGGAGCAGTTCCTCCTGAGTCTTGAACTGACGATGTCATCGAACGGGCTCACCAACATCGAAACATGTAACGATAGCCGGAACGTGTTGGGTCTCCTGGCCGCACGGGTATATTCTCTCGTCGTCCTCGATATCAATATGCCCCATGTGTCCGGGAGGGAACTCCTGGCGCGGATCATGGAGACACATCCCGGGACGCAGGTCATCATCATCACCGCGGTCAATGATGTGGAGAATGCGGTCGGGTGCATGAAGATGGGTGCGTACGATTATGTGCTCAAGCCGGCGGACGATACGAGGTTGGTGGCCGCGATCCGTCATGGACTCGAAGTGGGTCAGGTCCGGAGCGAGAACGAGATGCTGAAGCAGTCGCTCCTCCGCGACGACATCCAGCGTCCGGAGGTCTTCCGCCGCATCATCACCCATGCGCACAGCGTGCAGCATCTCTTCAAGTATATCGAAGCGGTCGCCGCGACGAACCTCCCCATCCTGATCACCGGGGAGACCGGTACAGGCAAGGAACTCTTTGCGGAGGCCGTGCATGCACTGAGCGGCCGGCAGGGGGCGCTGGTCACGGTGAACGCCGCGGGTGTGGATGACACGATGTTCTCGGACACGCTCTTCGGACACCGCAAAGGGGCATTCACCGGTGCCGACACCGAACGGAAGGGATTGATCGAGCAGGCGGAGAATGGCACACTCTTCCTCGATGAGATCGGGGACCTGAGTCTCGAATCGCAGGTGAAGTTGTTGCGGCTGCTCCAGGATGGCCAGTACTATCCGCTCGGTTCCGATGTGGCCCGGCTCTCCAATGCACGGATCGTGGTCGCAACGCACCGCGACATCCATACGATGCAGGCAAGCGAGCGATTCCGGCGGGACCTGTACTACCGGCTGAAATCCCATCACATCGCCATTCCGCCACTGCGGGAGCGCGCGGGAGATATCCCGTATCTGGTGAACCACTTTGTCGCCACGGCGTCGCGTGAGCTCAAGAAAAAGCCGCCCACCGTTCCGAAAGAACTCTACACGTTGCTGGGCACCTACCACTTCCCGGGCAACGTGAGAGAGTTGCAGGGCTTGATCGTGGAAGCGGTAAGCCTCCACGGGTCCGGGATCCTTTCGCTCGAATCGATCCGCAAGCAGATCGACCCGGCGGTGCATGACCCCGGACCGGTTGATGCGTTCGTGCATGCGGAGGGCGACGAGCACCTTGTTGCATTCCCCGGGCGGTTGCCGACGCTACGGGAGGCGGAGGAGCGCGTCATACAGGAGGCATTGAAACGGGCGGACAACAATCAATCCATTGCCGCAACGCTCCTGGGGATGAGCAGGCGTGCATTGAATAATCGGTTGCGAAGAAAGGCTGCGCCTCCGGACTGAAGGTACCCGGACTCTCCCTGCCACATTTCTACGCGATGCCACGGGCGTGCGCCGGCGTCAACCGTAGCGAAGAGAGGCGGTTACGCTTCCGGGCACGTGCAGGTGTGACGTTCTGTGGCACCCCTCCGGGACCGGTGATCGCACACGGTCCGGCCTCTGAACGCCGAACACGCGCATTGTGAAGCATTTCACGTTCTGGCATCATTGTTGAACATGAAGAAGAAGCACAGTTCAACAATCGCTCAGATCGGGAGGGAATGATGAGTACGCGCATGCTTCGTGGATGTGTTCTTGTGATCATGGTGGTGTTCGCCGGCAGTGCCGCTCTGGCACAGGAGGGCGCGGCCGGATCGCAGTCACCGGAAGTGCGCTACGCCGGACAGTTCAACCGGCTGATGAAGAGCATGGATATCGATTCGCACATGGATATCCCCGGGATCGTGGAATCGACGATCTACAATCTTGTCCAGTGCAAGAGCGTGTTTCCGGATGCGGAGTACACCCGTTTCGTTCGCTGGCTGGATAAGACCGCAGCGGGCAAGTCCTGATGCGGCAATAGCGTACAAGGCGACGCTGGCAAGCATCTATCTCCGGTATGGTTCGCCGATCAACGATCCGTCGGCCTTCGATCCGAATGATCATGAGAAGGCGTTCAAGACCATCGCGGAGCAGCTGGCCGCGAAGCTTCTGGCGACGAACGTCGAGTGAATGGCCAGCCGTTGAGGGGATGAGGGTGCCACGGGAAGCAGAAGGTGCAGGGCCCGGACGCTATCGTCCGGGCCCTTGCCATGCGTGATGGGTTTGTCACTCCACAATGATCTCGTCAATGAACAGCCATGCTTTCCCTCCCGCGGCTTTGTGCCCTGGCGGACATGTGCCGATGTTCGTCGCGGTAATGCGCACGTAGCGGGCATTCCTGGGGGTGATCTTTGCCGAGAACGTCCGGGTCATGGCACCCTCTTTCCCCGCGGGCACGTCGTGCAGAACGGTCGCAACGGTGGTGAACGTCGTGCCATCCATAGAGAGCTCATACGTGACCTTCGTCGGGAAGAAGATCCACGGATCGATGTCCTGCAGATAGTGTGACCCGATGCTGGTGATCTTCGTCCTCTCCCCCAGAGCGATCGTCGCGATGAGATCCGTGCTCTCGCGCCCCTGCCACATCCCATCTTTGTATTCGTTGGACCCGAGCCTTCCATCGATCAATCCCTCAGGCCCCTGACCGGGAAACCGGCTGTCGATCGGTGTGCCATAGTCGATCTTCTTCCCGACGCCGTGGTGTTGGATGACGTCCGGTGTGTACGGGGGGACCGATGGACGGAGAGGCGCCGATTCAAGCCGGACCCTTGCATCGGCGGGTTGAAGGCCATCCGCCGTGGCGTGGACCGTCAGGGTTCCTTCCGTTGTTCCGGTTTGCACGATCACCTGGCATTTGCCGCTGAACAAGCGGCGCTGATATGCTCCCGTCACCATCTTGTCCGGTTCGTGGCTGCTCGGGTCGCCGTTCCCCACACCGATGATCCGGCCTGATCCGGAGACATCGAACCGGATGAGATCGCCCGCATCTGCCACTTCGCGGCCCTGTGCATCCACTGCCGTGACGTTCACGATGCACACATCCTCACCATCCGCGTGAAGGGATGAACGATCGGGCGTCAGAACGATGCGGGCGGGTACTCCGGTCGTTTCCACCTTCGTGGTGATCGCTCTTCCATTCCGGACACCCCGTGCCTCCAACGTGCCCGCGGAGTACGGCACCTGCCATTCGAGATGGGAGTTCTTCTCCATCTTCTTCACGCCCAGGCTCTTCCCGTTCAGGAACAACTCCACGGTGTCGCAGTTGCTCTGGCACCACACATCAATGACCTTCCCTTCCTGTCCCCGCCAGTTCCAATGGGGATAGAGATGCAGGACGTCCTTGTCCGACCACCATGCCTGGTAATAATAGAAATTGTTCTTGGGGAAGCCGCACACATCCATGATGCCGAAGTGCGAGTTGATGTTCGGCCAGGTGTACGGTGTGGGCTCGCCACGGTAGTCGAATCCGGTCCATACGAACGCACCGGCAAGCCACTCGCGTTCATCGAAGAACTTCCACCAGGACTCCGCCAGCGCTCCCCACGGGACGCGGTTCTTGTCGTAATCGCTCACATAGCCACGGACAGTATCGTTCGCATAGATCCCCCGCGTGCTCACGGTGCTTGCCTCCTCGCTGCCGAGGAGGATCTGATCCGGGTGGTCCTTGCGATACAGGTCGATGTCGCTGATGTTCATATAATTGAAGCCCCGCACCGGGGCCACGCTGTTGATCCCCTCGAACTTGTTTCCGTTGTTTGCGGCGTACGTCCAGAGCCGGGAAGGGTCGAGTTGCTTCAGGCGTGCGGCCAGCGCCTGTGCAATGCGCCTGCCGACGTCCGTGTTGTGGATACGATACTCCTCATTCCCGATCGACCAGATGATGATCGAGGGATGGTTCCGGTCGCGCAGCACGAGCTTCTCGAACTGCTCCATCAGTTCGGGAGAACTGCCCATCAACCGGTTCTCATCCATCACCAGCATCCCGAGCCGGTCGCATGCTTCGAGCAATTCGGGTGTGGGCGGGTTGTGGCTGGAGCGGTACGCGTTGCATCCCATTTCCTTCAGGCGTTCGATGCGGTAATACTGCAGCCGGTCAGGGAGCGCCGACCCGACACCGGCGTGGTCCTGGTGGCAACACACGCCCTTCAGTTTGACGTGGACGCCGTTCAGGAAGAACCCCTTGTCCTTGTCGAACAAGATGGTGCGAATGCCGAACGTCGTCACGACGCTGTCCAGCGTCTTCCCCCCGCTGCTGAGGATGGACCGCACGGTGTAGAGGGTAGGGGATTCGAGTGACCAGAGTCGCGGGTTCGCAACCCGGACCGCCTGGGCAACCTTTTGTTCCAGCAGTGGGGACAATGACACGTTCTTTGTGACCGTGGTGGCAACGGCCCTACCATTCTCATCGAAGACCGTGGTAAGGAGATCGCACGCCGCTGTTGCGTCCGAGGTGTTGTAGAGCGCTGTTTCCACTGCGACGTCCGCGGAGCCTTTCCCGACCTCCGTCGTGACGAAGACGCCATACTGCGGAACATGGACCGCGCCATACTTGAGCATCCAGACATGGCGGTAGATGCCGGCGCCTTCATAGAACCATCCTTCGCCTTCGGTGGCATCCGCGCGGACCGTGACCACATTGCGCTGTCCGTAGCGCAGGTAGTCCGTGATGTCGAAACTGAATTCTTCATAGCCACTGAGGTTCGAGCCAATGTAATGTCCATTCACCCACACCCGGGAATCGCGGAACACGCCGTCGAACTTCAGGACGATCCGTCGCCCTTCATCGGATGCCGGCACGGAGAACGTGCGACGGTACCATCCGATCGATGTGCGCGGGAACTGGCGGCCGATCGGCTTGTAGCCGTGGCTCATGAGGTTCTCGTCCTTCACGTTCACTGGTTCCAGTTCCACTGCCCAGTCGTGCGGGAGGTCGAGGACGCGCCACGCGGTGTCATCGAATCCGGGATCTGCCGGCCCGAAGGAATCGCCTGCCTTGGCGAACGGCGCCCCGGAGCCGTAGCCGAAGTCATCCTCCTTTGATGCCGCGCTGCCGAGGGCGAACTTCCATTCCCTGTCAAAGAGGAGGCATTCCCGGACCGGTGATGTGGGTGTTCCCTGTGCCTCGATCCGGGCGCCGGGGCGGGCTCCTTCTGCGTGGGCCGCATTCAGGCCAGGGAACAGCAACGTGAGGATCGCGGTGAGAGCTGCGATAGATCTCGTCATGGTCAAACCTTTCTCAATACAGGAAACGGTGGCGGTGTGGTGGGATGACCAACGTTGGACAGCATTGGACAGGTGTAATGTATCACAAACTTTGCGAAAGGACAATCCCGGTCATGGCAGGGGGTGGGGGGGCGATGAAGGCCGGACGTTCCTGGACAGGAGAAGGAACTCTTGATGCTGATAGATCTGCCTCTTCAGGACGACGTTCGCCGGATCTTCCAACAACTGTTCACGGGTGAGTTCGGTCCTGGAGAATCGAGGATTTGACAGGAACGGATCCCATAGCATGACACATTCCTGGTGCTCTTCCAGCGACCTGGAATCCAGCCTCGCAAAATGAGAGCCGCCCCACGGTGGAACATCCAGGACATAGGCGGCGATGTAGTTGTTGCAGAGCAGCACCTGGTCCGGGTATTCAGATCTGAGTTCTCCGGTCAACGCGATCACGATCCGTTCTTCCCCGGACCATTGCCGGGGATGGGTGGCGATGACACAATTGAGGACGAGCGCGCCCGCGAGCAGTGGCGCCAGTGCCATGCGGAGGCGGGAATGGGGAAGTCTCTCGAGCGCCTCCGAGAGTCCGTAGGCAGACACGATCCCCAGGAAGGGCCCGGCCACGGCGACATAGCGCAGGTCGCCAATGCTCCCCGACCAATGGAACATCTCCGCCCCGGCGAGAGTGTTCACGATGATGCCGATCACCGGTACGGACAGGATCAGTCCGTACTCCGCCATCTTTTTTCCCAGGGCAAGGAAGACGACGCCGATCGCAAAGAACGTCACCTGGGCAACGCCGAAGATCGTATGCAGATTCTCGAGATAGAAGGTCAGGGATATCCCGTCGACGTATTTCCCCAGTCCCGAGAAGTGCGACCATTCTCTGAAGAACGTCATCACGTCGCCGGAGATGATCGTGGATGATCCGATCCAGATCACCGGCCCCAGCAGAAGGAGGGGGAGGATCCTCCACTGTCGCCTCATCAGGTAGATGGAGGACATCAGGACGGCAAAGGCATACATCTCGAACCGGAACAGGAACACGGTGGACGCGATCGCCAGGCACCATCCGGGTCTCTGTTTGAGGTGGAACCAATACGAGAGGCCGAGCAGGAGTGCGGCGGGGGCCTCCGCCAGACAGGCATACGAAATGTCGAAGAGGACGGGCTGGAGTCCGGTGAGAAGGACGACCCACTCCGGATGCCGGATGCCCTTCAGCACCGCGATCCTGTACGTGACCAGCAGAAGTACAAGAAAGAGCGCCAACCCGAAGAACATCGTCGCTGTATGGCCGAGTTGCGCCGGGAGTGCAAAAAGCCAGAGGAGTCCGGGCCGGTGCCACGTCTGCACCGTTACGGGAAGCACATCGAGGATGAACCGGCTGTAGAGATAGTGCGCGCATTCATCGATAGGATAGAATCCGTCGGACCGTAAGATAGAGAGAGTGCCGATGGTGCCGACGATGCCGAGGAACAGCAGGAGAGCGGGGTTGGTGAACCAGTGCCCGGTATGGTGCCGCACGAGAACCCCCGATCAGAAAGCACAGCGGATGACAGCGAGGAGCAAGCCTGTGATATTGATAGCGAAAGGGCGGGTCGGATGCAAGGGGTGGCCGCAGACAGGGAACGAGCGAGCAGTTGTATTTGTGATGATTATGCCGGACATTACTCTGTTGCCTCTTGAAAAGCCCACATGTGGTGGTATTCATGGTGGGGGGTCCCCGGTTGTTCCTCCTGACTCCGTGGCAGCGTGACATAGGTGAGGAGGAGTATCACGTTACAAGGATCGTCTGCGATGAGTGCTTTCCGGTTTCTGCGTGTGGTTCCCATTGTCCTCCTTTGGTGTGCTTTCCTTACCGCCCACGCGGAACCCTCGGTGACGTTGAGCGGCAACGTCAAGGATGCGAACTCGGGTGAGTCGCTCCCCGGGGCGAACATCCTTCTTGTCGGCACCGGCATGGGAGCGTCGACCGATGCGAACGGGCGCTACACCATCCGTGGGATCGCTCCGGGAGAATATCCGGTCAAGATCAGTTTCGTCGGCTACCAGACCCTCGAATCGAAGATCATCGTGGCTGCCGGGGCGACCGGTTCCTTGACCCGGGACTTCCGGCTCCTTCCTATCACTATTGAGGGCGAGACCATTGTCGTGACGGGACAGGCCGTCGGGCAGAACGCCGCCATCGCTCAACAGTTGGTGGCCCTTCCCGTCATGAATGTGGTGTCGGCGGCGAAGATCCTGGAATTGCCGGACATGACCGTTGCCGATGTCGTGGGCCGGCTTCCGGGTGTTGCCCTGATCAGGGTTGGTGGCGAGGGGAGCCAGGTGATCATCCGCGGGATGGCGCCGCAGTACAACCAGGTGACGATCGAAGGGGTTGAGCTTCCGAGCGACATCCCATCGAGCAACAACATCACCAGCGTTGATGCGGCATCGGGCACCCTCACGCGCCTCGGCGACCGGGCGGAGGACCTGAGCATGATCTCCTCGACCATGATCGGCGGGATCGAGGTGGTCAAGGCGATCACACCCGATATGGATGCAGCGCTGATCGGTGGGACGATCAACTTCACCCTGCGCCGGGCCGCACGGTCCACTGCGATGACGCCCCGCAACACATCGTGGATCCCTTCGCTGGAGCTTCGGACCGAAGGCGGGTACAACGGCCTGAAGAACACGCGGAACGATTACCGGGTCTCAGCATCGCTCGAGAACAGGTTCCTGGACGAATCGCTTGGCATCTTTCTGCTGGGTTCGATCGAACGGCGCAACCTGAGCGACAATACCATGACCGCCTCGCTTGCCCTGTACAACAAGGCCGCGGACTACAGCGGGCTTCCGGTGGTGAGCGGCATCGTGGTCAACGATAACTTCCGCACGCGCGAGCGGAAAGGGGTGACGGCCGTGCTGGATTACCAGCACGAGACCGGTGCGCTCGGTCTTATCAGCTTCTACAACGCCGGATTGACCCGCACGGTGAACAGGAATATCTCACTTCCCGGATCGAGCACGACGGCGTATCCTGGTGCCGGCTACAGCGAGAACACCATCAATGTGCTGAGCAACGTACTCACGGTGAAGCAGGATCTTCCGTGGTTCCACGCCGACCTGAAACTGTCCTATGGACGGTCGGAGAATCTGGATCCGCGGGCCCTGAGTTTCACGTTTCAGCAGCGCCAGGCGCTCGTGCGTCCGGCCGACTATCTGTACCTCGACCCGCAGGTCACCATGCGTGCGCTCACGCTGGACCCTTCCCGGGCGGGATATTCCGGGCTCTCCATGAAGTCGACCGCAACGCGGGAGCGGCTCCTGGCGGGGTACATCGATCTTCAGCGCGAGTTCACGATCACCGAGGGCATAAGCGGATCGATCAAGATCGGCGGCATGATCCAGCGGCGCGAGCACAGCTATGAGTATATGACGGGGACGGGTGCAGGCGATGTTCAGGCTCTGTTCAGAGCGCTGGCGGCCAACGGCACCGTGCCCCGGAGCCTCTCCGCGAGGGTCCTGACCGATCCTTCCTATGCCGTAGGAAAATTCCTGGATGGTGCATTCCCCGCACCCTATGCGGTGAACGTCGATCTGCTCAGAACGCTGGCACCCGAGGGGGGGAGCGGGATCACGCGTGATGCATTGTCTTCGACGCTGAACAACTACGACGGCTTCGAAACGAAGAGCGCCGGATACGCCATGGCGAACCTCTCGCTCGGAGATGACATCTCGGTCGTTCCCGGGGTGCGGTATCAGAACCTCACCACGAATTACTCCGGGTATCGGGGGATGGAAGTGTTCCGCGGAGTCCAGGGGAAAGATACCACGGTATCCGTACCGCATGGACTCTGGCTGCCAATGGTCCATGTGCGCTACCAGCCCACCGAATGGCTGCAGATGCGTGTGGCATACACGAACACGCTCGTGTATTCGGACTACAGCACCCTGTCGCCCAGGTATATGATCTCCCTCGCCGGGGTGATCACCTACAACAACTACGCCATCAAGCCGATGACCTCCGAGAATATTGATGTCGTCGTTGCGCTGCACAATAACGAGATCGGGCTGTTGTCGGTGAACGGGTTCCGCAAGACGATCAGCGGACTCGTGTTCTTCTCGTCCCGTTTTCTCAGCAATCTGAAGGAGTTCCCGGACCTCCCGCAGTACACGGGTCCGCTCTATCAGCTCAACACATACATCAACAGCACGATCCCCGTGGACCTCTACGGAGTCGAGACCGAATGGCAGACCAACTTCTGGTATCTTCCGGGGATCCTCTCGGGCCTTTCGCTGAACGTGAACTACACGCACATCTTCTCGGAAGCGAAGTATCCGAAGGCGATCATGCAGTGGCAATACGATGACGATGGCAATGCCACACGAATGATCGCGGACACATTCTACACGGCGCGACTTCTCAATCAGCCCAACGACATCGTGAATCTGATGTTGGGGTATGACCACGAGGGGTTCTCGGCACGCGTGTCGTTCCTGTTCCAGGACAATATCTTCCGCAATCCTGATTTCTGGCCCCAGCTCCGGACGATGTCGGCCCGGTACGGACGGTGGGATGTCTCGGTGAAGCAGGAACTGCCGTGGGTGGGGTTGCAGGTCTATGCGAACGTCAACAATCTCAATGCCGAGCACGACGTGACGAACAACACGAGCAGGTCGTTCCCGGTGGCGATCGACCAGTATGGCCTGTCCGCGATGGCCGGCGTACGCGTCCGGCTGTAACGGCTGCCCGCGTTGGCCTGTGGCAGGCAGTGCGGGACAGCATGGTGGGCGAGTGCTCATGAACACGTTTGTGGCAGTGTCTATCCATCAGAAAGTGAATTGCTATGTGCTATTCGGCAGGGGCGAGCTTTATCGGTGGAGCAGTGATCTCGGCGATCGGCGTGGCGACGGTGAAGGAGGTCAGAAAGCCATCGCAGATCGCGTTCGCAAGCATCCCCTTGTTTTTCGGACTGCAACAGATCACCGAGGGTTTCCTCTGGCTGGCGTTGACGGATCCAGCCTATGCGCACGTTGAGCGGGCCGGCACCTATGGGTTCCTCCTCATGGCGCGGATCGTCTGGCCAACGATGCTCCCCCTCTCGGTAGTGCTCATGGAGGAGGGGGGAGGCAACAGGCGACTGCAGTTCATACTGCTCGGCATGGGCCTCTCGGTGTCCGTGTACTATACCTACTGCCTTGCGTTCCTCAACGTCGTTCCGAATATTGCGGGGCATCATATTCAATACATCAGCGACTTCCCGGAATCGTTGGCCGTGCCGGTCTTCATCGTCTATTTCATCGCGGTGATCACGCCCCTCTTCATCGCGAAGAACAGAAGGACGCGCCTCCTTGGCGTGTTGATGTTCCTGTCGTGCCTGGTCACGGCGGTGCTGTTCTTCCAGTACCTCACGTCGGTGTGGTGTTTCTTTGCGGCGATCATCAGCGTTGTCGTCTATTGGATCCTGAAAGAACCGCACAGCGCCACTGGTCCTGTCCCGGTCCCGGGAAGCTGATCTGGAGAGCCATCCCTACCATGTCCTGTCTCACTGCATACTGATCATGATGCGCCTGCGCTCGGTCTCTCTCGTCGTTGTCGTTCTGCTCACCTCCTTCAGTGCCCGGAGTGCGTTTCTCCGGAATGTCCCCCAGACGCTGGTGCAGCCTGATGGATCGGTGGTCCATTGCTACGCGAGTGGCGATGAGTATACCCACTGGCTCCATGACGTCCGGAACTACACCATCGTGCAGGATCCCGCGACCGGCGATTTTGTGTATGCCGTCGTGCGCAAGGGCGTCCTGCTGCCGACGGTCTTTGTCGTGGGGAAGGCAGACCCTGAGGCGGCGGGATTGGTGCCCGGGGCTACCGTTCCTGCGTCCGTCATGGAGTCGCGGAGGCAAAGGGGTTCTTGCCAGGGCAGCATCTGGTGCGACGGCCTCGGGGATCAGCGGGACGCTCAATAACATTGTTGTGTTCATCCGCTTCGCCGACGAGCCGGCAGGGGTCTTTCCCGAGGCGTTGAGCACATACGAGGACCTGTTCAATTCCGGCCTTCCCGGGATGAACTCGCTGTTCCGATACTATAGAGAAGCAACCTACGGTCAGTTGCTAGTCCAATCCACGTTTTACCCGGCCACGAGTGGAAGCATCATTTCCTTCGTGGACGACCATCCGCGCAACTATTACAAGAAGTACAATGCGGTGACGAATCCGACGGGATACACCGCGGGCGAAGGATCCTGGTCGCGGGAACAGACCATGCTGGCGAAGGCGCTCCGTGCGGTCAGCGCGCAGATCCCGGCGGACCTCGACATTGACGCCAACAACGATGGCTATGTCGACAACGTCTGCTTCATTGCGTCCGGCGGGGCCGAAGGGTGGGCGGACCTTCTGTGGCCGCACATGACCTCCCTCACGATCGAGCAGATCGCGATCAACGGGAAGGTGGTCGGCAACTACAATTTCCAGCTCAGAAGTTCTCTGCTGGGGACAGGGAATCTGGTGTACGTGCTCGCGCATGAGCTGTTCCATTCGCTGGGAGCGCCGGACCTGTATCACTATAGCGGGGCAGGACCCGACCCCGTCGGCCCGTGGGATATCATGAACTACGGCAGCAACCCGCCCGCGCACATGAGCGCCTATATGAAATGGAAGTATGGTGGGTGGATCAGCTCCATTCCCACGATCACGGTCCCCGGGACGTACAGCCTGTCGCCTCTCGTCCTGTCGACCCGCAATTGCTACAAGATCCCTTCGCTGTATTCGAAGAAGGAATACTTTGTTGTGGAGTACCGGAAAGCAGAAGGGGCGTTTGAGCGGACATTGCCGGGATCCGGGCTCCTCGTGTACAGGGTCAATACGGAGAGGACCGGGAATGCAGATGGACCTCCGGACGAGCTGTACCTGTACCGGCCGGGAGGAACCCCGGGATCGACGGGGTCGCCCTCGATGGCGGGGATGAGTGCGGACGCGGGGCGGACAGCGCTTTCGGACAGCACGACGCCGTCGAGCTTTCTTACCGACGGTTCTCCGGGCGGGTTGATCCTCAGGGACGTCGGATACATCGGAGACTCGATCACCTTCAAGGTGGAATTCCCCCGGGTACCGATCATTTCGTTGAGCGCCCGGGCGATCTATTTCGATCCGATCGGTGACGAACGCGAGAGCATCGACACATCGGTTGTGGTGCGGAACACCGGTTACGGGATGGACTCCATTGCCACATCCGTCAGTCCGGGAGGAGTGCAAGCCGATTCTGCCATCGTCGTGCGTCCCTCCGCATTCGCTCTCGCGCCCGGAGATTCACAGAAGGTCACGATCACCGTGCGCCCCCGGCTGATCACCCCGGGATACTATTCTCCCGGCGTTCGGGTCGCATCGCGATTCGGGATCGACCCGAAGGTCTTCACGGTGATATTGGATTTCGAGAAGGTCGTTTCGGTCGCAGCGGTACGGGCCGGTATCCCGGCAGCATACTCGCTCGGTCAGAATTCCCCCAACCCCTTCAACCCTTCCACCACGATCACGTACGGTATCCCCGTGCGCGGCCTCGTGACGCTGGTCGTGTTCAACGCCCTGGGGCAACAGGTTGCGGTGTTGTACAATGGCCATCAGGAAGCGGGGTATCATACGGTGCAGTTCGATGCGCGCGGATTGTCGACGGGAGCCTACTTCTGCCGTATGCAAGCGGGATCATTCGTGGCGACGAAGAAGTTGTTGCTCCTTCAATAGGGACAACTGTTCCCGTGCCGGGTACGTCCACGGTGAGGATATCAGCGGCTCTCTGTTCTTCATTCTGGCATGGTCTCGATGTCCAGCTCCATCCGCAGCATCACGCTACTGAGCACCTTACCCTGAGCATCATTCTTCAGCGACGTTGTCCCGCCGCCACCCAGAGCTTGGTGCAAGAGGAAGTTCAGCGCCCCGATGTTCGGTAGTTCGAACCGTTCTACTTTCCCATGGCAGATCCCGGCGAAGTGCTCTGCGACCCTCTCCGCGGTCAGGACCTGTACGAGGAGTGGATAGTACTCGGGCTTCCTGGCGATCACACCGACGTTCGCGGTATCTCCCTTGTCCCCCGAGCGGGCATGGGCATAGCGTATCAGTTGGATCTTCATCATTCTCTTCCTTTTACAGGGTCTCGGTCTCGACGATCGGTGTGACGAGTGTTTTTCGGATCAGCGCGGGCCAGTAGGCGATCACCTCGCTCGGCCGGGGCCGTCCACCGGCGAAACCGGTGACCGACGGGGGGCCCGTCAGGACGAGTGGTGCGATCTCGCGGCCGAACCGTTCGACCGCATCTCTGTCTTTGCCCCGCACGCCGATCCTGAGCACGACTTCATTCGGATCAACGATCTCCGTGGATCGGGGCCCGAACGACGAGTCGTATCCAAGCAGCTCGCTCCGGATCTCCTCGAACGAGAGGCCGAGATCTGCAAGGCGGGTCCGGAGGATCCGGTCTGCCGCGCGTGCCTTGTCGATCGCATCGGGCCAGGCATAGGTGAGCATCCCGAAGGCTGTGTAGCCATCATGGTACGCCATGGAAACCTTGTAGAAATCTGTCGCAGGTGACCCCGCGATCCCCCACACGCGCACACGATCCGGACCCGCACTCTCAAGACGGATCGTCGTGAAGTCCGCGACGCAATCCGGCGTGATGTATGATGCCGGATTCCCCAACTCATAGACGAGTTGTTCTTTCACCGTCGCTTCCGAGACAAGGCCACCGGTTCCTGCATGCTTCGTGATGACAAAGGAGCCGTCCGGCGATGCCTCGGCGATCGGGAAGCCCACGTGAGCCAGATCCGGTACGGATCTCCAGTCGCCGAGGAAGTTCCCTCCGCTTGCCTGGGCTCCGCATTCAAGGATGTGCCCTGCAACCGTGCCCGCCGCGAGATGGTTGTAGTCGTCCAGCGCCCACCCGAATTCGTGGATCATCGGGGCAAGGGTCAGTCCGGTATCGGTGGTCCTTCCGGTGATCACGACCTGTGCTCCCTGGCGGAGTGCTTCGACGATGGGGGCTGCACCGAAGTAGACGTTCGCGCTGACAAGTTTCTCCCGGATCAAGGCAAGCGATGCACCGGTTTCCATGTTCGACAGGGGAGCAGAGGAGGCTGTCAGTGCGTCGATGTCCGCAAGAATGTCGTCGCCCCGCACGACGGCGATGCGCAGTCCGTGGATGCCTTTCCGTCGCGCCAACGCGAAGATCGCGTCACGGCATGCTATCGGATTGACACCCCCGCCGTTCGTGATGACACGGATCCCGCGCGTCATGATATCGGGAAGGATCTCGCCCATGAGCGGCACGAGATCCCGGGCATAGCCGAGGGCCGGGTCCTTCAGCTTCTGTTTCTGAAGGATGGACATGGTCACTTCGGCAAGGTAGTCCATCACGAGATAGTCGATCGGCCCCTTCCTGACCTGGTCGATCGGTGCACGCGGGAGGTCCCCCCAGAATCCCTGTCCGCTGGCGATGCGAATGGATGATTTCATACGGTGATCATACCTGAATGACACCCGGATTGAACTGCGGTATGTCCGGATTGTGCGCAGCAAGAGTGATCCCACGGTCGATGATCGTTCGTGTGGCGACGGGGTCGATGATGTCGTCGATCCAGAGGCGTGAAGCAGCGAAGAGCGGATCGAGTTCTGTTTCGTAACGCTGGCGGACCTCAGCCAGCATGGCCTCACGCTCTCCGGCGGAGATCTGTCCTCCCGAGCGGTGCGCGGCGCCGAGTTTGATCGCAAGGAGGGTCTCGCTGGCCTGTCGTCCGCCCATCACCGCGATCTGCGCTGAGGGCCACGCCATGATCAGGCGCGGGTCATATGCCTTACCGCACATGGCATAGTTGCCGGCGCCGTAGCTGTTCCCGGTGATGAAAGTGAATTTCGGCACCACCGAGTTCGCAACGGCGTTCACCATCTTTGCCCCGTCCTTGATGATCCCGCCGTGCTCGGCCCTGCTGCCGACCATGAATCCCGTCACATCCTGGAAGAAGACGAGCGGGATGTGTTTCTGATTGCAATTCATGATGAACCGGGCCGCTTTGTCGGCGCTGTCGCTGTAGATGACCCCGCCAACCTGCATCTCACCCTTCGCGGTCCGCACGACTGAACGTTGATTCGCGACTATCCCGACGGCCCAGCCGGCGATCCGTGCATACCCGGTGATGAGCGTCTTCCCATATCCCGCCTTGTATTCATCCAGTTCGCTCCCGTCGATGATCCGTGCAAGCATCTGGTAGGTATCGAAGGGTTTCGCCCGGTCGGCGGGGATGATCCCGTAGAGTTCTTCGGCATCATAGTTCGGTGCTACCGCCTCCGTCCTGTCGAACGGGAGCCGGGGACGTGGGCCCGTCTTCGCGATCATGCTCCGTATGAGCATGAGGCATTCATCGTCGTTCTTCACCCGGTAATCCGCCACGCCGCTGACGTCCGTCTGTACGGCCGCGCCACCGAGGGACTCGTTGTCGATCTCTTCCCCGATCGCCGCTTTCACCAGATGCGATCCGGCGAGGAAGACACTCCCCGTTCCTTCGACGATGATCGCCTCATCGCTCATGATCGGAAGGTAGGCGCCACCTGCTACACACGGTCCCATGATGGCCGCGATCTGCGGGATGCCCATGGAAGAGATGATGGCATTGTTCCGGAAGATCCGGCCGAAGTGCTCCTTGTCGGGGAAGAGTTCTGCCTGCAGGGGGAGAAAGACACCTGCAGAATCCACGAGATAAACGAGCGGGAGCCGGTTCTCCATGGCGATCTCCTGAGCCCGGAGGTTCTTCTTGCAGGTCATCGGGAACCATGCTCCCGCCTTCACCGTGGCATCGTTCGCCACGATCACCCTCCCTTCCCGCGATCTGTCCGACGACCACGACCGTTCCTGCCGACGGCGCGCCCCCGTATTCCTCATACATGCCATAGGCAGCGAAGAGTCCGATCTCGACGACCGGACTTCCCGGATCGACAAGGTGTTCGATGCGTTCGCGGGCCGTGAGCTTCTCTGCGTGGCGTGCGGCCCCATCTCCTCCCCTTTGCGCACACCGCCCTTTCCTGGGAGTTCGTTCAGGAGTGCGCGCATCGCGGCCTCGTTCCGCTGGAAGGCGGCATCTTTACCGACCGGAGAACCGATGAGGGACACGTTGCCTCCCTAGCGAAGGATGTGTTTGGCGATGATCATGCGTTGGACCTCCGATGTCCCTTCGCCGATGGTAAGGAGTTTCACGTCCCGGTAGAACTTCTCCACCGGGAAGTCCTTGATGAACCCGTACCCGCCATGGATCTGGACGGCCTCGTCAGCGGTCCGGCTGGCCATTTCGCTGGAGAAGAGCTTTGCCTGTGATGCGGCAAGCGTCACAGGTTCTTCCCGGGTGCGGAGGTCTGCTGCATGACGCGTGAGGAGGCGCGCAGCGGCGATCCCCGTCGCCATGTCGGCGAGCTTCCACTGGATCGCCTGATGTGCTGCAAGCGGTTTCCCGAACTGTTGCCGTTCCCGGGCGTACCGGGTGCTTGCCTCGAACGCCCCCTGCGCGAGTCCAACCGCCAGTGCAGCGATACCGATCCTGCCCCCGTCGAGAACCTCCATCGCCTGGGCGAACCCTTCGCCCTCGGCACCGATGAGGTTCTCCGCCGGGACGCGGACGTTTTCGAAGTTCAGCGTCGCGGTATCGCTGGAACGCATGCCGAGTTTGTTCTCGCTCTTCCCGCGCGAGAACCCCGGCATGGTGCTTTCCACGATGAACGCGGATATCCGGCTTCTGCCGCTGCTCCGTCCCGTTACGGCGAGGACAACGAACGTCGAGCCGACGGAGGCATGTGTGATAAAGGCTTTGGAACCGTTCAGCACCCACGACGATCCGTCGCTCGTTGCGGTTGTCCGCATGCCGGCCGAGTCGCTGCCGGAACCCGGCTCGGTGAGTCCCCATCCGCCAAGCTTCTTCCCTGAACAGAGGTCAGGGAGAAATCGCCGTTTCTGTTCTTCCGATGCAAAGCGGTTGATGTGGCCGAGGCACAGTCCGTTGTGGGCGCAGAGGGTCAGTCCTACCGATGGGTCGACCGCGGAGATCTCTTCGACAAGAACCGTGAACTCCAGTGGTGTAAGGCCGGCGCCCCCGTAAGAGCCGGGGGTCATTGCTCCGAGGAAGCCGAGTTCCGCGAGCGGTGGGATGAGTTCATGATGGAACTCATGTGCCTCATCGTATCTCATGACCAACGGACCGATCGTCCCACGTGCGAATTCCCTTGCAGTCTCCCGGAGCAATTCCAGGTTCCCTTCCTCCATCGCATCCTCCGTTGCTTTTTCGGTCTATCTCCCTCTCCATTGGGGGGAGCGCTTCTCGAGGAACGCATGCAACGCTTCCGTGCGGTCCTCGGTCCGTATCAGGGGCCTATAGCAGGAACGTTCGTGTTTGAACCGTCGATCCAGTTCGGTGGTGCTGGAGCCGCGGAGCGCTTTCTTTGCCTGCCTGAGCGCGAGCGGGGCATTACTCAGAAGGGAGGCCAGCAGATCTTCATACGCGGACGGGAAGGCATGGTCCGCCCACGCAAAGTCTACGGCGTGGTCTGCGAGGGCTTCGCGGCCGTTGAATCGGCGCCCGGTGAGGAGCCACCGTGACGCGACCGCCCTCGAAGTGCGAAGGGAAAGAAGCTGCGATCCGCCCGCGGCGGGGATGATCCCGAGTGTGACCTCAGGGAATCCGAGAAGTGCATCGTCGGAAACCGCGATCAGGTCTGCAGCCAGAGCGAACTCGAATCCTCCTCCAAGGGCAGCCCCGCGGATGCCAACGACAACGGGTTGAGGGATCGCGAGCCAGGCGCGGACCATCCGCTGGATCCGTTGCACGTATGAGGCCACCTGGTGAACGGGGAGAGTTGCCCGCTCCTTCAGATCAGCACCCGCACAAAACGTGGGGAGGATGACGTGATGGAAATGAGCCATACGTCTTTTCGTTTGGCAAGGAGGCGGGCTGTGTGCGTCAGCGCGAGAACGAATTCTTGATCGAGTGCGTTGACGGGGGCACGGTGGAGATCTATGCGAGCGAGGTGCGAGGAAATTGTCAGGGAGTGCGTGCTCGACATGGGGCTCCGGCGTTGTTGACATCGGAATAAAACAATATCGGGAGTGTACTGCAAGTGGTATGAATACAACCCCGTCCTTTTTCACAGGGTCAGGAGGTGGGAGACTGGCCGTCGTGACTGCCGGGACCTGGGGCTTCACGGGCCGGTCGCCTCTCGCAAAATACTCATCACGAGGTTGATAATGCACCGGCACTAGAGTACCTTTGGGCATTGAACGATCCGTACGGTGCATCGTTCGCCTCCGCCGTCTGGAAGAAGGAAACGGGGGATACCCTCCGGCAGTTCCTGAGATATATGGAAGCATCTCCGCTGATCAGCAGGATCATGGGCGACCATGTGTCCGGCATGCACACGGGCGAGTGGCACTACCTCGGCTGCCGATGGCTGCCCGACTACAGTGCGCCCATGCAAAAGGTGGCGGTGCCGGTGCCGGTGGAATTGCTCCGGTGGATAGCAGAACGGGCGGGGGTGAGGATGTGGAGTTCGAGAGAGGACAACGTGCGGGCCACGGCCGGTGCGGCGATGATCTGTGCCGCCGATGAGGGTGAGCGCGTACTCCGGCTGCCCCGGCCGATGGCCCCCGCGGAGGGTGGGCCGGCAGCGAGCGAGCACAGGTTGTCGATGCAGTTCGGGGAGGTGCGGCTGTTTGTGAAGCCCTGACCTCTGTCGAAGTGAAGACTGTTGGATGTACGCGAAACGCCCCAAAACGAGACGGCGCTGGTGTTCCTGCCCCCTGAACGGAACTCCCGACACCCTCCGGTGGTTAGAATGGGGCACACATCTGTCTTATCCACCCATGAAGGGACTGAAGGATGTTCTGGCTCTATGCTGGCTTCACAGGGTTGATCCTCATGCTGTTGGCACTTGATCTTGGCGTCTTCAACCGGAAGGCGCACGTTGTATCGGTGCGGGAGGCCCTGGGCTGGTCAGCCTTCTGGATCGCTCTCGGCCTTTCCTTCGCGGTAGTCATCTATTACGGCTATGAGAATCATTGGATGGGGCTCGGACTCACTCCTGACCTTATGGGAGGGAGTTCCCGTAGCGTGGTCGGCCTGGGTGAGGTGTTCAACGACGGCCCATCGGCGACGATGAAGTACCTCACCGGGTACATTGTCGAAAAGTCGCTCTCCGTCGACAATATCTTCGTCATCAGCATGATCTTCTCCTTCCTGGCCGTACCGCCGATCTACCAGCACCGGGTGCTGTTCTGGGGGATCGTCGGGGCGCTGGTGATGCGCGGGGTGATGATCGGCGTGGGTGCTGCCATGATCGCGGAGTTCGCGTGGGTCATCTACGTGTTCGGTGTATTCCTCGTCGTCACGGGGATCAAGATGCTTGTCTTGAAAGGGGGGAACGATGACCCGCACTCGAGCGTCATCGTGCGCCTCACGCGTCGTCTGTTCCCGATCACGCAGAGGTATCACGGCCAGCACTTCTTCGTCCGTGCAGGCTCCGCCTGGTCGCTGGAGGCATCGACACCCGGGGAGCAGCCCGAGCGGGACGAGGTCGTGGATACGGCACCCGCCGGGAAGTTCCTTGCGACACCCCTGTTCCTTGCACTTGTCATCGTCGAGTTCACCGATCTGATCTTCGCCGTGGATTCGATACCGGCGATCTTCGCGATCACGGCGGACCCATTCCTCGTGTTTACCAGTAATGTCTTTGCGATCCTGGGATTGCGGAGCCTGTATTTTGCGCTCGCGGGGATGATCGAGAAATTCCGATACTTAAAGGTCTCACTCGCGCTCGTGCTGGTGCTTGTGGGCGTCAAGATGCTGATCCACGGCTGGCTCAAAGAGGTGCTCGGGGAGTACTTCAACCTCTATCTCCTTGGCATGGTGCTCCTCATCCTGGCGGCGGGAGTGGTTGCGTCGTTGATGAGATCGACATCCAAGCCAGCGTCCGCGTAGCTTCGTCATAGGGGGCGGGTGATCGGTGCCCGCCCCTGCTCCTACTGCCCCTGCAGCGATCTCCTGATGAGATGGTTGTATCCATCATCCCTCGCCGGCACATCGTCGTTGATCCCCCTGCGGACATGTCCCTGAATGAAGAAAAGATTGGCGAGGATGGTCGCCCCGACGACAACAATGGCCATCCTCCTCCGCCACTCCTTCGCGACGGGGAACTCATGGAATCCCACCATCATGCCGATGGCGATCGGGGGGAGAGCGAGAATGGCATAGTACCGGAACGCGTGATGGAGCAGGATCGATGGGGGGACAAGCATGAGCAATGCCCACGCCACAAGGAACCAACCCGTGCGTGGCTGCCTGAAGCAAGCCCATCCCATCATGATGATCACCACGAGAGTTGCCAATGGCACCGGTGCGAACCAGGTGATATAGCGTCCGACGTTCTCGACCACATGCCAGCCGACAAGACCCCACGCGTAGGGATCCCCGTCCGGGAGTCCTGCACCTGATGCCCCGAGCGACTTCATCGCGACCCAGAGCGCGGCGACCACAACGTGCGGCCAGGCCCGCAGCGGTCCCTTCGCAGGAGGGCGGAAGAGGAGAGTATACGCGATGAGCACGAGGAGTATGGGTGCTGCACTCTCCTTGAAGCCGAGTGCGCACGCGAACCAGAGGGCGGAAAGGTGGTGCTGGCCGCGTGTGAATGCGTACAGACAGAGGAGCGCGAAGAAGACCGCTCCATTGTCGAATATTCCGACCATCCACATCTGCGCATCCAGATGGATGTTCGCTGCGGCCGCATAGAGGAATGCCGACCCCCATGCAACCCCGTCGTCATTCGTCAGTGCCCGGGCAACGAGCCGGACGACCAGAGCGGTGGCGAGGAGCAGCAGGAGCGCGAGGACGTGAAACCCGACAGCGTTCGCGCCGAACGCGGTGTAGACGGCGTAGCAGTACAGCGATCCCAGGGGGCGGTAGAAGGTCTTGCCGATGGGGGACAGATCCGGCATGCCCGACGAGACGATGTTCTGGATCATGACCCGGTCGTCGTGCACGTACCCGTACTGACCGAGCGGGGCGTAGAGAATAACGACCGTCAGTGCGAGAAGAGCCGGAAGCCTGAACCGTTTCACCGTCTGTACCTCTCCAGGACAAGAGGATATAAAATACGAAAGCCACCTTGAATATCAAGGTGGCTTTCGCTGTTCTCCGGAAGGGAGAGGACCTCCGACCGGGGTGTCCTGCGCTTTGTTACTTCTGCTTCTGCTGCTGGTAGTTGTCGTACTGGATCGCCTTCTTGGCGCGGCGACCCCCTTTGTCATCGCTCCTGAGCGAGTCTGAATATCCACGGAGTCTCTGCACCTGCTCACGGATGGCATCGCCCGCCGGCCCCGGCGCAGCAGCCGCCGGCGACGACATCAAGGCCTGACCTGCGCCGGATAATGCCCGGGTCGCTTCCTCCCGGTCGCCCCTGTCGAGGGATTCCATTGCCTTGTGCACATCGCGGGTGGAGACGACCACATCCGCGCGCGCCTGTTCCGTCATGTCGCGCTGGCGTTCAACGGACGCCGTATTGGCTTCGTAACGGATCCCGTTCTGGAACGAGCCGAGGGTGACCCCTTCGGATGATGTCCGTGACACCAGTTTGCCGTTCGCCAGCGCCAGCGACCCGGACCCCGGGGGACATCCAGTTCGAGTGTGATGTCCCGTACATCCTCGCCGTAGAGGTCGCCCATCGGGATCGATGCGGTCTGTTTGTTGATGCTGTGTTCGTACCCGATGGCATCGAGCAACCGCACGCCGCGGCCAAGTTCGATCTCGATGGTCACGTTCTGCGCCACCACGTCGCCGAGGCGGTCGAACTCCTTGCGCAGCACCGAGGCGAGATTGCGCGAGCTCTCGAGGAAGTAGTAGTTCCCCCCGCCGTTCTCCGACAACCCGACCATGAGGTTCTCGTTATACTCCAACCCCACACCGATGGTGGACAGGGATATCGCATGGTCCCGTTGTTTGCGGGCGATATTCTGCAGTCGCTGTGGATCGGTGATGCCCTGATTCGCCAGACCATCCGACAGCAGGATCACCCTGTTGATGTACTCGCGTCCGGTGTTCTTCTCTACCTGATGGAACCCCTCCACCATGCCCCCTCCAAGATTGGTCCAGCCACGGGGAGAGATCTCATCAACAAGAGCACGGATCCCGTCCTTGTCGCGCCCCACACGTGATGCGGAACGGAGCACTTCCACCACATCGTCATAGATCACCAGCGAGAAGATATCCTCCTGGTGGAGCTGGTCGATGAGGGTGTAGAGTGCTGCTTTGGCATAGGTCATTTTCGATTCATCGGACATGGAGCCGCTCCGGTCGAGGACGACGCACAGATTCACCGGCTTGCGGGTGGACCGTTGATGGTGGTGGGCAGCGATGGCAAGTCGCAGGTACACCTTTCCGCCGGCCGTGGAAACCGCGGGGCAGGTCAGGTGACCGGTAACGGCGATCCTGTCTCCCGGGGGAAGCGAGAATCCGAGGGATTGGGCCGCGAACAGCAGTGTGAGCAGGGTCCCGGCAGCGGTTTTCATACTGTACCTCCTCGTGTTTGTTCTGGGTGACACTGGGCTTCTGGAGGTTGATGCTGCGGGAGGAGGAAAGGTAAATGGCCGGGACAGGCTGTACCCGCACGCGTTTTCGCCCTGTGCTGATGGTCACGACCTGGTGCGGGAGTAGCCCCTCTCCCTCCCGGGTAAAAACCACGAAGCCACTCTGGGATCCAGGGTGGCCTCGTCGGCTGACATCTTCAGTCAATGGTGATCTTCTACGGGGTCGACGGCGGAATATTCTGGTTCATGCAGAACAGGTTTGTCGGATCGTAGAGGCGCTTGATCGCCCGCAAACGATCCCATGTCGGACCGGGATACGCCTGGCGAACCCGTGCAGCCCCCTCATCTCCAAGGAAATTCACATACACTCCCTCGTCTCCCTGACCCAGGGCGTGTGCGACAGACGAAGCCCAGGCCTCATGGACTGTCCGGCTCTCGGGACGGTCATACATTGCCAGCATGCCGACCATGACCCGCCGTGCTCGATGGGCATATGCGGTCGAATCGGCAGGCACGCGCGACACGGCGCCTCCCAGGACGCGGATCTGTGCGACCGCCATCGGGGTTGTGGAAGCTTGCAGAGCCCGGATCATCGTCTGTGCGGCGTGCTCGTCGATCGCATCGAGAAAGAGCGAGCGGACCGCGACGTTCGCCGGTTCGGGTCCCTTCAACTGATAGATCTCCGGAAAGTTCATGGGGTGGAGCATATCGACGATCGGAGGGATGATCGCACGCAGCGGCGCCACGGCGCGTTCAGCCTCCGGCGCATCGCCCGCATACATGATCAGGGCCGCGATGATGGGTTTGCCAATGTGCTCAGGGGGGATGAAGGGAAAGGGGAGGTGCATGCATCACATTGGCAATGACGGAGAGTTCGTCCGGAGCAGCTTCCGCGGCGGCAGCGAAACCACATACGGTATCGACAGTAGCGGGCAGCAGGAGCATACCGCCGAACACGTGATCGACCGGATGGAGCTGGAATCGAAACCGGGTGGCGACGCCAAAATTTCCACCCCCGCCCCGGATGGCCCAGAACAGATCCGGGTGGTGGTCTGCATCCACGAGCATGAGGTTGCCGTCCGCCGTCACGAGTTCGGCAGCCAGCAGCTGGTCAATGGTGAGTCCGTATTTGCGCGTCAGAAACCCCACCCCGCCGCCGAGGGTGATTCCGCCGATCCCCACGCTGGCAGTATCGCCAAACCCGGTTGCGAGGCCGTGCTGCGCAGCTGCAAGCGTATATTCTCCGGCAGTAAGGCCGGTGCCGGCCCAAGCGGTGCGCGTTCCCGCATCGATCTCCATCGAATTCAGGTCGCGCAGATCCAGCACGATGCCACCGTCGACGACGCTGTTGCCGGCGATGTCGTGTCCTCCGCTGCGGATGGCAAGCCGCATTCCCTTGTCACGTGCGTAGTGCACGATACGGATGACATCCGACACTTCCGCGGCCCTCACGATCATGGAGGGCCGGCGGTCCACCCATCCATTGAAGACCTTTCTGGCATCATCATATCCGGGATCCTGCGGGATGATGACCCGCCCATGGAGCGTCCCTTTCAGCCTCTCGAATGAGGCCTGACCGTCCAGCGCGCGTGCTGGTTCGATGGCGTAGCCCACTCTATCCTCCACTCGTCTCTATGGGAAAGAACAACTGTTTGGAGGTGTACGGAGAGGTACAGGGCCAGGTTGCAGGGGACCCGGTCTCATCGGGGCCCCGGTGAAGGCCATGACATGTTGAAGCCATGCCGTAGAGTACGGCGCCGGAGCTTCCCATGAGTCTCCCTCTCGTGCGGATTTCGCGGATCCTCCGTAGGCTGAGAGTGGTGTGGTGAAACACCACCGTTGACTGGATGCGTGTGACCTTAGAGCGTGAAGCGTGCGGCCAGTTCGTTGTCCACGAGGACGGTCGTTTCCCAGCCGGTGCCAAAGATCCCCAGGATCCCGCTGTTGTACGTCGAGAAGAAATGCACCACGACCCCCCGGTAGGTTCCCTTCGCATCGATCGTATTGGCGAACGGAGCGGGCTTCGCGGCGACGACCACGCTGTCATTGATGGCTATGGAGATCGTGTTGGTGATGGAGGCTTTGCTTGCAGTGATGTTCCATGGTGTTTCGGCGGTCCTGGATTTGTAGCTGGACAGTTGTGATGAACCGCAGCCGGCGAGCATGAGGAGTGCAGCAAGTGCGAGCAGGGATCTGGACATGGTTGTGCCTCCTGTGTGGATGTGTGAACCGTGGGTTGCTATGATGTACATGGGAACCTTCGTGGCATCGGTCATGATGGTTCAGAGCAATGACGGGCACCGGAAGTCGCTCGGGGACGTGCGACTTCGCCTGCGATCATCCTGGGGCAAAGTGCGGGATAATTGAAAAGTACTAACACACAAGGCAAGAACTTGGTTCCTGGTGACCGGTGGTTCTGACAGGAAAGCGAACCGTGTCAGGCGCGTGTCTTGATGTTGGATCGTCCTGCCCCTATATTCCATTGCTCTTCCACCGACCCTCCACGTCCGGTCGCCGGGTCCCGTTCAAAATAAGAGGAAATGATGAGATCACGAGCACAGCAGATCATACTACTATGCGGCCTTGTGCTGGTTCAGGGATGTGGTTCCATGGTGTCAGCGGCCCTGCGTCCGCAAGCCCTGAAGTGTGAATACCGTCCGGACCCCGTGGGTATCGATGCCCTGCATCCCCGACTGAGCTGGGAACTCGCGAGCAAGGAGAATGGCGAGAACCAGACGAGGTACCGGATCCTCGTTGCGAGCAGTACGAAGCTCCTGGATGCGCATGTGGGAGATGTCTGGGATACGAAGATCGTGCACTCATCACAGTCCGTGAATGTCCCGTATGGCGGGGCCCCGCTGAGGTCCGGCCAGAAGTGCTTCTGGAAGGTCATGGCCTGGGATAAGGATGGGGTGGCGTCGGCATGGAGCAGTCCGTCATTCTGGAGTATGGGCCTTCTGACCAGGGATGATTGGAAGACTCAATGGATCGGGTTGGACAAGCCTGTGGGCATGGACGATACGACCGAATACACCAGACTGTCGGCACGGTATGTCCGGAAAGAATTTCAGGTAGGACAGCGCATCCAGAGTGCGACCGCGTACATCTGTGGGCTCGGACTCTACGAACTGTCCATCAACGGGAAGAAGGTTGGCAACGAGGTCCTCGTCCCTGCCCAGACACAATTCAACAAGACGGTCCTGTACAACACCTATGACGTAACTGGTTCTATCACCAAAGGTGCCAACGCCATAGGCGTCGTTCTGGGTAATGGAAGATACTTCACCATGCGGAAGTCCAAGAATGCGAACTTCGGGTTTCCGAAGATGGTCCTGCAGGTGGAGATCGTCTTTGATGATGGAACGAGACAGATCATAGCGAGCGATGGGACATGGAAGATCACCGGGGACGGGCCGATCACGGAGAATAACGAATATGATGGCGAAAAGTACGATGCGCGGAAGGAAATGAAGGGATGGGACAAGGTCGGGTTCGATGATGCGGCCTGGATCAGTGCCGAGGTCCTTCGTGCGCCATCGGACCGCCTCGTGGCCCAGATGAACGAGCCGATACGCATCACCGAAACCATAACGCCGATCAGTGTGAAGAAGATCCGGCATGGTCTCTACATATTCGATATGGGGCAGAATATGGTCGGTTGGGTGAGACTCCGGGCGCGCGCCGATGCCGGTACCAGGATCCGTCTGCGTTTCGCGGAATCGCTGGATGGCGACTCCCTGTACCTGGCCAATATCCGTGATGCGAAGGTCACAGATGAATACATCTGCAGAGGGGGCGCGCTGGAGGAATGGCAGCCACGCTTCACGTATCACGGATTCCGATTCGTGGAGATGACGGGATTCCCGGGCGAACCCGATCTGGCGACCATTGAAGGGGCGGTGGTTCATGATGATGTGACAAGGATCGGACGGTTTGCCTGTTCGAACGACGTCATGAACCGGACCTTCAGAAATGCCATATGGGGCATCCGTGGCAACTACAGGAGCTTCCCGACCGATTGCCCACAGAGAGATGAGCGACAGGGCTGGCTCGGGGACAGAGCGGCAGGATCGAAGGGCGAGAGCTATGTCTTCAACATCGCCAGTCTCTACGCGAAGTGGGTCAGGGACATCATCGATGCACAGAGAGCCGACGGTTCCATTCCCGATGTCTGCCCGGCGTATTGGGATCTGTACTCGGACAATGTGACCTGGGACGGAACTCCCATCGTTCTGCTGGCAATGCTGAGGGAACAGTATGCGGACATGGACATCATCCGGCAAGCATACCCCTCCATGAAGAAATGGCATGCCTACATGTCGGGAAGGTATCTTAGGAATGACCTGATGCCGCGCGACACATATGGGGATTGGTGTGTCCCGCCCGATGAACCCGAGGCCATCCATTCCGCCGATCCTTCAAAGAGAACGTCCGGATCATATATTGGCAGCGCCTATTTCTATTTCCTGACCACCACGATGAGCAAGTTTGCGCAGCTTCTGGGCGAGAAGGATGACGAGGCCTCCTTTGCCCGCCAGGCGGAACGGATGAAAGCGTCATTCAACAAGACCTACTTTGATGAGAAGACACGGACCTACAGCAACAACACCGCAACCGCGAGCATTCTGGCCCTTGCGTTCGACCTGGTGGAGCCCGCCAACAGGAAGACGGTCGCCGACAATCTGGTCGAGGTGATCGAGACCCGGTTCAGGGGGCACATCCCCACCGGGCTCGTTGGTGCCCAGTTCCTGATGAGAACGCTGACCCGGATCGGCCGGGCTGACATTGCCCATCGATTCGCTACACAGACGGACTACCCGAGCTGGGGATACATGGCCCGGAGCGGCGCGACCACCATCTGGGAACTGTGGAACGGGAACACCGCCGACCCGGCCATGAATTCGCAGAACCACGTGATGCTCCTTGGCGACCTTCTCTCGTGGTTCTATGAGGATCTTGCAGGCATCAGAACGCGTGAAGGGGAAGCGGGCTTCAAAGAACTCGTCATGAATCCCACCCTCATCGCCGGCCTGGATTCTGTACAGGCATCACATGTCTCTCCCTACGGCCCCATCCTGAGCGCCTGGCGTGTTGCGGACAAACAGTTCTCATGGGATATCACCGTTCCCGTGAATGTCACTGCGACGGTCCATATCCCGGCAGGAAGACCGGAGGACGTCACGGAAAATGGTCGTCCGATCTCGCAGACACGAGACCACAGGATCGTCGGGATGCAGGATGGAAAGCTGGTGATTCAGATCGCTTCGGGACGGTACCACTTTTCATCGACAGGCTTTGCGGTGGTGGAGCCCCCGCTCAACGTAGCGACGCCACGCATTGATGCGCCGCGATTATCCGATGCGCGCCCGATCCCGATCCGGATCACCTGCGAGACACCGGGGGCGACGGTGCGTTTCACGACAAACGATACACCCCCTAACGGCGCGTCGCAGATCTATCATGACCCGTTCGAGGTTGGGAAGAGTTGCGTCGTGCGTGCCCGGGCCTTCAAGGAAGGATACACTGGGAGTTACGAAGCGAAGGCGGAGTTCGACATTCATCGCGAGCGGATCCCGGTACAGGGCATCACATTCCTGACCCCATACTCATCGAAGTATCTTCCGGCGCGTGGGGATCGGACGTTGATCGATGGCGAAGAGGGTTCGCTGTCGTACACCGACAAGAAGTGGGCAGGCTACGAAGCAGGGGACATGGTCGTGGTGCTGGATATGGGGAAGACCACGGAGATCCATTCGGTCATCATGAGGTTCTTGAGCAATCCGGGGTCATGGATATTCACGCCGGAAGCGATCGAGGTAAGCACGTCGAACACCGGAGAGCAGTTCACTCCGGCGTCGAGCGTTCAGAATGGGGTCCCCCAGGAGACCTATCCAAGTCAGAAGTATTCAATACCGTTGAACACGATAGAGGCGCGGTATCTGAAGATACGGGTCAAGAACTACGGCACATGCCCCGACTGGCACACGTCGGCTGGCGGGGCTGCGTGGATGTTCGTCGATGAAATCTTTGTGGAATAGAGGGTCAGAAGCGCAATCCGATCGCCAGTTGGAGATTGTTTGTTTTTGAAAGAAATCCCTTCAGCTGGAAGTAGGGATACACGGACTCACGAGTCCCCAGGGCGAACCCGGTCAGAAGATTCAGCCCGACATTGGTGTCCGAAAAGCTGTTCACGCTGATATACATCACACCCAGACCGCCGCCCAGCCAGACGTGCGCATCCGTGCGGATGGGAAAATCATAGTGTCCGTCGAGACTCATGAACAGGCTCGTGGCCCCGCTGATAAAGACATATTCGATCATCGGGTTGATGTACAGATCCGGTGCGATGCCCGTGATGATGCCACCGCCGAGCGTCACATCCGACCCCTCTGTGAAGAGTCCCACGCGGACATCGCCGCGCACCTGCGCATAGGACTGCGATGAACTTGCCGCCACGATGAGGGCGAGTACCAGACTCGCTGTCAAGAAGAGATGAGAAGCTTTCATGTAACCTCCATTGGTGTTGGAAAACCATTGCACGGGCAGGATCCCGTGGACCCTGCCCCCGATCTTGTCGATCCTCCGCTCGAAGCCGTCTCAGAATGCGAGCCGGAGGCCTGCGTTCGCAAAGAATGCACGGCCCTTCCCGATATCAATAGTGCTCACCGAGCTCACATCGCTCAGCGACCATTCGTACTGGACGTCCGCGAAGAAGATGAGGATATCCACCGCGCCACCCCGGGGACTGGTGAATATCCTTCATGCTCCCGGGGCTCCTGGTAACGATGAATGCCGACTCCTCGAAGACGCGGAGGGAAACTGGTCCTTCTGTGCCGATCATGGAAGGAGTGCCACCGGGATCCGTAGCCGTTGATATCGTTCTTGACTCACTTTGAGTGTGAGGCCGTTCTGGGGAGACACGAGCTTCTGTCCGGCCACGCAGCGCCCGCTAGGTTCTTGGACTTCTAAGGTGACGAGGCAGTTTGACACCACGGCGACCACGGCAGAAAGACAGACATCGTCGAAGTATTCTCATGTCGAAAGCCTTCCTCAAAGTGAATGATGCGATATGGGAGTCTCACGACTCGCCGTACTCGCGACGACAGCGTAGATCGCAAGTATCAGAAAAATGATGATGAAACCCCCCAGGGAATACGAAGTGATGACCCCCAGGACCCACAGGAAGACCATAATTATCGCGAGGTTGACCGACATTGAAGTGCCCTTTCGAGCCTGGTTGAACGATCGAGACCGGAGGCCTCTGCGGATCTGTAGCTGTAGTATACCGGACCCGGGCCTCGGATTGAATCGGCTGAGAGGATGAAAGAATAGCTAATCCTGAAGAGAGAGAATCACCCCCGAGAGCCGGCCCGGCCCGGCGCCCCCCCCCCCCCCCCCCCGCGAGCCCCAGGGGGCCCGGGGGGCCCCCGCCCCCCCCCCCGCCCCCGCGGCGCGCCGCGGCGGCCCCCCCGGGGGCCGAGGGCCCGCCCCCCCCCGGACCGGGGGGGGCCCCCCGGGCCCGCCCCCGGGGGGGGCCCCCGGGGCCCCCACAGGGGGGGCCCCCCGCGCCCCCGGCGCCCCCCCCGGCCCCCCCCCCCCGCCCCCCTCTCCGCCCCCCCCGCCGGCGCCGACCGCCCCCCCCCCCCCCCCCGCCCCCCCCCCCCCCCCCCCCCCCGCCCGCGCCCCGCCCGGGGGGCCGCGGAGAAGGGGGGCACCCGCGCCCCCCCCCCCCCCCCCGCCCCCCCCCGCCCCCCGGCCGGGGGCCGGGCCGGCCGGGGCGGGCGGGGGAACCGGGGCCGGGGGCCCGGGGCCCCCGGGGCCCGCGGCCCCCGGCGGCGGGGGGGCCGAGGGGGGCGGGGCGGCGCGGGGGGCCCGGGGGGGGGCCGGGGGGGGCCGGGGGGGGCCCCCCGCGCGGGGGCCGCGCCCCGAGACCCGGAAGGGGGGGGGGCCGGGGACCCCCCGCCCCGGCCCCCCCGGGGCCCCCCCCGGGGGCGCCCCCGCCCCGGGCCGGGGGCGGGGGGGTGCTCCCGGCCCGCGGGCCGGGCGGCCCCCCCGGCGGGGGGAGGGGGGGGCCGGGGGGGGGGGGGCCCCGCCGGGGGGGGGGGGCGGCCCGGGCAGGGGGGCCGGGGCCGGCCCGCCCCGCCCCGGCCCCGGCCCCCCCCGCCCCCCCCCCCCCCCCCCCCGCCCCCGCCGGGCGCCCCCGGCCCCCGGGGGGGGGCGCGCCCCGTGGCCCCTGCCGCACCGCCCCCCCCGATGGGGGGGGGGGGCCGGCGGGGGAGGCCCCGGCCCGGAACCCCACAAGAGGTCCGGGGGCGACACCGCCGGCGCCCCCCGGCGGGGCCGCGGCGCCCCCCGGCCCCTACCCCGGGGGGGGGCCCCCCCCCGCCCCCGCCCCCCGCCGCCGGGACCCCCCCCGGGGGGGGGGACCGCCGGGAGGGGGACGGCCGGCCGGCCCCGCGCCCGCCCGCGCCCCGGGGCCGCCCCCCCCCCGACGGCGGGGGGGGGGCGCGCCCCCGCCCCCGGGCCCCGGGGGGGGCCACCCCCCCCCCCCCCCCCCCCCCCCGGCCCCCCCCGGCGGTCCCCGGCGCCCCCGCGCGGCGCGGGGGGGGCCCCCGGGGGGGGGGGGGGGGGGGGCCCCCGCCCGGGCGGGGGGGGGGGGGGCGCCCCCGCCGCGGGGCCGGCGGCGGGGGGCCCCCCCGGGGGGGGGCTTTTCCGGGGGCTGCGGGGGGGGGTTCCGGGGAAGGGAGGGGCGCCGCGGGGGCGGCGGGGGGCCCCCCCCCCGCGGGGGGGGCGCCCCCCCCGGGCCCCACCCGCCGGCCTTTTTGCCCCGGGGGGGTTTGGGGCCCCCCCCCGGGAAAGGCGGGGGCGGGGGGGGGCCCCGCGGGGGGGCGGGGCGGGGGGGGGGGCGGGGGGCTGCCCGGGAATTGACTTTTGTGCAAGTTCGGGCTATGTTGCAAACGTCCGGGATGTGCGCCGGATCTCTTCTGTTCCACCTTCACTCTCTTACCTCCGACGCCGTGAGCAAACAGTGCGATGGGCCTCGGTGGTGGTCTCTGCTCTTCCAATCCTAGAAAGAGGACCCAATAGATGATAGGGTCGAATCCCATCGTCGGCACCGGACTGCATGCACTCGGCGGAGTATCCGCGTCGACATGCTACGTGCCGTTTCAAGGGACAAAGAACTGGTCTTGGGGGACGTTCTGGCTCGTCCAGGCCTTGTTCGCCTGGATCATCATGCCGATCGTGCTGGGCGTCCTCACGGTACCCGGGTATTTCGGCATACTTGCCAGCGCTCCTTCCGGTCCCTTCTGGGGCGCGTTCCTCCTTGGAGGGCTGTATGGTTTCGGCGGGATGTCGTTCGGCCTGGCCATCAAGCATGTGGGGTATTCGCTTACCTACACCATCTCGATCGGGATTTCCGCGGTGGTGGGGACCATTCTCCCACTGATGATCTTCGGGGGTCTTACGGAATACTTCTCCCGGCCGGGCGGAGGGATCGTTCTCGTCGGGATGGCGCTCTCTCTGGTGGGCGTCCTGGTATGCGGTTGGGCGGGGTTCAGAAAGGAGCGGGACCTGACGGCGGCGCAGGGAGGGGCGGTGCAGTTCAATATGGCGAAGGGTCTGTTCCTCACCATCTTTGCCGGTGTGCTTTCAGGGGTCTTCAACGTGTCGTTGGAGATAGGCCAGCCGATCGCCGACATGGCGGCACAGAATGGCGCCGGGAACTTTCAGGGGAACGCGAAACAGATCGTCTCCACCGCCGGTTGCTTCATCGTGAATGCCGTGTGGTTCCTTGTCGCGGGGATCAAGGATGGCACGTTGAAAGAACTCGCCGGGAGCTCCGGACTCTCCGTCGGCCTCCGGACACGCAACGCGCTCTGGTCGGCGCTCGCGGGGATCCTCTGGAGTATGCAATTCTTCTTCTATGGACTGGGGCATGTGCAGATGGGTTCCTTCCGGTTCGCTAGCTGGGTGCTCCACATGTCCATGTTGATATTCTTCAGTTATGGTGTGGGAGTGATCATGAAGGAGTGGTCCAGCGTACGCCGCAGCACCTATGGCTTACTGGTGGTAGCGCTGGTGCTGCTTGTTGCTTCTTTCGTCATCACCTCCTATGGCAGCTACTACGGTGAACAGCTGGTGACCACTCACTAATAGTGGAGACATTCGTCGTGAAACGATTCGGACAGATCATCGGGGTCGATCCCGCGCAGTTCGAGAAGTACAAGGAGTACCATGCCGCCGTCTGGCCGGAGATCCTGGCCATGATCAAGGCATGCAACATCGAGAACTACTCCATCTTCCATAAGGATGGGCAGCTCTTTGCATACATGGAGTACACGGGGAACGATTTCGCGGCAGACATGGCGAAGATGGCTGCCGATCCGAAGACGCAGGAGTGGTGGGATGTCATGATGCCCATGCAGCGGCCGGTTGCCAACCGCGCCCCGGGCGAATGGTGGGCCACCATGGAAGAAGTCTTTCACCTGGACTGAGGCGTCTGACGCCTTCGGAGAGGGATGATCGTACGTGCCCGCGGCAACGACGGCACGCTGATGCATCATGCGCATAGGAGCGGATCATGGAGAGGACTTCAAACTGTCTTACGAAACTTGACCGGATGAACAGAACGCTGCGGCATGAAGAGGCCGACCGGGTGCCTATCAGCGATTTCTTCTGGGGAAGCTTCGTGAAGCGCTGGCGGCAGGAATTGGGCCTGCCGGAGAGTGCCGATCCCTACACCTATTACGATCTTGATTGGATCGTCACCAATCCGAACCTGGATCCGCTCATCCGGCCGTTCCAGACCGTACGGGAGGATGCGCAGGAGGTCGTCGTCAAGACCGGCTTCGGTGCCACGCTGCGCAAGCGGTTCGATTATCCCATGCCCGAGTACATGGGGTTCGATGTCGACACCATCGAGAAGTTGCAGGCCTTTGCGTTCGACGATCCCTGGGACCGGCGACGGTATCTCGAAGCGGGAGACAACCAGATCTCCGGTGTCGGCGACGGGTTCGTGCGCAACTCGCCCGCCTGGGTGGACACCGTGCGGACGTGGCATCCGACCATCCCTGTGTACGGTAGCACCCTCGAGTGTTCCGAATGCCTGACGAGATTGGTCGGACAGGAGAACACGTTGATGTGGATGGGGATGTACCCCGACGAACTGGGTGCGTGCATCAACACAATGGGGGAATTCTACCTGGAGACCGCAAAGGCGCAGATCGCGGCGGCGGACGGGCTGCTGGATGGATTCGTGATCTGGGGAGATGTTGCCTACAAGAAGACCCTGCTCTTCAGTCCTCAGTACTGGCGGACATATTTCAAGCCCTGGGTGAAGGCGATGGTGGAGGAGTGCCACAAGCATCATCTTCCCGTGATCTATCACGGCTGCGGCAATGTTGAGCTGATCTTCGAGGATTTCATCGAGATAGGCGTGGACTCCTACAATCCCCTGGAGGCCAAGGCAGGGCTCGATGCGGTGGAGCTCAAGAAGAAGTACGGGACGAAGATCGCCTACTGCGGGAACAACAACATCCAGATCTGGGAGACCGGGGATCTGGAGTTGATCCGGAGAGATGTGATGCGGAAACTCAATGCTGCGAAAGGGGGAGGGTTCATCTTCCAGTCGGACCACTCGGTCTCGAGCGCCGTTCCGGGAAAGGCGTACGACTACATCGTGAAACTCGTGAGGGAGTTCGGAACATACCCGCTGCGGCTGGGTGAGTTCGATGTACCAATGACGTGAGCGGGGATCGGGCCGGCAGCGAAGCCCGCTCAGGCGAGGAGTCCGGCAACGACAAAGAGCACTGCCGCGATGCTTGCCGAGACCAGTGCATAGGGCAACTGGGCTTCCACGTGTTCGATCACGGTCGTCTTCGCGGAGATCGCCGTCACCACGGACGTGTCGGAGAAGGGCGAGGTATTGTCGCCGAACACGCCGCCGGAGATGCACGCTGCGAACATCAGGGGGAGCGGAACCCCCATGGCCTGGGAGACCGGGACGGCCAGCGGGACCATGATGCTGAACGTTCCGTACGAGGTCCCCGTAGCGAATGAGATAAGGCAGCTGACGAAGAAGAAGATCAGCGGCATGAGGAAGGCCGGGACGTTGCCTGAAGCGAGCCCTGCGATGTAGTGACCCGTCCCCATCTCCTTGCACAGAGAACCGAGTGCGAGGGCGAGTGCCAGCAGGATACCCACTTCCATGAAGTCGCCGAACCCGGCGTACACCGATTTTTCGACCGGCGGACGTTCCGCGGCGGGGCGGAACTGCACCATGAGTGCAAGGGCGGCGATGGAAGCAAGGACCGCATAGAAGACGGATGCCGTGCCATCCCCCTTGAGCATCGAGCCGTTGCCGGTGACGACGAGTGCGATGAGCATTGTTGCCACGAGCACGAGCACGGGGACGATCACCAGGAGGCTCATTGCGGGAGTCCCGCCGGCCATGGCGGGGTCGCCGGCTGCATGGTCCGTCAGGTCATCCATGGTCTCCTTTTCCGTGACCGCCGCGGTGTACTTCTTCATCGCGCCGATATTCCAGCCGAAGGTCATCGTCAGGATGATCACGATCAGGCTGACGATGCAGTAGAAGTTCATCGGCATGGCGCTTACCACGACGCTGAAGGGGTCGGTGATCCCCTGGGCGACGAGGAGCGTCATGTAGAATGCCCCCCATGCGTTGAACACGATGGTGGCGACCCAGTTGATGCTGATGCTGTGGAGGAAGTACGCCAGTTTTGCGCGGGGTATGCCGAGTCTGTCGTAGAGGCTACCGACGGTGGTGCCGTTGACCATGATGTTCGAGTAGTTTTCGAGGATCATGAGCAGACCGATCGCCCAGGTGAGGAGGAAGACCGGTCTCCGGCTGCGGATATTCAAGGATTCCAGGAGGCGGACCATGCCTTTGAATCCGCCGGAGGTCTCCATCAGCTTGATCAGTCCCCCGACGAAGATCCCGAAGAGGATCAGTTGGAGGTTGCCCCGGTCGCCGGTGACCTTGATCACCCGTTCGAGGTACTCGACGACGAAGGCAGTTTTGGAAATGGACAGCAGGAACATTGCCGCCAGGCCGCCGACGAGGAGGGCGGGGATGATCTTCTTTTTCCACAGGGCAAGGATGAGGGCGAGGACGGGCGGGAGGATGCTGAGGATTCCAAGGTGCGTCATGATCGGACCTTTGTCGTGACAGGCGGTTCTTCGCCCTGAAGCCGGTGGTTTGGGTGACTGCCGGAGTGCTGGAGCGTGTTCAGAGTATACGGAGTTGATTCGGTGAAATCAACTTCCACCGGTCTTTCCCATCGGGGAGTACGATCTGATCACTTTCAGCGGTGGCCTGTTCTTCATGGGAGCAAAGGATGTGGATGGGGAAGGCATTGCCAGGCAAGAACGGCGGGCTCTGGGAACTTTTCCCAAAAAAGAATGTTCGGACAAAGGAGCCCGGACCTGTTCTCCTATCTCTTGACGAGGGGCTCTGCCGGTCATTCCGCACCCGCACTCCGGGGCCCCGATTGCACTGGCTTTGAGGCAGAAGCCCATCACCGTTGGAAGGAGGGATAAAGATGGATCCGCTCAGGAGATCCTCGCTCATTTTTGGCTTTTTCTTCGCCGGTACCTTCATCTTTTCGATTCCCGCACTCCCGTTCTACGACCTGATACTCCACAACTCCGGCTATATCCTCGAAGGGGGGTTCGATACACGCGTCGCGACGGGCGCGCTGTTGGAGATCTTCCTTGCCATCTGCAACATCGCGACCGCGATCGTGCTCTTCCCCCTCGTCAAGCGTGTCCGGGAGACCGTCGCCTCGGGTATGTCGCGGTGCGCACCGTCGAGTCCGTCCTGATCCTTGCAGGCGTTATCAGTCTCATGTCGGTCGTGACGTTGCGGGCTACCGCGCCTCCGCAGGTCAGCCCGGAGGTCCTTTCCCTTGCGGGGCAGATGCTTGTTGCGTTCCACGACTGGACCTTCATGCTGGGGCCGCAGTTCTGTTCCGGTTTCGGAAACGGCTTGTTGCTTGGGTATTTGATGTACCGGTCCGGGCTCGTGCCGCGGCGCATGGCGCTTCTTGGTCTCGTTGGCGGACCGCTGGCGTTCCTTGGTGGTGTGCTGGTGTTGTTCGGAGTTCTCGAGCAAATGAGCGTCGGGTTGTTCGCTCTTACTGCTTTCGAGATCGTCTGGGAGCTTTCGATAACCTTCTATGCCATCGTCAAAGGATTCAGGCCGATATCTGTGGCTGGTGAACTTGCAGTTCAGCATTGAGGCATGGTATGGACGCTCAGGTCATTCTAGGCGCCACTGCCATTGGCCTTGGTGCGACGCTCCTCACAGATCTGTGGAATCTCTGTCTGAAGGCATTCTTCGGCATTCCATCTCTGGACTTCTGCCTCCTGGGGCGCTGGCTGCTTCATATGCCGTCAGGGACGTTCATGCATAAGAGCATCGCTGCCGCACCCGGCAGGCGTTTTGAGTGCGTCGTTGGCCGGACCGCACATTACTCCATCGGGATCGCGCTCGCGTTCGCCTTCATCGTGCTTGTCCCCGGGGAGTGGCTGGTCCTGCCGACGTTGCTACCGGCGCTTCTCTACGGCATCAGTACTGTGGTCTTCCCGCTCTTCATCATGCAGCCGGCGTTCGGTTTGGGTTTTGCGGGGGCTCGTACTCCCAAGCCCGCACAGACGAGGTTGAAGAGTCTGATGACGCATACTGTTTTCGGATTCGGGTTGTGGGGGTGTGCGGTGGGGATGAATCTTCTGTGAGATTTCGGGGTTGGGTGTCTGTGGAGTGTTTACACGGGGGGGCCGCGGGCGGCGGGTGGAAGGATGATCCACCATTCCATCTGCGCCTTGCGGCTGAGATGAGAGTTCCCGGCAGGGCATGGCTCGAGTATGAAGTGAAGCCCGTCGGGGAGGGGTCGACGATCAGACAGACGGCGATATTCGATCCGGCCGGTCTCGCGGGTCTCGCCTACTGGTACGGTATCTATCCTGTACACGCACTCATCTTCAGGCGCCTGATCCATGTCATCGCCCGAAAGGCGGTGATTCATCCACCTGAGAGTCATGGCCAGCGGAGGTCGTCCAGTGGCAATTGAACGAGCATGATTCACGGTCACCCGGCCAGGGGGGCGTGATGATGTTCACAATGCCGTCACAGAATACTGTTGACACTTTGCCCAGGCCGAACGACCCGAGGGTATAGCTACCCGTTGCCAGGTGCTACTTCAGAAGCAGTGTTACCGGTCCGTTCCCCGGACACTCGATCGAGAACGTTCCTCCCTTGATCCTGATCGCCTTGCCGGATCTCTGGTTCCTCAGGTTCATCGGGGTCGCGCTGCGGAATGTGCTGCCTTCAGGCAGCCTCACGTCACAGTGTACATGCCGTCCGGATGTCTCCCACAGGCGCAAGAGCACTCCTTCCGCGTTTTCCACAGGCCCGAAGGCTGTGACCGCAACGCTCCGCTCCGAGACTTCCACTCCCGCGCATGTGAGCGGGTGCTTGCCTGCAGGGCCGGATGCAAGTGCGGCGTAGAACGGCGTCATGAGATCTTCCGAGGGCACGACCAGGCTCGTCGCCGGATCGTATTTCCTAAAAGGCCAGAGATAGAAATGAGCCGACCAGGAGCCCTCGATCCATTCTGTAAAATTGGTGCTCCACTGGTTATTGAAGAGGTTGAAATACACGTTCGCCCTCTTTGGAATGAAATCCCCGCTCCAGGTCCAGAGCCCGGGACGGTCCAGGCTCACCGCGGGGGCGTCAAGGGAGGTGACGGCGAACCCGGCACCATTCTTGTCAAAAAGCGCCACTCCGTGCTGGGTCATGTAATAGTCGAAGTTGCTCCCTTTGACGAAATCCTTTGACGGGTCGGCAATGCCACCCAGCCTCCCGACGCGGAATTCCGGATCGTCGATACTGAACGGGAAGGCCAACCACCCGGCCTCCGGCCACGGCTCCGCCGGCTTTGCTTGCATGCTCCATGTGATCTTCAGCGCAGGTTTGCCGGCTTCCAGCTCATACACAAGCGTGTATGCGTGCGGGATCTTGTCTGTGGATCTGAACAACGCCACTGCGGCAATGCGGTTTCTGTCGGCCTCCCAGCGGATCACGGGAGCCGTACCGGCTGCAACGAAGCCGGGCCGGTCGTCCAGGTTGGGCCGCCCGAGCTCCGCGGGAGCCCAGTCCCAACCACCCTTGATGTACGCTTTGGCGTATGCATCGACCTGTGTTTTGTCAAACTTCTGATAGACATAGCCGCCAAAAGGCCAGGCGGCTTCGGGTGCGTTCAACGTGGGACCGGCAAAGTTCTTGCTTGATGCTGCGATCATTTCACGGCCAGTTGCCTTTTCGATGACCGATACCAATCTCCCTCTCTCCCGGTCCAGCTTCACAGCGAGGTACTCGTTCTCGAGTATGCCCTGACTTGAGTCATGGGAAACCGCTGTAGTCTTGGCTGATGCAGGGGCATCCGACGGGACGTACGTGCGGTACCCCATTCCCGGGACGTTCCGCACTTCGAACCGGTAGACATTATCCTTGTTCTCGAGTGGGACCAGGTCGCCCGTTGCGGCATCCTTCAATGCCCGGATTCCTGTGCCGGAGTGGGCACGCAGCTCCACCATCCCTGAACGGGGATACGGAAGCGGATTGTAGACGATGATCCTGTTGCCCTCCACGTTCACATTGGCGGCAAAGGCTGCAAGGTGCTTCTGCAGCGCAGGGACCGTTCTCCGCGCTGCCTGGAGGACGTGGTCTTCCTTTTCCTGCCAGGAATGTTCGATCATGTCATAGTCACCGAGCGCACGATGCGCGAGGAAGTCATCATCATACCGCCAGATGCCGGAATGCCCGTGGCTCATCGCCATGCCGAACGTGTGCTCCGCAAACAGCAGCAGGTCTTCGTACGCCGGGTTCAGGGCGGGTTCGGGGACAGGAGTTCTCCTGGAGAGCAGGCTATTGAGCGTTGACGTTGCTTCAACACTCTTCAGGTCCTGCAACGTACGGCTGTACTGGCCGAACTGTTTTGGCATGGACATGTAGCCATGGATCCAAGTGTCCGGCATATCGCCGCGGACAACAGGCAGCTTCGGCTTCTCCTTCATGAGTGCGTCATAGAAATCAGACATGCGTCCCACCCGGATCCGGGCGTTGGGTGCAAGCTCGTGGGCTTTCCGGAGCGTCTCCTTGATCTCTTTGAGCGACGGCGCACCCAGGTTGTCATTCGTGTGAATGATGGCGAGCCACGATGTGAACGGCCATCCTTCCGGCGGAATAAGGTCGGTCCCATAGTATCCGCCCCAGTAGAGCGTCATCAGGCGCGAACCATCCGGTCCTTCCCACCAGAACAGCAACGGCACTTCGGGCGATCGTGACGCGGCATTGCAGCCGATGTGGAGGAACTTGATCCCGGCCTGGTTCAGGGCGGTGGGGAGGATCCAAGAATGACTGGGAACATCCGTGAGCTTGGCATCGATCGGCAGGTCCAGACCGTAGCTTCGGGCGATCTCATCCGAGAACCGGAATCCGCGAACGAGAAGTTCGGGTGTCATGGATTCGGTCTCGAACGTGCACGGAAGCGCATGCACGGCGAACTTCCCCCTCCGAATCGCGTTGCCAACCCTGCTGCGGAGAGCGGGGTTTCGCCGGAGGATCTCTTTCATCGGATACCCGGAGAGCGTCCAGGTGAACTGTTGCTGCTTCCCGAGACGGGCGGTATTCTCGATCCCCTGGAGTGCTCCTTCGATCAGGGTGGAGCCGTATTTGTCCAGCACGCGCTCCGACAGGTCGGTATAACCATTGTCGAAATGTGTTTTGAACACGATGACGATATCTTTCAACCTGGTATTCATGCGTGTCTGTGCCGAGGATGTGAACGTGATCAATGCCGCAACACATACTGCGGAGAGGAAGATCCGGAGGATCGATCCGTGTGCAGTGGTCATATTAGTCGGATGCGTTTTCATCTGATGTGAGAGGCTTGAAGGTGAAGCAACGTGAATGCGGGAAATGTAAGGCGGATTGAAGCGAGAAGCAAAACGTCAGGGTTTTCTGCAGGCAACAACTACATTCACAAGATGTGATGCCGTATTGCAGCAACTCAGTGCCGGTAACGGAAAGATCATACTTTGCGAAACGTTTCGGGGTAGGAGTGATGCGCTCCCAAGAGAGGGCCCCGGACCGGTATCGATACTGCAGAATGCGGATCGTGCCGGGGAGCACGCCATGTGGGATGAAAGGAACGTGCCCCGATATCTGACCTGGACTGACGCATGGGTGATCCCAGACTGACTGAATCGATGGCTTCAGTAACATAACTTGCTTCCTATGCAGGATTTTCCGTAACTGGGTTCCGTGCGTAACATGACATACCTCTTCGTGACACTTCGTTGCTTACGAACCGTATTTTCTCAACGATCCGTCGATAGTTAACTGAGAAAAAACGATCGTCCAGTCAGAGGTTTGGATCAGCCATCTTGGTGGTGCCCAGGATCCGAATGAGCTATTCACAAGAGCCCATCTCGATTTGCCAGCCTACAGTGGTACGTATCCGGTCAGCCGTTGAATGCCAATGCGCCTGTATTGATGTTACAGATCTACGATACACCAACTCCGGCCCACATTACTTCAACGACATATGTGATCAAGGATAGGGCGTTGCATCAATGAGCACGGTCACGGTGTGAACAGATGCCATGCAACACCGGCATGGCATGGCGAAGGATATTCACTCCGAGCGGTGTTGATCGGGTCTTGATCGTGAGTATCTTGATGATCACGAAGAGACCATGAAACAAGGAAGGCAGATGATTCACAAGGAACGCGTATATGAGCCCTGGGAATTGCGGTCAATGGGGTGCCTCTTCATCGACAAAGCGCACCATAAGCATTCTGCATGCTAATGGTCTGTCAATCGCGGTGCTTGTTGCCCTGGGTGTCCCTTCTCTTTTTCTTTTCGCATTGAGAGCTGACATTCATGTCAAAGATGTGATTCTCGCTGCACTGGATACCGGGCTGCTGGAGAGCATGATCATACTGCTCGTATTGATCGGAGGGATTCTCGCTCATGAACTGATTCATGGGTTGTTCTTCTCGCTCTACGCGCACAATGGTTGGAAAGCGATCTCGTTCGGAGTACTGTGGCAATATATCACACCCTATTGTCATTGTTCGGCCAGTCCCTGGTTCATTGCTTTCACTAGCACCGACGGTCATTCTCGGAATGATTCCGCTCTCTCATTCGTTGTTGTCAACTCTCACATCTTGCTTTTTGGTCTTTGCTTCATCGCGGCTGGATCCGGAGACATCTTGCTTGTGTTGACTTTGAGAAAAGAACACGGCGGGTGTCATGTTCTGGATCTGAAGGATGAAGTTGGATATGTGATATTTCATCGCAGCACATGATACCGACTGACCAGCACCCGGGTGTTCTGCGCGTTCAGAGAATCACGGCAGATTGTGGGCGTCTGGATCACTGCCATACTTCGCCCATCAGTCTGTATGGCTCTATGCTGGATCCAACATTCAGAGCAATGGAAGGACAAACATCATGCGTCAACGTAGAATGGGGCAACAGGGGTTACAGGTATCGATGCTCGGCTTGGGCTGTATGGGAATGTCTGAGTTCTACGGGACGGCCGATGAGAACGAATCAATCGCAAGTCTCCAGTGTGCTCTCGATCTGGGGATCAACTTTCTCGACACCGCTGACATGTACGGTCCATTCACCAACGAACGGCTCGTTGGAAAAGTCCTCAAGGGCAGACGCGATGAGGTCATCATTGCCACCAAATTCGGAATCCATCGGGACGAACAAGGAAAGTATTTGGGCATCAATGGACGGCCCGACTACGTGCGCTCTGCGTGTGATGCTTCTCTGCGCCGTTTAGGGGTAGAACATATAGACCTCTACTATCAGCACCGGGTAGACCCGCATGTGCCGATCGAAGACACGGTCGGCGCAATGGCTGAATTGGTGCAGGTGGGCAAGGTGCGCTTTCTCGGGCTGTCTGAAGCGGGCGCACAAACCATCCGCCGTGCGCACCGGGTGTATCCCATCAGCGCTGTTCAAACAGAGTATTCATTGTGGAGCCGCGACATCGAGACCGAGATCCTGCCTGCTCTCCGCGAGTTGGGCATAGGCCTTGTGGCTTACAGTCCGCTGGGGCGGGGCTTCCTGACAGGCCAGATCAAGCGTTTCGAAGATCTGGCTCCCAATGATTTTCGGCGTCAATTGCCACGATTTCAAGAGGCGAACTTCCCCAAGAACCTGGAGTTGGTGGAGCGAGTGACCAGTATCGCCAGCTTGCCCTCGCATGGGTACTGGCGAAGGGTAACGACATTGTTCCCATCCCTGGAACAACACGGCGCAAGCACCTCGAAGAGAACGTTGCCGCTCTTGAGGCTGAGCTGTCAGCGTCGGAAGTCGCCTCACTCGAAGAGGTCATGCCTCCCGACGTTGCCGCCGGCACGCGCTACTCTGAGGCTTCAATGAAGGGGCTGAATCTATAGTTGTGCTCCGCAGGGCAACGAGTTACAGCCGACGGAGCTCCGCACCTCGACCACTGATTGAACATCCTTCACGTGCGTTGATGGTAAACGCGTGATTCAAATCATGCGAGCCGGCACGCGCAGTGAACGAGGGACATCGCTCCCGGCACAGCCTGTGCCCCGCCCCGGAACAACCATTTTCTTCGTATATTGTCCGCACGGACTCAACGGAGAAAAGCATGAACGACTCTGCACCGATAAAAGCGGTCGTCGAAACGATCGCTGTGAAAGCGTTCGACATAGCATCCTCGTACGATCTGCCCAAAGCGCGCGAGATCCTGGAGAGAGAACCCTCGGCAAAAGTTGTCAAACCTGATCCGCTGATGGTTCAGTTCGAAGAAAAGAAGATGCTGATGGTGTTCAGGTACGGCGCGATCGTCTTCTTTAATATCGAGCCGATCCAGATGCGGCGCCTCACCGCACATCTGAAACCAAGCGCCAGCAGAGAGAACAAGATCAGCAGCGAAGACGATTTTCTCCTGTATATTTCGAACCGGCAGAAGAAACCCAAGGGGACCAACGAGTGGCATATCAAGGAATTCAATCGCGATATGGCTCTTGTTGTGGGCGTTGTGCTGAGCAGGTCAGTCTCATTGGAATACTATGAGAAGCTTGTGGGAGACGCCCTTGAGCAATTCCAGCAGACCATTGCGACGCTGGCGACAAAAGGATGGATCCCGCGTCGTCAGCGGGAGGCCGTGAAGCAAGTGGGGTTTGCGCTGTCGGTGGAATACGATCTGGCGTATGACGTTGCCATTCTCGATGATCCCGATACGCTCTGGGATGGTGGTTCAAGAGTGGAACAGCTGTACGCGGGCCTGAAAAGGGAGTTCGACCTTGAAGACCGGATACGGATCATCCAGCAGAAGATCTCGATCATTTCGAGGTTCAGCACATTTGTGGTGTCCCGACTCGAATCCCAGCGCGCCATGTATCTTGAATGGATCATCATTCTTCTGATTCTCTCGGAGATTCTGATGGCGTTTGCCGTGAAAATGATCGCCGCTGGGCGGTGTCGCTGACTGTGCCAGGTCGACAGGAATAGAAGGCATGAAGCCACAATCGCTGCGGAACAGGATCGGCACATACCTGATATCAATGGGCTGTGCCTTTCTCCAGACGGTCAATGCCTGAAGAAAAGCAAATTACTAACTCAACATTGGTAGCGGCACAGGGTCAGGTCACTACCGCACAAGAATTTCGTCAAGGAAGATCCACGCGTTGCTCCCCTTGCCCGGGTGGTTCGGGGGACAAGTGCCGGGGTTCCGGGCGGTAACCTTCACGTATCGGGCCTCGACCGGCTGAAACGGCTTCGTGTACCGGCCAACGCGGGTCTCCTGGTCCCGGCTCTTCGGATCCTTTGTCCAGCGATCCACACAGCTGAACTGCTTGCCGTCCGCGGAGACCTCAAAGACGATCTGTGTCGGCTCGAAGATCCAGCTGGCGGCATTGACAAGGTACCCCAGAGAGATCTCCTGAATCGTCTTCCGGCTTCCAAGGTCCACCACCGCCTCGCAATCCTCTCCTTCGAACCCGATCCAGGTCCCGTTCGTGAAGCTCATGCCTCCCAGGATCCCGTCGGTCAATGTGGCACCGCCCCTCCGTATTTTGAACTCGGTTCGTTCTTCAAGTGGATAGGAGCCCGGAATGCATCCGTGATCCCAAACGATGTTTCGGTCCCGACAGCGGCATCAGCGAAGAACATGCCTGCCCTGAAGTTGAACGGTAGGGCAAAGCGTGTGGTCCCGGTGAGCTCCGGGGAGTTGCTGTTTGGCGCCGAGCCATCCAATGTGTACCGCACGGTCGCCCCTTCGGCAGGATCGTTTCTCCGGAACGAAATCTCGACGCTGTCCCCCGATGAAAAAGGGACCATCGTGAACGTCGGCAGCTCGATCCAGACCTGCTTGATCTTCAGAAGGTCCAATGCCTCATAGTGTTCTTTCAACCTTGTGGTGAATTCGTCCCATTCCTTCTTTTCATCGCTCCAACCCACCTCTGCGAGGGCAAGCAGCCGCGGGAAGATCTGCCGGTCCATCCGAGGCTCGGTCCGGTCGAGATGGGACCAGAAATTGGCTTGCACCCCCAGGATCCTGGCTGCCTCTTCCGGGCTCGCACCACCCGGGACCGGCTGGAGGCCGTACACCCTGTTCGTTGGGGTCGTCTCGTAGGAGTAGTCAAAGTAGCAGTGGGAGGTCGGTGACATGATGACGTCGTTAGCCCTGATGATCGATTGGAGAAGGCCCTCGTGCGACCAGCTTGTGGTGCCGTCACCGGACCCGCGCCAGAACATCACCGTCGCCGTCGGGCTGAGTCCCCCTTCCGTGATCTCGTCCCAGCCGATCAGTTTCTTTCCCCGGGCGTTCAGAATTGTTTCCACGCGCCTTATGAACCAGCTCTGAAGCTCCTCTTCGTCCTTCAATCCGTTCTGCCTGATCGCCTTTTGACAATCGGGGCACGCCTTCCACTTTGTCTTCGGGACTTCATCGCCGCCGATGTGAACATACGGGGAAGGGAAGAGTTCGATGACCTCCCCAAGCACGTCTTCGATGAAGCGGAACGTCGATTCCTTTCCGGGGCAAAACACCTCTTCATGAACCCCGGGCCTCATCGTGAAGGGATGGATGACCACTTTTTCCCCGGTGCAGGAGAGCGTGGGGTATGCGGCGATGGCGGCCAGGGCGTGGCCCGGCATTTCGATCTCGGGTATCAACTCGACATTCCGCTCGCCGGCGTACCGGAGCAGTTCGCGAATGTCCTCTTTTGTATAGAAGCCTTCGTGTTCCGGTCGCTCGCGGAACGACGGGTCGAATTTCGATCCCGTCTCGGTCAGCGCGGGATACTTGCTGATCTCCAGCCGCCACCCCTGGTCATCGGTGAGATGCATGTGAAGATTGTTCATTTTGTAGAACGAAAGGGCATCGATATACTTTTTGGTGATCTCTTTGTTCCAGAAGGTGCGGCTGTAGTCGATCATCAGGCCTCTCCAGGAGAAGCGCGGAGCGTCGATGATCGTGAGGCAGGGAAGGCTCCATTCGACTCCCGCGGTCTGTGAATCTCGCAGGATCTCTGTGGGAAAGAGCTGACGCATCGTCTGGATCCCCAGACGATCCCGCGGGATGTAGGAGCGGTGAGGCGCACCCCGTCTGGTGTGATGCGAAGTTCGTAACTTTCATTGCCCGAGGAGAGGTCTTCGCCAATTTCAACTGAATGATGTTTGTCCCCGACCCTGCCACATTGACCGGCAGTGCATAGCCGCTCGCGGGTGAAAGGAACCCTCTCAGGAGCTCTGCCTGTGCAAGCAGCTCGCCATCGGCTTCAATCGACGTTTCCTCGGTCATCCGGAACTCTCCATCGGTCATCACGATGGCGTTGGGCTTGGGAATGATCCGGATGCCCGTCTGGCCTCCTCGCCGGGGGGGGTGGCGAACAGGAAGCCCAGAGACCCAGGACAAGGGTCGACAACATGTACCTCATATGGCGGGCTGAGAAGCACGAGGATCTCATCATTCTCCTTCTGGTGATGTGGCAAATGGGTTCGAACGGTCCGCCGGTGCCCAGGGAATTTTCCGTCAGATGATTCGGAGATCAGTTTCAATGTGACCGTGTCGAAGATCTCACCGTTGAGCAGTTCACTCTCAGGTTTCCGTTGAATGATTCGATGTCGCCATTCTCCCAGGGGCTTCCCGGTTCGATGAACAACGTTCTGGTGTCAACGCTACTCAACCACTCGCGAACAGAGTCGGCGATGGACTCCGGACCGTTGTCGGATCGCAGGTGCTCGGGTACCGATCGCTTCATGAACTTCTAGCCACCTCTTTCGATGGCCGAGGGGTAAGCCCCCTTGAACAACAGCTGGATGCCATGTCGCATGCGCTTCAGAGGAACGAGGATTCCGTTCGGGAGATACTACGGCTTACCGAAACGGGGATCAAATGAGAGACGGTTCTACCTCGTTTGAGGACCTGAAATTGAGAAGGAGCGGTTGTGCGCGGAATATGGCAAGATCAAGAAGATTTGTTCGAACCGAGCTGCGGTCGAGGATGCGACCAGTGGAGCCGCCCGATCTATCTCGGGTTTGAGGAAGAACCTGGATCATGCAACCATCTTTGAGAAAAAGATGATAAGGAAGTGTGAGGATGGGATCGTTGTTAACCGAAAGGCGGACGAGATGGTCTGCAATCTGGTCCGGATACCGAGAATCGAAAACCCCGTTCTGGAATCTCTCCGAAACGGGGTCTCTCAATCAAATGTGTGCCCGGAACAGGACTTGAACCTGCACGACCTCGCGGCCACTAGCTCCTGAAGCTAGCGCGTCTGCCAATTTCGCCATCCGGGCGGATTGAACGTTTATCAAGATACGGCATTGTATCGAAATATTCAAGGTCTCCGACGGAAAATCGTGGGGGCTGTGTATGCACCGCCCCCACACGGCCCTGCGCCCATGGTAGGGCCCGATCCGTGCCGTGGCAGGGCCCGGGTCCCGGAGGCATTCCTGTCCCGCCCGTTGCCTCACAAAAGCGAGTCGAACGCCCCGTTGCGTCCCCGCGGGCGGTTCCTTACCTTGAACAACCATGCTCCTCGAATCCCTCAGGCTCGCGATCGATCTCCTCTGCCTGGCGGCAGGCCTCTCGGGCATCCTGCTTGCCGTGCTGGTCTATATGCGCACGCCCAGCCCGCTGATCGCCGATCATGCGCTCACCCTCGGCGTCTGGACCATCAATCAGTCGCTCCTGATCGCATTCTTCTATCTGAATGCCATCCTCCATGTCGTGAACCCGGGTGTGAACGCCGCGATCAACGATGCGAGCTATTTCGTCAGCGGCGTGTTCGCCGCTCTCCTTATTCGTCTGTTGCACGCCTACTTCCGGCGTATCCCGGGAAGGACCATGACCGTCCTCATGGCGCTCTGCGCCCTCACTGCCCCCATCCCGACATCCCTCCTCGCGAGGATGTATCCCCTCTGGGGCTCCGCACTCGATGTGATCGAGGCGATCAAGCTGGCGTCCTTCTATGTCGCGTTGGTCGCCGTGGCATGGTACCTCTGGCGCGCCGCAGAGAATATCGTGTCCGATGAAGTGCGCAGGATGCTGCGCCTGCTGGCCGTTGTGCAGGCCGCGTTCTATCCCGTGATGCTCTGGGAAGGGAGCGGGTTCTTTCATGGCTCATTCTTCGTCCCCGTGAGTTCCTTCTCGCTGTTCTACGGCATCATCAATCTGCTCTGGCTCTACTTTGTGAGCCGCCACATCGAATTCCCGGTGGTGCAGTTCGTCAACGCCGACAGGTCGCTGGAGCGCTTCGTCGCACTGTTCGAGATCTCCGAACGCGAGAAGGAGATCGTGTCCCTCCTCCTCGACGGCTGTAGCTATAAGGAGATCGCCGAAAAGCTGTTCATTGCCCATGAGACCGTGAAGTCGCATGTGACGAACATCTACCGCAAGGCAGGCGTGAAGAGCAAGATGGAACTGGCCAAAGCGGTCAGAAACAGCTGATCCCCCGACTGGCGATTCCTCGCCAGTCGGCCCCCGCGGATACCATTCACCCCTTCTCCCGATACCCCAACTCTTCCCGGCTTCGTATCTTTCGTACGTTCAACAACCAACGGAAGAGCTCTATGCGTACATCAGTTTCATCGATCATCATAGTCCTGACTGCGATCATGCTTGCGTTGCCACATCCCGCCCGCGCCCAGGCACCCTCGGCGGGCACGGTCAAGGGGACCGTTACCGACCGTGTGTCGGGATCGCCACTTCCAGGCGCCCACGTCATCGTCCGCGGCACTCAACGTGGTGCGGCCACGGCCGCCGATGGCGGTTACGCCATCCCGCAGTTGCCCGCGGAATGTATGTCCTGGAATTCAGGTCGGTGGGGTACGAGCGGTTGGTGTCCACCGACGTCGTTGTCCGTCCGGACCGCACGACCACGGTGGATGCCGGGTTGATCCCCGCACCGATCGAAGGGGAAGAGGTGACCACGACCGCGGGGTATTTCCAAACGGGTTCGGTCGATGCGCTGAGTGCCGCCACATTCTCGTTCGAAGAAGTGCGGCGCTCGCCAGGGTCGGCCGGGGATGTCAGCCGCATCATGACGGCGCTCCCCTCGGTGGCCCGCGTGAACGATCAGCGGAACAGTCTGGCCGTACGGGGAGGCAGCCCGTTCGAGAACGCGTTCTACATCGATAATATCCCCGTTCCGAATATCAATCACTTCGCTACACAGGGTGCCACGGGGGGGGCGCTCGGTATGCTGAATGTGGACCTGCTCGAGAGTGTCACGCTCAATGCCGGCGGGTTCGGCGCCGCCTGGGGCAACCGCCTTTCATCGGTCATGGAGATGCATCTGCGTGAAGGGTCCCGCGACGGGTTCGCGGCTCAGGTGAACATGGATATGACAGGTTTTGGTGGGGTTGCCGAAGGGCCCCTGGCCGACTCGTCCGCGTCGTGGCTGCTGTCGTTCCGGCACAGCTATCTGGACCTGCTTGTGCATGCGTTCTCGGTGGGGAATACCGTTGCCCCACGCATGATGGATGGACAGGGAAAGGTCACGATCGACCTCTCGCCTAACGACCAGGTGAATGTGCTCGAGATGTTCAGTCAGGACCGCCTCTCGACCGATCACGCCACGGCGGTGGAGAACGAGATGATGTACTACGGGGACCAGAACAACCTTCAGAATTCAGCAGGGGGGACCTGGCGGCACCTCTGGGGCGCTGCAGGAGTCTCACACCTCACGCTTTCGCACACGGTCATGAAGTTCACGGAGACCTTCCGGGACATCGGCTCGCAGGAGATCCTCTTTGCGAACAGATCGGACGAGCAGAGCCTGGACCTGCGCAATACCAATCGGTTCGCCCTGGGCCGCAGCGGGTCGATCGAATGCGGGGTGGACCTGCGCCGGGAGGTGTCCACGTACGACAACAGGTTCGGAGCCACGACGGATCAGCTCGGGACGCCCACACCTGAAGTGCGGATCCTCCGCGACCTGTCCACGACCACGGCCGGTGCATTCGCGAGCCTCTCCGTGGAGCCGGTGAAGGATCTGACCGCGACGGCAGGAGTGCGGGTGGATCACTTTGGCTCTTCAAGCCGGACATGGCTTTCACCGCGGCTGGCGGTCATGTACAAGGTGTCCGATCTCACGACGCTGAGCGCGGCCGCGGGCCTCTATGTGCAATCGCTCCCCCACGTGATCCTGTCGCAATCGGCGTCCACGTCGGCCCTGCGTGAGCCCGATGCCCGGCACCTGGTCCTTGGTGTGGGCCACTTGCTGTCCGAGGATACACGTCTGACCATTGAAGGGTACTGGAAAGGATCCCGCCACCTTCCGGTTGATGTGGCCCAGCCCCAGCTCTTCCTGCTTGACGAGATCTTTACCGGGTCAACGTTCATTGGGAACCATGCTGCGATCAGCGATGCCGGCGAGGCAAGGGCGTACGGTATCGAGGTGATGCTTCAGAAGAAGCTCGCACGCGACTTCTATGGCCTCGCAAGCCTGTCGCTCGGGCGGTCGCAGTACAAGGCGCTCGACGGCGTCTGGCGTGACAGGGTCTTCGACAACCGGGTCTCCTTCTGCATGGAAGGGGGATACAAGCCGAATGAAAAGTGGGACTTCAGTCTGCGGTGGGTCTATGGCGGCGGCGTGCCGTACACGCCTCTCGACATCGTTGCGTCAGGGAAGATCAATGCGGGTGTGCTGGATGCTTCGCGGGTGAATGGTGAGCGGCTTCCGGCGTATCATTCGCTCAATGTGCGGGTGGACCGGCGGTTCAACTTCGACAGGTCCAGCCTGGTGGTGTACTTGAGCGCATGGAACGTGTACGACCGTCAGAATGTGGCGTCGTATTTCTGGAACAAGATCACGGCGTCGCCGGATACGGAGTATCAATTCGGGATGTTGCCGATCCTGGGCGTGGAATACGAATTCTGGGCGTAGGGCGGTGCTGCCTGCCAGTGCCCGGAGATGGAGCGGGATCGAATGCTTGCGGCGGGATGCTGCGGGGAGAGGGTGCGGCAGACTCGTCAACCGGCGGCGTCGTTGGTCCGTCGCACTTCATCCAGCATCGCCATATAATTCGGGTAGCTGACGTACTCGGGGATGCTGTTCCCCGACCCGGCACAATAGCCCCCATTGTATCCGGCTTCACGGATGTTGCGACGGACCTGCGCGCGGACCTCTTCCTCCGTCCCGCGGCTCAACATATCCACATCCACATGCCCGATCAGGCAGAGCCGGTCGCCATACCGCGCTTTCACCTCGGCAATGGCCATGGCCTTCGGCTCGATGGGGTGCAACGCGTCCACCCCACAGGCGATGATGTCCTCCATGACATCCCAGAGGACACCGTCCGTATGATAGATGAAGGGCTTGCCGGCTGCGCGGGCAAGGTCGCCGACCTTCTTCAGCCACGGGAAGAAATACTTCCGGAGCAAGGCAGGGGAGACCATCAACCCGGAGGCGTACGCAATGTCGTCGCTGTACCAGAGGATGTCCACCGCCGGATGCGCGGCCATCCTCTCGAACATCGCAATGACGATCGCGCCCACGCGGTTGTTGAGTTCCTCCACAAGTCCGGGCTCTTCGAAGACCGCCATGGAGAAGTTCTCGAACCCCATCATCTCCCAGGTCATCGTGAAGATGTCGCCGTACTGTCCGCAGACCCCCATCCCCGCCGGCAAGAGTGCCCGGACCGCATCGAACCGTTCGTAGGAGATGTCCGCGCTACGTGGAAATACGTAGCGGTGGAGGTCGTCCATGGATGTGATGACCCCGGTCCCTTCTGATGCCCACTTGCGGACGACTGTGCCGTCGCCGTAGGTCATCACATTGGCGTTCCCCCCGGCCTTCCCCGGGTTGAAATCGACGATGGGTTGAAGTTTGATGTAGTCGTAGCCGGCCGTGTGCCAGAACTCCACATCGTCTGCCAGCGTGACAACCGGGCGGCCGAGGAAGCGCTCCTTGATCACGGGATGGATGCCGAGCTCGACGTTCGGCACGTGCGACCCCTTGCCGCGGCGGAGGGTGGTGATGAGTTGATCGATGTCGGGGCGCATGAGAAGAAAGTGGATGGTTAAGAATTATTAAGTAACATCGGCTGCACTGAGTTCGTATATTCATGTGACCGATGTCACAGCGGTCGGGGGTCTGAAAAGCTACATTGTACTAAACACCTCAACGAACAGGGGAGAGAGAACGAACATGAAGAAGATCTGGACAGTCGCCGCACTTATCGCAGTTGCCACCATCCCCCTGATCATCGCCAACAGCAAGGCTGACCGGAAGAAGCCGGTGATGCCTGTTGCCGGCGATGCGAATGATATCTTTGAATGGGAGCTGAAAGAGCAGTAATCACTACCTGAGAACCATCAAGAGAGAAGAGCAGGCGTTCCGGTCATGCCGGGCCCTGTTCTTCTCTCTTTTTATTGCTTAGAAACTGATCGTCCCCTGCCCCTCTTCCCCCTCTTTCCATTTCGACGTGGTATGCTTGTCGCACCGGCCGGGAAGCGTCTTCGTGGTGAAGAATTCGGTCGTAGTTGAGGGGCAATACTGTGTCGCAAGCTTCTTCGTCTCGGTGCAGATGGTCTCCTGCAGCACCCCCGCAGGCCGCTCGAAGTATTGGAGCGGCATCGCGATGTCCGGGTCCTCGTACACGTACTTCATGAAGCGTCCCCAGACCGGGGCCGCGGCGCGGCCGCCCTGCCCATCCCACGTTTTGAAGCGCACGCTCTTGTTGTCGAAGCCGACCCACACCGATGCGCTGATCTGCGGCGTGAAACCGACGAACCAGGCATCGGCGAATTCCGACGTCGTGCCGGTCTTCCCGGCTGCAGGGAGCTGGAAGTAGTCGCGCACGTGGCTCCCGGTACCGCCGTTCACCACACCTTCGAGCATCGAGGTCATCAGGAATGCGGTCTCTTCGCTCAGCACTTCCCGCTGCATGGGGAAATTCTCTTCGATGATGTTCCCGTCCTTGTCCTCGATGCGGAGGATCGACGACGGCTCGACGTAGACACCATGGTTCGGGTACACGCCGAATGCGGCAGCCATTTCCAGGGGCGACACCTCACCGGCGCCGAGCGCGAGCGATTCATACGGCGGCAAGGGCGATGTGATCCCCATGCGTTTTGCGTAATCGATCACCTTGTTGATCGGGGCAATGGACTGGACCGCGCGGACGGCAACGAGGTTGAGGGACATCCGGATGGCTTCGCGGATGGTGCTCTTGCCGCTGAAGGTCATGTCCGAATTCGAGGGGGTCCACCGCTTGCCGTCGGGCATGAAGATCGTGACGGGCTGATTCAGCAACTCGAAGGTCGGCGGGTACCCGTTGTCGATGGCGACGGTATACACGAACGGCTTGAATGCCGAACCGACCTGCCTGCGGATCTGGGTGACGTGGTTGAGTCCGTACTTGAATTGCTTGAAGTTGGCGCCACCCACCATCGCGATGATGCCCCCGGACGTCGGGTCGATCGCCACGAATCCGATCTCGATCTGTTGCGCGACGTGCATCATGGAATCCAGCCAGGGGCGGTCCACTTTGAGTGCCTGATAGACGCTGTCGCGTTCGCGCGCAGTGCCGGCGTTGCGGTACATGCCCGACGTGCGTATGGACTGGTCGATGACGAAGCTGAGTGCCTCACGTTCGCGTGACCAGTTCCATTCCTTGTCGAACAGGCCCTGGTAGATCGCCAGATGCTCTTCCACCGCATGGTTGGCATGGCGTTGCATCCGGCTGTCGAGCGTGGTGTACACCGAGATGCCGTCGCGGTAGATGTCGAAGCCGTACTTCTCGGCCTTCTCGGAAAGCTGCTGGCGGATGTACTCCACGAAATGCGGCGCGATCCCCGCGCGTGCGAATTCGTCGGTGGCCTTGAGCTGGATCGGGACCGCCTTCGCCCGTTCCGCTTCCTCTTCTGTGATGTAGTCGTATTTCAGCATCTGTCCGAGGACGACATTCCGCCGACCGACCGCGCGTTCCGGGTGCCGCGTCGGATCGTAGTACGCGGGGCCTTTGACCAGGGCGATGAGCATCGCCGTTTCCGGCAGCGTGAGTTCCTGAACGGTCTTCCCGAAATATTGCTGGGAAGCCGATGCGATGCCGTACGAGCCACGTCCGAAATAGACCACGTTCAGATAGAACTCGAGGATCTCTTCCTTCGTGAAATTCCGCTCGAGCTGGATGGACGTGATGAACTCGCGGATCTTGCGGGTCACCGTGTCGAATGCGTTCTTGTCGTCGTGTCCGAGATACAGGTTGCGTGCGAGCTGCTGGGTGATGGTACTCGCGCCTTCCGGACGGCGGAAGAGCGTGAGGGCGTTCTTGATCATCGCCTTGATGAAGCGGATCGCATCGACGCCCCAGTGACTGTAGTAGTCCTTGTCCTCGGTGGCGATGAGCGCGTTCTGGACGGTGATCGGGATGTCCTTCAGCGCGACCTGCGACCGGTTCTTGATGAAGAACTGGTCCAGCACTTCGCCGTCAGCGGAGAAGACGCGCGTGGAGAGCTCCGGGCGCGGGTTCTCGATCTTCTCGAGGCCGGGGAGTCCGGAGAACAGATACCAGGTGTACACGCCGAGGATGATCGCTGCGGGAAGCCCGAAGATCAGGAGCGAGCGGAGCCAGCGGCGCGGCGTAGCGGCAGGCGTCTTGTTCCCGCGCTGGCGCCGGAACTCGGGATCGTTGAAGTAGCGGTCCATGTCTTCCGGGGACAATGGCCCCGATCGTTTCTTACCCATCCTGTGCCGTCCTAGCTGCCGTTCCAGGTTTCAAGCGTTATCGTGCCGTTCTTCAGAACGGCATACGTGTGATGCGTGATCCAGTCGCCGAGGTTGACGTACGTGCCTGCGCCGACCTGCTCGATGTGCGGCTGATGCCGGTGGCCCATCACCACGATGTCACTGCCGGCAGCGATCTTCTGTGTGGCGAAGGCGAGCAATCCTTCTTCTTCGCCGAAGTCCTTGTGCGATGTGTACGTCCGGCTCGTGCGCGACGATCCCCTCGCGAGGGATACCCCGAGGTCCGGGTGCAGCCATCGATACGCCCGGATCGCCATGCGGTTCCGGAGCACCGGCTTGATCAGCCGGTAGCCAAGGTCCCGCGTTGCCAGCCCATCGCCATGATGGAGGAACACCTTCTTCCCGTCGAGAACAAGCTCGCAGGGGTCGAGGTAGAGTTTCACGCCGAGTTCGGTAGGGAAGAAATCCCCCATCCAGAAGTCATGGTTCCCGGCCACATAATGGACGGGGATGCCACGGTCGGTGAATGCCTGCAGGGCTGTGAGCGTGCGGTGGAAGCCCTTCGGTATCACGGTCCGGTATTCGAACCAGAAATCGAAGAGGTCGCCGAGGACACACAGTTCCCCGGCCTGCGGAAGAACCCCATACAGGAACGACAACAAGCGGTCTTCTTTTTCCCGCTCCGCCTGCCGGTCGCCCAGCCCCAGATGTACGTCGGAAATGAAGAATACTGACATGGTCTCAATTTAGGAAAAGTATCCATGGGGGGCAAGAACGCCGAGGCGCAAAGAATGCCCGGAAATGGGGCGATGCAGTGGCCGCGATGCCCTCGAGCCCCCTGTGCGGCCTTTGCCCCGTTGCGTCACTACACCTCCCGTACGCCACGGAGGAGCCACAGACCTGCCACGAAGAAGATCCCTACCGAGAGTGCCGCCACGCGTTCCCCTGTGAGGTCGGCCATGATGCCGAACATCAGTGGGCCTATCACTGCCGAGGCCTTTCCGCAGAGCCCGTCAAAGAAACCGAAGAACTCGGCCTCACGGGTCCGCGGTGTCAGGAGCGCCATCAGACTTCTGCTGGCGGATTGGGATGAGCCCATGGCGACCCCTGCGCCGAGGGCGACGGCATAGAATTGTGCCGAAGTTTGCACGAAGTACGCACCGATGACGATGGCTATCCAGATGACCAGGGTGATCGCGATCGTCCGCTTCGGGCCGATCTTATCGGTGATGACGCCGAAGACGATGGATCCCACCACGGCACTGGTCTGCACCACGGCGAAGAACCCGATGATCTCGGTGTCCGACATGGCCAGCACCTGCTGCGCGAAGACCGCCGCAAACGCGACGACCGTCAGGATGCCGTCATTATAGATGAAGAACGCGATGAGAAAACGGGCGAGGGCGGGATGCTTGCGTTCGATGAACAGTGCGCGGAAGGTGCTGCCTGCCCGCTGGATCCCGGCACGGTACAGTGATGGCGGCGGCGGCCCGGCCAGAGGCGGTTCCGGCACCACAAAGAACAGTGGCAACGAGAAGACGAAAAAGAACGCGGCGGCGAGCAGGAACGTGGAGCGTACAGCGTCCAGGTAGCCGGGGTCGTCGGATCCGGGGAGGAGAATGCTCGTGATGACGAGTATTGCGAGGGAGCCAAGGTAGCCCATGGCGTACCCGTATCCCGAGACCCGTCCGTAGCTCTTGCGTGTGGTGATGCCGGGAAGGAAGGAATCGTAGAACACGATGCCGCCTTCGAACCCGACATTCGCGATGATGAACAGCACCATCGCCGTGACGATCATGCCCGGGCCCGTGAGAGAGAGGAGAGCCGTGCAGACGACCGCAGCGAGCGTGAACAGGAGGAGGAAGCGCTTCCGGTTACGGGAGAAATCCGCGGCGGCGCCCAGCGGGGGGGCGAGCAGGGCGGCGATGGCCATGGAGAGGCTTACGGCGAGGCCCCAGAGCCAGCGTTGGCCACCGGCGATCTGGCCGATGAAGTACCGCGGAAAGATGACGGTGACGATGATGACGGAGAATGCGGTGTTGCCGAAATCGAAGACCGTCCAGCCGATGATGCGGGACCGTTTCCTGAACGACCGCACGAGAGCCGGCTCCCTCACGGCGCAGGCTTCCGTGTCTTGGATGGACGTTCGGCAGTATCGCCTTCGTAGAGTCCGCGTCCGGCCTTGGTGACGGCCCCGTCGCCAAGTTGTTCGGGCCCGACGTTCTTGATGTCGTTCAGGACGGCATCCAGGACGCCGTTCACGAACTGTCCGCTCCGTTCCGTGCTGAAGAGCTTGGCGAGTTCGATCGCCTCGTTCATGGTCACTTTCGGCGGGATCTCCCGGAAGTAGAGGAGTTCGCAGATGCCCATGCGCAGGATAAGGCGGTCCAGGATCGCGATGCGTTTGAAGTCCCAGTTCGCGACGCGCGCCTTGATGATCGTATCGATGTCCGCACTGTGCTTCACCGTCTGTGTGACAAGGTTCTTGGCGAATTCATGCGCGGCCTTGTTGTCCTCGAGGCCCGTCAGCACGCATGCGAACACATGCTCCAGCGGGTCCCCTGCGATCTCGTGGGCATACAGTGCCTGAACGACCTTCTCTCGAATGATGCGACGTCTCACCTTCCAACAGTCCTTTCTTAGCGCAGTACGGTCACGCGGGGTGCGGTGGCTGCAGGATGCAGGTCCACAACGACCTCCGCGCGGAATACATCACGGATACGGTCCACGGTCAGCACCTCGGAGGGCGTGCCTGCCGCGGCGATGGTACCGCACTGCAACATGGCAATGCGGTCGCTGTACATCGCGGCGAGATTCAGATCGTGGGTCACGGATACAACAGTCAGTCCGGTGTCCCCGCTCAGGCTCCGGAGGAGCCGGAAGATATCGACCTGGTGGGCGATATCCAGGTGGGCGGTCGGCTCGTCGAGCAGCAGCACCTCGGGTTGCTGGGCAAGTGCGCGGGCAATGAACGCACGCTGGCGTTCGCCTCCCGAGAGATTGGTCACGGGGTGCGAAGCCAGATGGCCGATGTCGGTCAGTCCCATCATCTTCCGTGCGATCTCCCGGTCGCCTTCGCCTTCGAACACCACCCCCGCGGTATGCGGCGCGCGTCCCATCAGAACGATCTCTTCGACGGTGAACGGGAACACCCCTTCACGGTCCTGCGGCACATAGGCCATCTTCCGTGCAATGTTCGCGCGGGTGAATGTTGCCAGGGAGGTGCCGTCGAGGGCAATGCTGCCTTCGTCAGGGAGGAAGATCCGGTCGAGGATCTTGAGAAGTGTGGATTTGCCGGACCCGTTCGGACCAACGAGGGTCAGGAATTCCCCGCGGTGGACCGCGAGGGACACGTTACGCAGCGTCGGGATGCCCGCGACGTAGCTGAACGAAACGTTGTCAACCGTAAGAACGGCCATACTTCCCGGGATGGAGCGCTTTTGGAAGAAAACCTCTTGGGTGGAAAATACGCAAAAGGCGGGCAAAAAGGAAGGATGAAAAGAATGTCCGTGTAGGGGCGGTGCATGCACCGCCCCTACGTGAGTATGAGGGTCACCGTCTGCGGAGGAGGTAGATGAACACGGGAGCTCCGATCACTGCCGTAACAGCTCCGACGGGGATCTCGGCCGGGGCGATGATCGTCCGCGCAAGCGTATCGGCGAGGATCAGGAACGTGCCACCCAGCAGGAATGAGGCCGGCAGCAACAGCCGGTGGTCCGGGCCAAAGATCATCCGCGTGACATGGGGGATGATGAGCCCGACAAACCCGACGACCCCGCTCACCGATACCACCGCGCCGGTAATGACCGAGGCGATGGCGTAGGAGCGCCGGCGGAGGGCGCGCACATCCACGCCGAGCTGCAACGCGGTCTCATCGCCGGTGGCGATCAGATTGTACTGACGGGAGTACATGAATGCGGGGGCGGTTGCCAGCAACGTGAGGGGGCCGGCGATGAGCAGGGTCTCCATGCTTGCCCCGCTGAGGTTCCCCATGAGCCACAGGAACGCATTGCGCAATTCCTGATTGAACATCGCAACGGTGAGAAGGACGAGTGCGTTGAAGAACGCGCCGACCATGACACCGGCAAGAAGGAGCGTGTAAGGCTCGATCTGTCCGCGCCGGTGCGCGAGCGCATACACGAGGACCATCACCAGTGCCGAGCCCGCGAATGATGCCGCGGGAGCGACGAAGTGTCCTATCCCCGACGCCAGGGCGATCGCCAGGATCGTGCCCATCGTCCCGCCACTGGAGATGCCAAGGATGTAGGGCTCCGCGAGCGGATTACGGAGGAGGGCCTGCAGTACGGCGCCAGCGACCGAGAGTCCTGCGCCGACCAGGAATGCAAGGAGGACACGCGGCAGCCGGATGTCGATGATGATGAGCCGCTCCATGCTGTCCACGGGGAAAAGCCCCGTGCACGAACCGATCACCGCGCGGAAGGGGACCGCAACGCTCCCCACGGAGAGTGCGAGCAACGATGCCGCGGCAAGGAACACCGTGAGGATCCCGAGAATGATCGTCAGCCGGCGTGGCGTGAGCGGTGAGCGCCGGTCCGGAAGGAGCTGTTTCATTTCCGCTTCTTCATTTTCTTTGTTGCTGCCTGACGGGTCTTGCGGGCCGAGCGGGCCGGGTGTGGTGTCGTTGTCGTGCGCGGCGCGCGTTTCTCGCGTGGGTGGAGCGCGTGCCAGAGCTCTTCCACAAGGCCGCGCACACCGGTCCCTGCCACGGCAGAGATCGCCGTGACCTTTTTCCGGCCGAAGGCTTCCTTTTTCAGGAGTCCGAGTGTCTCATCATCCATGGCGTCGATCTTGGTGATGACGACGACGGACTTCCGCTTGAGAAGTGTCGCGTCGTACTTACCCAGTTCGTTCGTCAGGATCTCGAGATCCTCCTTGAGCGACGCGCGTGTTGCATCCAGCAGGTACACGAGAACGCGTGTCCGTTCGATATGCCGGAGGAACTGGAGGCCGAGCCCTTTCCCCTGATGTGCGCCTGCGATCAATCCGGGAATGTCGGCAACGACGAAACTCTTCCCTTCATCCACACGCACGATGCCGAGGTTCGGCACCAGGGTGGTGAACGGGTAGTCGGCGATCTTGGGCCGTGCTGCGGAGATCACGGAGATGAGTGTGGACTTCCCCGCATTGGGGAGTCCGACGAGGCCGACATCGGCGAGGAGCTTCAGTTCGAGCTCGAGCTCGCGTTCTTCACCCGGCTCGCCCTGTTCATACCGGCGCGGTGCCTGGTCCACCGATGTGGCGAACTCGCAGTTGCCGCGTCCGCCCCGCCCGCCGCGGGCAACGACGAACTCGTCGCCATGCTTGAGCAGATCGGCAACGATCTCCTGGGTGGCAGTGTCCCGTGCGAGGGTCCCTTCGGGCACTTCGATATAGATGTCTTCGCCGCTGCGCCCCGTGCGTTGTGCTCCTTCGCCATGGGCACCTTCGGCCGCGGTATACTTGTGGCGGTACTGAAAATCCAGCAAGGTGGTCATGTGACGATTGGCGCGCAGGATCACAGATCCGCCACGCCCACCGCTCCCGCCGTCCGGTCCGCCCTTAGGGATGAATTTTTCCCGGCGGAAGCTGATGATCCCCGAGCCGCCGTCGCCGGCACGCACCTGGATCTGTACAAGGTCAACGAATTTCACGCGGCAGGTCCTGTTCCCGTTGCAAAGCGTTGTTGGATGATATCGATGAATGCGATCGCTTCGTCCTGGAAGGGATCGATGGCGTTGATCTCAAAGATCTCGCGCACGTAGCCGGTCGCCTCCTGCCACGAGCCTATCTGATTCAGCCGTGCGATCATCAGGTCGTAGAACTGCGCATCCCGATCGCATAACACCGTGATGAAACGTTTTCTCTGCTCCGGCGTGATGACCAGGGTCAGATCCGGGAGGGACGCCGGTGGTGGTGACGCCAGCGGCAGTTCCAGTTGCTCTTCGGGTTCCGGTTCGAAGGTCGGCGCCGGGAAGGGGAGTATCCTGGCCGCGGGGGCTTCGATATCCATGCCGGGATCACCGATCGACAGTTCTCTGGCTGCTTCTCCCGGGCCGCCGGTCATCGCTGGCGCTGCGGACTCTTCTGCGGCCTGAGCCTCTTCGGGATCACCGGTGTGTGCGCCGTCGGGATCGGATCCAGCGGAAGGTGCGGCCACCTGCACCCCTGCCGGACCGTCATCGGCACTCAGCCCGCAGCGACGCCAAGGGGTCTCTGGGACCCTCTACGCCACGACAGCCGGATCTGTGCCGGCAGTTCGTACACAGGTTCAGGGAGAGATGCCGGGGGGGCGTTGTCACTCTGGCCGGGCGCAGGATCCGCAGGCACCGGGTCGCCGGTCAGCTCCGGCCTCGCGACGGGGTCAGAGGCGGGTGCGCTCACCACCAGTTCCGTCTCATTGGCCGGAGGAGCTTCATCCTTTACACCGAGGAAATCGTCGCAAAGCGCAGCAAGGTCGGCGAGCGTGATGGTCTCACGGTTGCGAAGATGGTAGATCCCCGTGATGTACTCCTTCACCCCGATCATTTCCTTGTCATCGAAGAACAGGAGGACGGGCCGGAGGGCGATCTCCTGCGCGCCGTCCTGGTCGCCGGCGCTGAAAAAGTCGAAGAGTGGCTTCGCCAGTGCTGCAAGCTCGCGCGGGGCATGTTCCCTGGTGACCGCGGCATCGATCCGGCGTATCAACGCGGTACAGGTGGCCCGGTCGATCTCCTGCTGCCCCTTTGCCGCAAGAGTCTTGCGCAGGAGTTGCGGGAGATAGATGTAATCGGTCACATACTCCAGCTTTGCGAACAACTCCGCGGTCGGGATGACATCCCTGGTGTGGAAGAGGAAGCTGGAGAGTGTCCAGCGCGGGCGGCAGACGTAATTCTCCGTGAAGTGTACCGCGTTCTCGAGGTCTGCCTGGAATTCACCGCGCGGATACACATAGGAATCCGCTGCCTGCTCGATGAAGAGGTGCTGCAGGCGTGCTGCGGAGGGCGAGAGTGCGCGCACGCGGTTGAAGGAGGGTGCCCGGTTGAGTTCTTCGCTGAGCCGTTCCCGGAGGTGCGCACGCAGATAGGCCTTCACCCCGGCAGGAACGGGGGCGGTCGCCAGGCGTGCCGCCGGCAGGTCCGTGTCCGCACCGATGGTGCTTTCCAGGAACCTCTTCAACAATTCATCGCTATCGAATGCCGTCATCGTGTCTTTGCGTCCTTCTCACCGATCCGTCGCACGCATATCCCCGCCGTGATTCGTTGCTCTGGGCTTCTCCTCAGGGACGTCCGGATACTCACTTGGTCTTCTTCAATACCGCATGCACCCGGTCGATCTCTTTCCTCGCCGCCGCTTTGAACGTCTCGTCGATCCCCGGGCGGTCGATGATCTGCTTGTACATCGTCAGTGCCTGGTCGGACCGCCCCATCTTCTCATACGCCTGTCCGCTCATGTACAGCGAGGTCGCGGTCCAGTCGACCTTTCCCTTCTTGGTCACGAGATACGGGACCTTCAGGAAATCCAGGATAGCCTGTTGATAGTCGCCTTTGCCGAAATTGGCCTCGCCGATGTAGTAGCGGATCTCGCCCTCGAGATCGGAGCCAGCCTCTTCGAGGAGGGTCTGGAGGTGGAGCACCGATTGGTCGTAGTAGCCGAGGCGTTGATAGAGGATGCCGATCTTGATCCGCTTGTCGAAGGCATCATCGGCGTTGGGATACAGTTCGAGGTACCGTCTCGTCAGGGTGAGTGCGGCATCGAAGATGCCGGCGATCTCATAGGTCTCGATCAGGTTGTTGATGGCATACGGCAGCAGTGCCGGGTCCGCATTCGGGTTGTCCGTGACCATGCGGTAGTTCCGGATGGCCTCGTCCCACTTTTCGGCCTGATACTGGATGTTGCCGAGCGCGAAGTGGACCTTCTGCATGATGGGAGCATCGGGATGCTCTTTCATGAGTTTCTCGAACTGCGTGAGCGCTTCCTGCGGCTTGTTGGTGGCTTCGTGGACCTTGCCGATCCAGAACATGGCCGTCGGAGCCGAGGGCGTTTCTTCGTACGACGATGTCACGTTCTGGAACGACTTCAATGCGCGCACATAATCCTTCTGGCGGAAGAAGGCGTTGCCGCGCTCCAATTCGAACTCGGCCATCTCCGTGTCGTTGTCCGGATACGCGGCGCGGAACGCCGCAATGTCCCTGTCCGCCGGATTGAACGCGTTGAGCCTCAGGTTCGTGACGACGATGCGGGCCGCGAGCCCGCGCTGTTCGTTCTTGTCCTTCCCCGCCGCTGCGAGCGCGGTGTACTGGCGCAGCGCGTCGGTGTATTCTCCGCTGTCGAAGAGGATATCTGCGATCTCGCGCGATGTCGCGGTGGCCGGCGAGGCGGCGGATGCCTGGCGGAAATAGGATGTGGCGAGGTCCGTGGACCCTTCATTCCGGTAGATCATCCCCAGTGTGGTGAGTGCCTCGGCGGCCCGGGGGCCCTTCTGCTCCCGTGCGAGCAGGGAGAACAGGCGCGGTTTCGCGCCACGGACGTCGCCGCCCTGTGCGAGTGCTTTGCCGAGGGCGAGCAGAATGTCGGGGTCGGGAGCGGTGCCGCGCGCGGGGAGTGCGCCTTCATTGCTCAGCAATGCCGTGTACATCGCGATCGCGCGCGCAGTGTTGCCGGAGGCCAGACAGGCGTCGGCGAGATCGCCTTGTGCGGCAGCAGCGGCATTGGTGTACGGGAATTCTTCGATGAGCCGGTCCAGCAGCTCCACGGCACGCAGTGCCTGTCCACGCTTCTGCGCCAACTGTCCGAGGTTCGCGATGATCACGGCGCTGTGCCGCCCGTTCGGAAATGCGGCGAGCAGCGGTGTGCCGACGGCGACGGCGGAATCGGTGAGTCCCGCTTTCAGCAGCAGACGCATGCGGGCGAATCCCGCTTCTTCGGCGGCCGGGTCTCCGGGTGACTGGCGGGTGATGGCTGCATACAACGTCAGGGCCGCTGCGGTGCTGTCGGCGTTCTCGAGCAGCGCCGCGGTGCGAAGGTCCATCGCCGGCCGGTGTTTGGTCTGCGGGTCGATGGACAGGACCAGAGTTTCCGCCTGCTGTGCGCTTGCGGCCGAAGTCGCGCTCAGTTCAAAGAGGGAGAGCAGCGCATCCTGGTTCCTGCTATCGGTGGGGAACCGGGTGAGATAGGCGCGGTACGTTTCGATCGCCGGAGCGCGGTGCTCGGGGGACCGCCAGCTCAACAGTTCCAGTGCCCGTGCGCGGAGAAACATCGCGTTCACCAGGTCGGCCGGTTGCAGTCCGCCTTCGATCGCCGAGCCGAATTGCGCCGCCGCGGCCTGATAGTTCTTGAGTTGGTGGAAGGAGATCTCCGCCAGACGCCGCGCGAGACCGGAACGGTCCTGACCCTGCACCACATCGCCGACCAGCAGCGCGAGCTTCTCCAGTCCGGCATCCTTGTCCTTCGCCTCGAATGCCTCGATCATGCGGATGCGCTCCTCCGCATCGCCGCGGAGATCGGAGGCCGGATACATCGTGATGAACGTGCGATAGAGTTCCAGCGAGCGGCTGTACTCCTTCAGTCCCTCGTAGCATCGGGCCGCGCCCATAGCGGCATCATCGCCGAATGGTGAGCGCGCATGGCGCGTGGTGATGACCTCGTACAGCGCGCCGGCGCGGCGCAGGTCCCGCTGGTCGGACTCGATCACGCGCGCGGTCTCGAAGAGCACGGCGGGTGTGTTCACCGCATCGGGGAACAGTTCGGTGTAGCGTGTGTAGTGCTGGACGGCGGATGCCGCCTGGCCGGCCTCGCGTGCGTTGCGTGCGAGGCGCAGGAGGGCCTCGCGCCGCAGGGGTTCGGGGGCATTGAGTTTGAGCAGGCGCGTGGAGGCGTCATTGCTCCGGGCATGGTCTTTGGTCCTCGATGCCGCATAGGCCAGCTGCATCAGGGCATCCGGGATCCGTTCGTCCCGTGTGTACGTATCGACGAATCGCGAAAAAGTGGAAGATGCATTCTGCATGTCGTCCGCGGCGAGGTATGCCTCGCCAAGGGCGAAGAGTGCGTCCTTCGTCTGCGTGGAATCGGCGCCCTTGGATTGCCCGAGCGCGCGCTTCAGATTGTCGATGGCCTCGGGATAGGCGCCGCTGGCGGTGAGCAGTCGTGCAAGGTGCAGATGTGCGCCCTGCACGGCCGAGGGGGTCTTGTAGGCGGTGATGATCTCCTGGTACGCGCTCTTTGCCTGGTCGAACCGGCCCATCTCCTGATGGATGTTCGCGAGGATCAGCAGGGCCTGTGCGCGGGCATCGGCGGAGGGGTCGCCTTCGATGACGCGCTTGAGTTCATTGCTGGCAAGGTCGAGGTTGCCTTCTTCGAAATAGATCTGTCCGAGCAGGGTACGGGCGGAGTTCACCGCGCCGCTGGTCGGGTATTCCTGCAGGATCACGCGCAGGGTGCGGCGCGCATTGTCGCGCTCGCCTGTCTGGGTGAAGAGTTTCGCCGCACGCAGGAGCGCATCCGGGGCATTCTTGCTGCGCGGGTGGAAGACCTTGACGCGCTCGAAGGCGAGTGCGGCCTCTTTCAGAGAGCCGAGTGCTGCGTGCGCCTCGCCCACGTTCCACCATGCTTCGGGTGCGCGGGGATTGTCCTGGTAGGTGAGGGCGAACGTCTGAAAGGTGATACTTGCATCCTCATATTCCTTCAGCTGCAACTGCGTGAGGCCGAGGTAGAACCTGGCCTCGACGCTCTGGGAGGTCGTGGGATAGGCCGCGACGAACTGTTTGAGCTGCTCCTGGGCGAGGTCGTACAACTTGTCGTTGTACAGATTGATCGCAAGCTTGAAATCGGCGTTCTCTTTGGTGTTCTGCGCGGGCGCCGGCGCTACGAAAGCGCACAGCACGAGTGCCAGGAAGAAATTTCTCATTACGGCCTTTATGATCATCCGATGGATCAAGGGGGGCGGTGGGTGCACGCGCGCCCACTGCGGACACCCGAATTGTGCGGTGCGGTTGTAGGGGCGGTGCATGCACCGCCCCTACACGGTCAGTACACCTCTGCACCGTACATCCGTAGTCCGGACACCCATGGCGGTCGGTTGCAGGGGCACCCGCATAGCCACTATAAGTATAAACTACGATGATTTTCCCTGCCATTCAAGGCAGGGGGGGCACGATGGTGATGCCTTCGGCAGCGATGGAAAACCCGCCGATCTGCTCCACCAGACGCTCCGAGCCCCGAAGAACGGCGATATGATAGCCCTGTGACCGGGCGATCGAGAGTTCGGGCTGTGAAAGGGCATAGATGTGGAAGGGTGACCCCGGGACACGGTTCCTGAAGAGCTGCTCGTGGAGATCGGACGGAATGCGTTCGATCTGGCCATCCGCGAACCAGTAGGGTTCGGGGAAGCCGGTGATGATGAGCGTGGGGTGCGAAGCACGGGCGGAGAGGATGACCGCACGTTGTGCTTCCCGGGCGTGCGACTTTGCCAGGTCCTCGAGGACCATGCCGGGGCGCATGCCGGGTTGGTAGTGCCCCGTCATCCCCTCATGGGAAACGACATCCGGATTCACGAAGGCAAAGCTGACAAGGAGGGCGCCCGCGATGAGGACCTGCCGGCGGGTGCAGACGCGGTCGAGCGCGAGGAGGAGGAAGGGCAGGACGGGGAGGAGGTACTCGCGCTCCATCGGCAACCAGAGGAACGTCGCCGCAAACAGCAGCACGATGGCGATCGCAACAGTGACTGTGGGCTCCCTCCTGAACTCGATCGTGCGGATCGTCCGCATGGCGGAGGACAACGCGATGGCAATGAACGCCACGGCAAGAGGCCCGAAGGCGTACGTGCCGCGGTAGAGGGCCGCTGCGATGCCGGACGTCTGGCTCGCCCGTACAGCTGCCAACTGGGCGGACGTGGCGGAGAGCCACCCGCTCACTCCCATGGAGAGGAGGACGGGAACGAACGCCGCCGCGGTCACCGCACACGCGGCCGTGACCATTACGAAGATCGAGCGCACGGGGCGCGGACCGGCAAGGAAGGGGATCATGCATGCCGCGCCTGCGATGGCGTTGCCCGGACGGAAGCCGGCGGCCACGCCGATGAACACGCCCGCCATCAACGCTCGCCGTTCCGTGGACGCCTGGAAGGCCAGCAGGATGAACAGCAACGACCAGACGTAGTCCATCGTGACCGCGGAGTTCTTCCAGAACAGCGGCGTGAACGCGAGAATGGCGACGAGCAGGGCGGGGTGACGCGCCTCGCGGAGTGCGATGTGGTTCCAGAGGATCAGCACCAGGAGTGCAACGAGCAGGGTGGCGGAGTTGGAGAGCAACGAACCGCCCATCCCGGTCAGCGGGGCGTTGACGATCTCATGAAGCGGGTACCCGGGGAGCCGGGATGGTTCATAGATCCCCGTGTGCCACACACGGAGTGCAGTCTCCGCGACACGCCACGCGTCGGGATCGGTACCATAGCCTGCGGTGATGAAAGGAATGCGTGTGAGGATGACGAGCAGAAGAAGGAGAGCGAGGCCGGTCCTGTTCACCTGCGCCCCGTCAGCGTGATCGCGGCCGTGCAGCGATGAAGGCGAAGTCGCTTGCGATGCGGCCGGCCTTCATTTCTTCTTCCTCGGTGGCGAGACATGTGTTGAGCACCGCGAGGGCTGCATCATCCGGATGGAGAAAGTGATGCGCGATGTCCTTGAAGACGAGGTGCATGAGTGCTCCCCCGCACATCTTCTCCTCGACGATGTCGAAGTGCTCGTGCACCAGGGGGATGATCGCGGAGGAATCCACGGCTTCGGATGGATCGAACACCCTCATGGCGAGCGTGCCCGGGCGGTACACGGGCGGACGTGGTGTTCCGTCGGGCCGCACTTTCAGGCGTGCAGGCATGCCATCCAGCAAACGGTTGGCAAGTTCGATCTGCCTGTCGGTCCATTGGAACCGCGATGGCCCGACGAATTCATTCACGACAAGGATACCGCCGGGCCTGAGCCAGGAATGGATCTTCTTGATGAAGGGCCCGAGAGGTGCGATATGGTGAAGCGCATCATCGAGGATCACGAGGTCGAAGGAGGCAACAGGGAGATCCAGCGTCCGCACATCGGCGGCAGTGAACGCCGTCGAAGAGGTCATTCCCGCTGACGCTGCGAGCCGCTCTGCCTCGGCGATCCGTTTCTTCGAGATGTCGTACCCTTCCAGGAGTGCGATGCCGCCGGCCGCGACCCACGCGAGTTCCTTCCTGCCCGTGCCGCAGCCGGGTGAGAGGGCGTGCCACCGCGCGTCCGGCGTACTGTACCGTTCGCGCACGTACGAAGCGATATTCTTTGACGGCGAACCGGTGATCATGGTCCGCAGCCTCTCCTGGATCAGCGGAATGGATGTCCACTGGCGCGGATACGTGTCGGTCTGATCCCACACGGCCTCGGTGCGGCTGGCACCGCCGCGGAGGAGCCCGCTGAACGCCACAGCGCCCCGGGAGCGGGTCTTTTCAAGAAGGAGTCGTATGTCGTTGGGATGCAGGAGCACTTAGAGCGCTTTCGCCCGTACGAATTCCCGGTTCAACCGTGCAATATGTTCCACCGAGATCTGTTTCGGACATTCTGCCTCGCACGCATACGTGTTGGAGCAGGCGCCGAAGCCTTCTTTGTCCATTTGCGCCAGCATACGTTCCACGCGTTCCTTCCGCTCGGCGTGTCCCTGCGGCAACAGCGCGAACTGGGAGACCTTTGCGGCGACGAACAGCATGGCGGAGCCATTCGGGCATGTTGCGACGCACGCGCCGCACCCGATGCATGCTGCGGCATCCATGGCTTCTTCGGCATGGTGCTTGGGGACGGGGATCGCGTTGGCGTCGGGGGCCTGGCCGGTCTTCACCGAGACGTAGCCGCCGGCCTGCATGATGCGGTCGAACGCGGTGCGGTCCACGACAAGGTCCTTGATCACCGGGAAGGGGCGTGCGCGCCACGGTTCCACCGTCAGGGTGTCGCCGTCGGGGAAACTGCGCATGCGCAATTCGCAGGTCGCTGCCTTCCGGTTCGGCCCGTGCGCACGCCCTTCGATCATGATGCCACAGCTGCCGCAGATGCCTTCACGGCAATCGTGGTCGAAGGCGACCGGTTCTTCGCCTTTGCGGACGAGGTCGGTATTCAGGACATCGAGCACCTCCAGGAAGGAGGCATCCGGGGGGATGTTGGTGACCGCGTACGTGACCAGCTTCCCCTTCTCGGTCGGGTTCTTCTGGCGCCAGATCTTCAGCGTGAAGTTCATTACTTGTAGCTCCTCTGGGAAGGTTTCACGTATTCGAATTCGAGCTGCTCCTTGTGGAGTTTGGGTTCCTTGCCGTCGCCGGCGTGTTCCCACGCTGCAACGTACGAGAACTTCTTGTCGTTGCGCTGCGCCTCGCCCTCGTCGGTCTGGTGTTCCTCGCGGAAGTGGCCGCCGCAGGATTCTTCCCGGTAATGCGCGTCGCGTGCAAGCAACTCTCCGAGTTCGAGGAAGTCCGCGATACGTCCGGCACGTTCGAGTTCGGCGTTCAGGTCGCCGGCAGTCCCGACCACGTTCACATCCTTCCAGAACTCCTCACGCAGGGCGGCGATCTGTTTCATCGCCTCCTGCAGTCCTTTCTCGTTCCGTCCCATACCGACATTGTTCCACATGATCTGGCCCAGCGCCTTGTGGAAATCGTCCGGCGTGCGCTTGCCCTTGATCGCCAGGAGCCTGGCGATCCGGTCCTGTGTCGCTCCCCGTGCCTCCGCCACGGCGGGATGGGCATCCGGCACCGCCTTGAACTGCGTGGTGGCCAGGTAATCGCCGATCGTGTACGGGAGGATGAAGTAGCCGTCAGCGAGTCCCTGCATCAGCGCGCTCGCACCGAGGCGGTTCGCGCCGTGGTCCGAGAAGTTCGCTTCACCGATGACATAGAGACCGGGGACATTGCTCATGAGATTGTAGTCCACCCAGAGCCCGCCCATGGTGTAGTGCACGGCGGGGTAGATGCGCATCGGGGTCTTGTACGGATCCTCGGCCGTGATCTCGTGATACATGTCGAAGAGGTTGCCGTACTTCTCGGCGATGGATTCCTTGCTGGTGCGCTTGATGGCATCGGCGAAGTCCAGATAGACCGCAAGCTTTGTGGGCCCGACGCCGTAGCCCTTGTCGCACATGTCCTTCGCGCGACGTGATGCCACATCGCGGGGCACCAGGTTGCCGAACGACGGGTACAGGCGTTCGAGGTAATAGTCGCGCTCGTCCTCGGGGATGTCCGCCGGGTTGCGCGTGTCGCCCTTCTTCTTCGGCACCCAGATGCGGCCGTCATTCCGGAGGCTCTCGCTCATCAGGGTGAGCTTGGACTGGAAATCGCCGGCCTGCGGGATGCAGGTGGGATGGATCTGTGTGAAGCAGGGATTGGCGAAGAGCGCACCGCGTTTGTATGCGCGCCAGATGGCCGTTGCGTTGCTGGCCTTGGCATTCGTGGAGAGGTAGAACACGTTGCCGTAGCCGCCTGTGGCGAGCACCACCGCGTTCCCGAGGTAGGTCTCGAGTTCTCCGGTGACGAGATTGCGGGCCACGATACCGCGTGCCTGGCCGTCGGCGATGATGACATCCAGCATATCGCGGCGGGCGTAGTACTTCACCTTCCCCGTATTGATCTGGCGCGCGAGGGCGGAGTATGCGCCGAGCAGCAACTGCTGTCCCGTTTGCCCGCGGGCGTAGAACGTACGCGACACCTGTGCGCCGCCGAAGGAGCGGTTGTCCAGCATCCCGCCGTATTCGCGGCCGAACGGCACGCCCTGGGCAACGCACTGGTCGATGACGTTGCCGCTGACCTGGGCCAGACGGTACACGTTGGCTTCGCGGGCGCGGTAGTCGCCGCCTTTGACGGTGTCGTAGAACAGGCGGTACACGCTGTCGCCGTCGTTCGTGTAGTTCTTCGGTGCGTTGATGCCTCCCTGGGCCGCGATGCTATGGGCGCGGCGGGGGGATTCATGGTAGCACAGCGAGATGACATTGTAGCCGAGTTCGGCCAGGGAGGCAGCGGCAGAGGCGCCCGCCAGGCCGGTCCCGACCACGATGATGGTGTACTTCCGCTTGTTCGCAGGGTTCACCAGCTTCATGTTGAACCGGTGCGCATCCCACTTCTTTTCGATCGGACCGGATGGAATCTTTGCATCGAGTGTCATGGCGGTGATCCCTTAGTAAGCCCAGAGGAAATACAACGGCATGGCGGCGAACCCGAGCGGGACGAGCAGCCAGAACAGCATGCCGACGAACTCGATCAGGCGTTCATACCGGGAGTGCCGGAGACCGAAGGTCTGGAACGCTGACTGAAAGCCGTGCTTCAGATGATACGCGAGGAACCCAAGCGCGATGATGTAGAACGCATCGAGCCAGGGGTTCATGAACGCCTCGCGAACGATCTCGTACATCGGGCGTCCTGGAGTGATGAAGCGCGACTGGACGAAGAACCCGTTGATGTGGATGACCAGGAAGATCCCCACGATCGTGCCTGTGGCCCACATGATCCGGGAGGAGAGGGTGCTGTTCTCGCCTGCCTTCGACACCTTGTACCTGACGGGCCGGGCGCGGCGGTTCATGATCCAGAGCCAGATCCCGATGAAGGCGTGGAGCAGGAATCCCGCGAACAGGACGATCTCCAGAGGCCGGACCAGGGGATAGGTCGCCATGAAATGGCCATACATCTCGAACTCCGCGCCGTTGTCCTGTTTGAACAGGAACAGATTGATGTACAGATGGACGAGGAGGAAGCTGCACAGGAAGAGGCCCGACAATGCCATCAGCATTTTCCGGCCCACGGAGGACGAAAGGAACGCAACAGGTTTGCTCATAGAAACCGCTCTCAGCTATGAGTGAATGCAAGGAACGTCGGTGAGGGTGAAGAACGGGAAAGACCTCAAGGAGATGCTGGACCGGTGGGACCGGCCTGCTTCACGCCGCATGACGTGAATCTACGAAACATCCTTTCCTAGTGCAACCACAAAGGTGCCTCAGCGTCCCTGCGGACGGATGAACCGCATGACCGAGATGCTGCTCCCGATCCAACCGAGGAGGCCACCGGCAACGACCACCGCGGCATAATACACATTCTCGATGCGCAGGAGTCCGGGAAGGTCCGGTGAAATGATCCGCACAGCATAGGCAAGCAGGAGGTACAGGATCCCGGCCGCCAGCGCTCCGCCGAGGAGCCCCTGCATGATGCCTTCGAGCAGGAACGGCGTCCGGATGAACATGCGCGTGGCGCCGACGAGCTCCATCGTGCGGATGATCTGCCGTTTCGCCGAGATCGCGAGGCGGATCGTGTTGGAGACGAGCACGATCGCCGAGAGTCCGACGAGCACGCCCAGGCCGAGCGAGATATTGTGGACGATGCGCGCACGCTCGTCGATGATCTCGAGGAATTCCTTCCGGTATTTCACGCTCTCCACGCCCGTGAGGCTGGCGAGCCGGCGCTCCAGCCGTTCCGCATGGGCCGCCGTACGGTACCCATCCGCCAATCCGATCTTGTACGACGGCGGGAGGGGGTTGAAGTCCAGCACGCTCATGATGTCTTCGCCGAATTCCTTCTTGAAGATCGCTGCGGCATCGGCTTTGGAGACGTACACGACGGACCCCACGCCGTCGATGCCGGTGATGACCGCCCGCAGGCTATCGATGTCGTGGCGCGTGATGGGTTCTTCCAGGAATACTTCGAGTTCCACGCGGGCGCGTATCTCGTCGATGAAGCGTGTCGCGTGGATGGTCAGCACGGCGAACACGCCGAGGAGGAGGAGGGAGATCGCGATGGTGATGATCGACAGGAGGCTGGAGAGCTTCGTCCGGCGGAACCCCGACATGCTTTCGCGGAGCGTATAAGAAAGACTCATGCGTGCGCCTCCTCAGAAATTGGATTCATCGCGCCACCGGACGATACGCCAGGGATCCGTGACGCGGTTCCGCTGGAGTGTCAGGTTCGCCAGTCCATCGATGCGCTCGATGTCGCTTGGATTGAAGACGAGCGTGAGATTGAAGCTGCGGATCACGTTCACGTTCGTGGATTCCGCGGAGGTGGAGATGATGTTGTTCCAGATGAGGTCCAGTTTCTGTGCATTCCGGAAGAGCCCGTAGGTGGACCGCATCTCGTCGTCACGCCCCCAGGTCACATCGATGCCGAGGTCGTAGTTCCGGTAGATGAACACGAAATCATGGGCCAGGAGCTGTCCGTACACGGTGGTATCCCGGAAGGTGTACGAGGCCTGGAAACACTGGAAGATCCCCTCGATCGTGTTCGGGTCGCATGTGGACTCCGCCGGTGAGAGGTCCCACCCCGGTGCGAACGGATTGATGCACGAGACGGCGGTCAGTCCGAGCATGATGACAAGCAACGATGATCTCGCGAGGCGTTTCCACGCTCTGCGTCAGGCGCCGGCGCCAATGCGTACACTACCTCTCCGTTTGGCGACGTAGCGCCCGGGCGAGAGGTAAGCGTGTCAGTTGCTGAACTTCCCTTTGAAGTCGCTCCACGACACGTCGTTCGTGGTCTTGAAGTCCACCCATCGCTGGATCGCCCAGAAGTTGCTCGCGTCTTCGCGGAAGGTGAATTGCAGGCTTCCCCGCGCAGTGCGGGGGAACGCTGCTTCATTGTGTTCGAACACCAGCACATAATCGTAGGCCGAGATCACCGAGTCCGACGTCACGGTCGTGGTCTTGAGCGTCAGGGTGAGCGAGGCATAGGCCTGCTGGCTGCTGCGCGCGATCAGGTTCTGAAAATACGACCGTTCATCGTCGAGGGACCAGAATGCCAGAGTGCCGCCGTAGGCGGCTGCCGCATCGGCGGATGGGATGAAGACGAAGGGCTGTGCGCCGCGGGCGGCATCGCTGAAGCAGCTGATGTAATTCGCCTGGTTCCGCTGGTCCACCGCGCTCTGGAGATTCGCGATCACAATCGCCGGCTCGGTGGGCGGGCGGTAGTTCAGCGACGATTGGCTCGGATCCTCCGGGTCGCGCGGTTCAAAGAGGCCGCATCCGGCCGTACCGGCAAGGAGCAGCAACGGAATGATCGCAGAGATCCACGCACCGGGAAGGTGGCGTCTCACAGGGTGATCCTTCCTTCGAGTGCCCGCGACAGCGTTGCTTCGTCCGTGAATTCCAGGTTGCCGCCGACGGGGAGTCCGCGTGCGAGGCGCGATACCTGGACACCGAGCGGTTTGAGCAGCCGGGTCAGGTACATGGTCGTGGCTTCGCCCTCCACGTTGGGGTTCAGTGCGAGGATCACTTCGGTGACCTCGCCCGGGAGCCGTTTCAGGAGTTCGCCGACCTTCAATTCTTCCGGCCCGATGCCGTCCAGCGGGGAGAGTGCGCCGCCGAGGACGTGATAGAGACCCTTGAAATCATTGGTCTTTTCGAGTGCGAGCACATCGCTGGGTTCTTCCACGACGCAGATGATACCGGGGTCACGTTTCGGGCTGGAGCAGATCACGCAGGGGTCGGTCTCGGTGATGTTGGAGCAGACCGAGCACCAGCTGATCCTGTCCTTCACGTTCACGAGTGCGCGTGCCATCTTGACCACGTCTTCCCGGGGCTGCTTGAGAATGTGCAGGGCGAGGCGGAGGGCGGTCTTCCGGCCGATGCCAGGGAGTCCGGCAAATTCTTCGACGAGTTGCTGGAGAGCTTCAGACGTATAGATCATTATGTATCGAGGTTGATGGCTCTTGAGACCAAGAGAAGGACGAAGAACGCCGGGCTGAAGCCCCGGTTCTCTCAGCAAAGGCGCTCAGCGCCAGACAACGTGTTTCTCTAAAGGCGCTCAACGAACATGCAGATACAGGGGCACGAACACAGCACACTGGCGCCCTTACGAGAGGGGCTGCTCTTTTGGAAAAGAGCCAATGAACTGCGCCTTAGCGCCCTGGCGAGAGGTAGAGGTCTCTTCTCAGAGGCCGGGGAGGTTCAGTCCGGGGATATTCGGCATCATCCCATTCGTGACCTTCGCCATCTCACTGGCGGCGAGCTGCTGCGATTCCTCAAGGGCTTTGTTGACGGCGGCCAGGACCAGGTCTTCGAGCATCTCCTTGTCATCCGGGACGACCACTTCCTTCTCTATTGATAGGGCAGTCAACCGCTGCTTGCCGTTGGCTGTGGCCTTGACCATACCCTCCGCCCGCCTCGCCGACCACCGTCTTGTGTTCCAGTTCCTCCTGCACCTGTGCCATCTTCTCCTGCATCTTCTGGATCTGCTTCATCATCCCCGCCATGTTCGGAAGGCCTGCCATACTGCTCCTCAAGAGGTGAAAGTGTGGAAAAATATACCGGAAACAGGGGGGAAAGTCAAATTTGACTTTCGGGGGAAAAACCGTTAGATTTTCTTTCCCGTCGTGGTACCTCCCGGCGGGGTTTGGTCATTTTATCGGGAGAACTATTTCCATTGGCACGAGGTCCGCGGGAAGCGAGCGGCGCCGATCTGCGTGAACAGGTACGACTACGCGCAGCGGGAGAGATCCCGAAGCACATCGCCGTCATCATGGACGGGAACGGGCGCTGGGCGAAACAGCGCGGCCTGCCCCGCATCGCCGGTCACCGCGAAGGCGTCGAGTCTGTGCGGGACTGCGTCGAGGCCTGCGGCCAGCTGGGAGTACAGTATCTCACGCTCTACGCCTTCTCGACGGAGAATTGGAAACGCCCGCAGGATGAGGTTTCGCTGCTCATGCGGTTGTTGCTGACCGCATTGCGCGATGAGACCGATCGGTTGCACCGTAATAATGTGCGGTTGCGGACGATCGGCGACAGCGAGGCGATGCCGAGGGAGGTTCAGGCGGAATTGGATGATGCCGTGCAACGGACGGCACAGAACACGGGTCTAACCCTTACCCTGGCCTTGAGCTACAGCGGCCGGTGGGAGATCACGCAGGCGGTTCGCGCCATCGCGCGCGAAGTTCAGGCAGGCTCCGTCCGCCCGGATGAGATCACCGAACAAAGCATCACCCGCTATCTCGCGACAGCGGACACCCCGGACCCGGACCTGTTGATCCGGACCAGCGGCGAGTTGCGGTTGAGCAACTTCCTCCTCTGGCAACTCGCGTACACCGAACTCTACATAACACCCGGATACTGGCCGGTCTTCCGAAGAAATGATCTTTACGCAGCGATCGATGCCTACCAGAACCGTGAACGCCGGTTCGGTATGGTCAGCGAACAAGTGCAGGATCCTCAGAACCAGGACCCGGCCATCAAACGAATCCTCAAGAGCGTTGCAGGGCCGTGATATGATGAAGCGTGTGCTGGTGCTGTTGGTTGCCGGAATCCTTCTGTCCGCTCCGCTCCACGTGTTTGCTCAACAAGCCCCCTCCCGGGAAGTGCTCAAGGTCCTCGGTATCTCCGTGGAAGGGAATACCTTTGCCGACCCTGCAGCCATCATTGCGAACTCCGGGCTGAAGGTCGGGGATGAGATCGCTGTGCCCGGCGACCAGGCCGGTGCGGCGGTGCGCAAACTGTGGTCCCTCCACCTGTTCGAGACCGTCGACATCGCCATCGACCGGCGCATGGGGGATGGCGTGTATCTCCTCATCACGGTCAAGGAGTTCCCGCGGTTCGACAAGCTCATTGTCGAAGGGAATGATGAGCTCGACAATGATGACATCAACAAAGCGATCACGCTCATCCGCGGACAGGTCCTTTCGCCGCACGAGCTGAAGAAGATCGAGCGTGATGTCCTCAAGCTGTATGAGAAGGAAGGGTATCTGCTGGCACAGGTCACCGTGACCGCAGCGCGGTCCGACTCGAATTCGTCGCGTCAGACCGTCTCTCTGCATGTCGTGGAAGGTTCTGAGGTCCAGGTCGAGAGCATCGCGTTCGAAGGCAATCGGGCCTTCGAGGCCGCGAAATTGCAGGGTGCCATGGATGAGACCTCCGAGCGGCGGTGGTGGAAATTCTGGTCCTCGGCCAAATTCGACCGCAAGAAATACGACGAAGACAAGGCGAAGGTCATCGCGTTCTACCGGAAGAACGGTTATCGTGATGCGCAGATCCTTTCGGATTCCCTGTGGTACGGGCCCGACAAGGAGACGATGTACATCCTGATGCGCGTGCATGAGGGGCCGCAGTATCATATCCGCACGATCACCTGGGAAGGCAATACGGTCTATCCGGACTGGGTGTTGAACGAGCGCCTGCAGATCCTCCCCGGCGAAGTGTACAATTCCGAGCGGTTCGAACAGAACCTTCGCGGCAATGAGGAACAGTCGGACGTTGCGGCGCTCTACCTGGACAACGGCTATCTCCGCTTCAATCTCGATCCGAAGGAGACCCGGGTCGGCGAAGACAGCGTCGATATCGCGATCAACGTGTACGAGATGAATCAGTTCAAGATCGGACACGTCAGCATCAAAGGGAACACGAAGACCCAGGAGAAGGTCATCCGGCGCGAGCTCTACAGCCGTCCGGGTGATTACTTCAGCCGTTCCGCGATCGTGCGCAGCATCCGCCAGCTTGCCCAGCTCAATTATTTCAATCCAGAGAAGATCAAACCGGATTATCAGCTGACGGATGACCGGAGCGTGGACCTGACTTTGAGGTCGAAGAAAAATCGAGCGACAACATCAATGCCTCGGTCGGGTACAGCGGCTACTACGGCGTGACCGGCGCGCTCGGGTTCACCATCAACAACTTCTCGATCCGCGAACCGTTCTCGGGCGGCGCGGGGCAGGTCCTGAATTTTGAATGGATGTTCGGCGAGGGGTCGCGGTACCGGACCTTCACCCTGGGCTTCACCGAGCCGTGGTTGTTCGACACCTCGACGTTGCTCGGCGTGACCCTGTTCGATTCGCGACAGATCTACACGTTCGACTACGAGCGGACGGGCGGGTCCGTCCGCGTCGGCCGCCGGTTCAAGTGGCCTGACGATTACTTCCGTGGCGACTGGATGATCGATGCGCAGGTGAACAATGTGCGCGACGGCCTCGGCATCTACCGTGAAGGGAAGTCGACCCAGGTCAGCCTCACGCAGGTGATCTCGCGCAACAGCATCGACAACCCGATCTTCCCGACATCGGGATCCAGCGTGTCGTTCTCGGTCCAGATGTCCGGCGGGCCGCTGCTCCCCGGGAATTTGAATTTCCACAAGTGGCTCTTCTCGTCGGAATGGTATCTGCCGCTCTTCGGTTCGCAGAAGCTGGCGCTGTATCTTTCGTCGACCTACGGGTACATCGGGTCGTTCTCGGGTGACGACTATGTGCAGCCGGTGGACCTCTTCTTCATGGGGGGGACCGGCCTCGGCTACATCTCCACCACGCCGTTGCGCGGGTACGATGACCAGTCCGTGGGACCCCGGAACTCGAACACCGACATCGTGGGTGGCAAGGCGATGGCGAAGCAGACCCTGGAGATGCGCTATGCGGTGTCCATCAACCCGATCCCGATCTACCTCGTCTCGTTCCTCGAGGGCGGTAATGTGTACGAGAGTCTGGCGCGTGCCGACTTCTTCGATCTGAAGCGGTCTGCCGGTGTCGGCGCCCGCATCACGATCAATCCGATCGGCATGATCGGTTTTGATTATGGCTATGGCTTTGATGATGTGAATCCGCGCGACGGCAAGCCCGACGGGTGGAAGTTTCATTTTGTCTTCGGGCGCGGGTTCTAGCAGCGTCCGGCATGGGTGTATCGTACCTGATCCCTTCATTCAATCACTGTGAGGCAGTAATGAAAACTCGGATGTTCCTTCTCACCATCGCACTCTCGGCCCTGATGCTTGTTCCCGCGGCCTTCGCCCAGCAGCAGAAGATCGGCTACGTGAACTCGACGAAGATCTTCCAGGAACTTCCGGCGGCACAGGATGCCCAGCGCCGCATCGATGCGCTCGGCAAGCCGATCCAGGATTCGCTCGAGACCATGCAGCGTGAACTCCAGGCGCGCTACGAAGACTATCAGAAGCGCGAAGCGCTCCTCAACGAGGCCGCGAAGAAGGCCGAACAGCAGAAGCTGATCGATCTCGAACGCCGCATGAATGAGTACCGCCAGCTGAAGCTGGGGAACGATGGCGAACTCGCCCGCGAGACCGAGAAGCTGCTCGCACCGCTGCGCGACCGCATCCGGGGCGCCATCACCACGGTGGCGAAGGAAGAGAAGTACAGCTTCGTGTTCGACAAGACGGAATCGATCCAGATCCTGCTCTACGGCGATCCGGCACACGACATCACGTTCAAGGTCATCGATCGGCTGAAGCGCGGTAAGTGATCTGTCCTTGCGGACCACAGAGGGAGATGGCACTATGAAGCGGATCATCCTGGTTCTCGTCCTCGTGCTGGCCGCGGCCGCGGCGCACGCCCAGTCCAAGATCGGCCACATCAACTCCGAGGCCATCATGCAGGCCCTCCCCGAGGCCATCGATGCGCAGAAGTCGCTGGACGCGCTCGTGGCACAGTGGGAGGCCGAGCTGCAGAAGATGCAGGCGGAATGGAAACGGAAGTTCGACGACTACGACAAGAAGAAGCTGATCCTCACCGACCAGGTGCGGGCTGATGCTGAAAAGGAACTGCGGGACCTGGATCAGGCCATCGCCGACTACCGCACGAAGAAGTTCGGCCAGAACGGCGAGCTTTTTCAGAAGCAGAACGAGGTGATGAAACCCATTCAGAACAAGATCTTCAAAGTGCTGGAGGAGATCGCGCGCGACGATGGGTACGATTACATCTTCGACCGGAGCGGCGAGATCCTGCTGCTGTACGCGAACGACAAGCGCGACCTGACCTCGCTGGTGATCTCACGGATGCAGTCGTTCGGTAAATGACCGGAGGACCTCCATGACCATCAGCGAGATCGCGGCACTGCTGGGTGCAACGGTAGAGGGTGACGGCACCGTTGAGATCCGGCGTGTGGCAAAGATCGAGGAGGCGGGGACGGGCGACCTGACGTTCCTTGCCAATCCGAAGTATGCGAAGTACCTCGGGCTCACCCGCGCCAGCGCGGTCATCGTCGGCACCGGTATGGCGGTGGAAGACCGCCCGGCCGATGCACCACCGCTGACGCTCCTGAGGGTCAGTGACCCGTACGTGGGATTCGTCCGGGTCCTTGCCCGGTTCAATCCTCCCCAGCCTCCCGTTCCCCCGGGGGTCCACCCGACAGCGGTCATCGCATCATCGGCACGTCTCGGTGCCGATGTGCGTATCGGAGCCCATGCGGTGGTCGGCGAACGCGTCGTGATCGGCGAGCGGAGCATCGTGGCACCGTGTACCGTGCTCGGCGACGGCGTGCGGATCGGAGACGATTGTCTGCTGTACGCGAATGTCTCCGTGCGCGAAGGGTGCATCATCGGCAACCGTTGCATCGTCCAGCCCGGCGCGGTGATCGGCAGCGACGGATTTGGCTTTGCCCCGAAGCCGGACGGCTCCTACGAGAAGATCCCGCAGATGGGGATCGTGGTGCTCGAGGACGACGTCGAGATCGGGGCGTGTACGACCATCGACCGGGCGACGCTCGGCGAGACCCGGATCAAGAAGGGTGTCAAGCTCGACAACCTCATCCAGGTCGCCCATAACGTCGTCATCGGCGAGAATACCGTGATGGCCGCCCAGAGCGGCATCTCGGGCAGCACCAAGCTCGGCAAGAACATGATGGTCGCCGGGCAGGTCGGCTTCACCGGCCACATCGAGATCGCGGACGGCGTGAAGGTCGGCGCCCAGTCCGGTGTCCACCGCGCGCTGACCAAACCCGGCGCCACCTATTTCGGCACGCCTGCCTACCCGCAGCGCGAAGCCATGCGGATCTACGGTTCCTTCCCGCAGTTGCCCGACCTGCTGGCAACGGTGCGGGATCTCCAGAAGCGTCTGGAGAAGCTGGAACCGCCGACCCCTGACCCCGGCGCCTGATCCAGGTACCGGGTCGTTTGTAGAATTCCAACTCCAACTCAACACCACCGGACCCTATGCTCGTTCAACAGCACACCATCAAAGAGCCCGTCTCCCTGAGCGGGGTCGGCCTCCATACCGGCAGCATTGCCACCATGACCTTCCGTCCCGCCCCCGAGAATACCGGTATCCGGTTCCGGCGCATCGACATGGGCGGTACGCCGGAGATCCCGGCGGATGTCGACCACGTCGTGGACATCTCCCGCGGCACGACGATCGGCATCGGTGATGCGCGCGTCCACACGGTGGAACATGTCATGGCAGCGCTGGTCGGCCTGCAGATCGACAACGTGCTCATCGACATCGATGCCAACGAGCCGCCGATCGGCGATGGCAGCGCAAAACCGTATGTGGAAGCGTTGCTCACGGCGGGGGTGGAGAAGCAGAGCGCGCCCAAGGACTATCTGATCATCGATCAGACCGTGACGTACCACAATGAGGACAAGAAGGTCGACATCGTCGCCCTCCCGCTCGACGACTACCGGCTGACGGTGATGGTGGACTACTTCAATCCGGCCCTCGGCAGCCAGCACACCGGGCTGTTCAACCTGGAGAAGGAATTCGTCACCGAGTTCGCGCCATGCCGCACGTTCTGCTTCCTGCACGAGGTGGAGATGCTGCACAACCAGGGGCTCATCAAGGGCGGGAACCTGGACAACGCCATCGTGATCGTGGACCGCGATCTGAACGACGAGGAGATCGGCCGCATCACCACGAAGCTGGGGATCAAGGGGTCGGTGATCCTCGGGAACAACGGCGTGCTGAACAACAAGTCGCTGCATTTCAAGAACGAGCCGGCGCGTCATAAACTGCTCGACCTGATGGGCGATCTTGCCCTCATCGGCGTGCCGCTCAAGGCGCAGATCCTCGCCGCGCGTCCCGGCCATGCCAGCAACATCGAATTTGCCCGCCTGATCCGGAAGTTGTACCAGCAGAAAAAGCTTGTCAAGAAATATCAGCACGAGCGGAAGGAAGGCGTGGTGTTCGACATCAACGCCATCAAGAAGATCCTTCCGCACCGCTACCCCTTCCTGCTGATCGACAAGATCACCGATTTCAAGATCGATGAGAGCGTGGTGGGCGTGAAGAACGTCACCACCAACGAGCCGTTCTTTGAAGGGCACTTCCCCGGCCAGCCGGTGATGCCCGGCGTGCTCATCATCGAGGCCATGGCGCAGACCGGAGGCATCATGCTCCTGAACGGCGTGGAGAATCCCGGCGACAAACTGGTGTTCTTCATGTCGATCAACAACGCCAAGTTCCGCAGGCCGGTCGTCCCCGGTGATCAGCTCGTGTTCGATCTGAAGATGGTCAACCGGAAGAGCAAGATCTGCACGATGAGTGGCAAAGCGTACGTGGACGGCCAGTTGGTCGCTGAGGCGGACCTGATGGCATCCATCATTGACCGTGTCCCGACCCAACCCCAGAAATCATAACACGGCGGTATCATGAGCACCTCCATCGACCCCCGCGCAGCCGTCAGTGCGAAAGCACAGATCGGCGACAACGTCACCATCGGCCCGTTCGCCGTTGTTGAGGATGGCGCGGTCATCGGCGACGGGACGTCCGTCGCACCCCATGCCCTCATCGCCACGGGGGCGCGCATCGCGAAGAATTGCATCATCCATCATGGGGCCGTGGTCGGCCATGCGCCGCAGGACCTCAAGTATGCCGGCGAGCCGACCACCTGCGAGGTCGGGGAAGGCACCACGGTACGCGAATACGCAACGCTGCACCGGGGGACGGGAGAAGGCGGGAAGACGGTGATAGGGACCAACTGCTTCCTGATGGGGTATGTGCACATTGCGCATGACTGCATCGTCGGGAACAATGTCATCATGTCCAACGCGGCCATGCTTGCAGGCCACACCGAGGTGGAGGACAACGTGATCATCGGCGGCGTCACGCCGGTGCATCAGTTCACGCGCATCGGCTGTCACAGTATGGTGGGTGGTGGGCTGCGTGTCGCCAAGGATGTGCCCCCGTATTCGTTGGTCGGCGGTGCACCGCTGGTGTTTGAAGGCCTCAATGCGGTCGGCCTGCGCCGGCGCGGGTTCTCGCGTGAGACGCTGGAGGGGTTGGACAAGGCCTACACCATGCTGTACCGGGCGAAGATGAACGTCTCGCAGGCGATCGCAGCAATTGAGGCCGACGCAACGCTCATGGCGTTCCCGGAGGTCCAGCACATGGTATCATTCATCAAGGGGAGCAAGCGCGGTATCGTCGGGGCTCCCCGGCTCCGCAGTTGATGGTGCATGCCTGCCCATAAGTGGATATACGAGGACTCCGGCCCCCGCGCCGGAGTCTTCAATATGGAGCGTGATGAAGCGCTTGCGCGCGCCCTGCAGAACCAGGATGACGACGGCGTGCAGGTGTTGCGGCTGTACGGATGGGAGCCGCCGGCGATCTCCCTGGGGCACCATCAGGATGCATCCACGATCGACCAGGAGCGGCTCCGGGGGGATGGGATCGATCTGGTGCGCCGGCCGACCGGCGGGCGTGCGATCCTGCATCATGATGAACTCACCTATTGTGTGGTCATGTTCTCCGGCCGCCGGAGCATCCTTCAGGTCTATAACGCCATCAGTGAGGCCCTTGTGAGGGGGCTGGCGCTGTATGGCGTGGAGGTCAGCCTGCAGAGATCGCAACCGGACTTCGGCACTGCCTATCGCGACCAGTCGTCGATCCCGTGTTTCACGAGTTCGGCGCGGTATGAGATCGAGTGGGAGGGGAGGAAGCTGGTGGGGAGTGCGCAGCGCCGGTATGCGGATGGGGAGCGCGACGTGGTGTTGCAGCACGGATCGATCCTGTGCGGGCCTGCGCACCGGAGGCTGGCGGAGTATCTGAGGATCGGGAGTGAGGCTGTCCGCGAGCGCATCGAGCGCGAGATGAGGGACAAGACCGTTGACCTTGCGGAGATCACGGGGAGGCCGGTCGACAGGGAGCGGCTGAAGGAGTGCATTCGTCAAGGATTTGAAGAGGCGTGGGGCATTCAATTCAGATATCCGAATTCAGATATCTGATATCTGCATTGCTTTTACTTGGAGGCTACCATGAGCACAGCACAAGCGGATCATCGTCCCCGTGTCGTGACGACCCGTTCGGTGATGAACATGAAGAAGACCGGGGAGAAGATCACCGCGCTCACGGGGTATGATTTCCTGATCGCGCGGTTGCTGGATCAGGTCGGGATCGACATCATTCTGGTGGGGGACTCGCTGGGGAACGTGGTCCAGGGGCATGAGACCACATTGCCCGTCACCGTCGACGACATGATCTATCATGCGAAGGCGGTCAAGCGTGCCGTCAAGAACGCGCTCATCGTCGTGGACATGCCGTTCATGTCGTATCAGACGAGCGTGGACGATGCCGTGCGGAACTGCGGGCGGGTCATGAAGGAGGTGGGGGTGGGGGCGGTGAAGCTCGAGGGGGGTGCACACATCGCCGAGATCGTGCGGCATCTGGTGAGGATCGGGATCCCGGTGATGGGGCATCTGGGGCTGACGCCGCAGGCCATCAACAAGTTCGGGACGTACGAGGTGCGGGCGACGGAGGAGGCGGAGGCGGCCGAGCTCATTGCGGATGCGAAGACGCTGGCCGAGGCCGGGGCGTTCTCGATCGTGTTGGAGAAGATCCCGTCGGAGTTGGCGCGGCGGGTGACGGCCGAGGTACCGGTGCCGACGATCGGGATCGGGGCGGGGGCGGGGTGTGACGGTCAGGTGCTGGTGGTGTATGACATGTTGGGGTTGACGGAGGAATTCAAGCCGCGGTTTGTGCGGAGGTACGGGGAGATGGCGGAGGGGATGCGGGTGGCGTTCCGGCGGTACATCGCGGACGTCAAGGGTGGGGAATTCCCGCGGCGTGAAGAGAGTTACTGAAGCGGGCCGCAGAAGTGGGAGCGGTTCATGATGAGATGAACAGACGATGAAGGCCATGCATATACTTGTGTGTAATGATGATGGGATCGATGCGCCGGGGATCTACGCGCTGGCGCAGGAGTTGAAGAGCATCGCGAAGGTCACGGTGATCGCGCCGGACCGTCAGCAGAGTGCGGTGGGTCATGCGATCACCATGCAATCGCCGTTGCGGGTGGTGGAGTACAGGAAGGATGGAGTGTTCTTCGGGTATGCGGTGAAAGGGACTCCGGCGGATGCGGTGAAGTTAGGTGTGAAGTGTTTATTGGAAGAGCCGGTGGACCTGTGTGTTTCGGGGATCAATCACGGGTCGAACACGGCGATCAACATCATTTATTCGGGGACGGTATCGGCGGCGACGGAGGGGACGGTGTTAGGGATCCCGTCGATCGCGATGTCGTTGACGACGTATGCCGAGTGTGATTTCGGGGTTGCGGCGCGGTTCGCGAAGAAGCTGGCGTTGGAGGTGATGCAGAGGGGATTGCCGGCGGGGACGTTGTTGAATGTGAACGTGCCGGCGCTCGCGGAGTCGGAGATCAAGGGGGTGAAGATCACGAAGCAGGGGATCTCATCGTGGGCGGACACGTTTGACAGGAGGAAGGATCCTGCGGGTCGGGAGTATTTCTGGTTGACGGGGACGATGGATGTGACGGACACGGATCCGGAGACGGACCAGTTGGCGATCCAGGCGGGATACATATCGGTGACGCCGGTGCATTATCAGTTGACGGATGAAGTGCAGCGGGAGGTGATGCAGGGGTGGGGATTGCGTTGAAGAATTTTCGATTTTTTTTGTCGTTGAGGTTGACATTCAGGATCTAACTTCGTATGTTAGAGTCCCTTCAGACAGGGTCGCAGGGTAGGCTGCAGTAAGGCTGCTGAAAATAAAGTTGTCGAAGTTCCCTCGGGTACTTGACTTCCGGAAATAAAAGCAGTATATTTAAAGCCCGCCCAGAATGCGGAAGCGTCATTAAGAGCTTGTTGTTCTTTGAAAAACAGTGTGCATAGCCTAAGTCAATGATACTGAGAGCTCGACCTTGGCGATCCATTTCGCAGCAATGCGGAGTGTGACGTCAAGTGATCACTCGACGAAGTAATGAAAACTTACAACGGAGAGTTTGATCCTGGCTCAGGACGAACGCTGGCGGCGTGCCTAACACATGCAAGTCAAGGGGAAAAGGGTAGCAATATCCTGAGTACACTGGCGCACGGGTGAGTAACGCGTAGGTAACCTGCCCATAGGACGGGGATAATTCAGCGAAAGCTGGACTAATACCCGATGTTGAGACGTCATCACATGGTGGTGTTCTTGAAAAGCCCGCAAGGGTGCCGATGGATGGGCCTGCGTCCCATTAGGTAGTTGGTAGGGTAACGGCCTACCAAGCCTGCGATGGGTAGCTGGTCTGAGAGGATGATCAGCCACACTGGAACTGAGACACGGTCCAGACTCCTACGGGAGGCAGCAGTGAGGAATATTGCGCAATGGCCGAAAGGCTGACGCAGCGACGCCGCGTGAGGGATGAAGTCCGTTAGGATGTAAACCTCTTTTGCAGGGGATGAACGTCTCGCTATACGCGGGATTGACCGTACCCTGCGAATAAGGATCGGCTAACTACGTGCCAGCAGCCGCGGTAATACGTAGGATCCGAGCGTTGTCCGGAATTACTGGGTGTAAAGGGCGTGTAGGTGGATTCCTAAGTCGGTGGTGAAAGCCTGCAGCTTAACTGCAGAATTGCCTTCGATACTGGGGATCTTGAGTGCGGCAGAGGGAGATGGAATTCATGGTGTAGCGGTGAAATGTGTAGATATCATGAAGAACACCGGTAGCGAAGGCGGTCTCCTGGTCCGTAACTGACACTGATGCGCGAAAGCGTGGGGAGCAAACAGGATTAGATACCCTGGTAGTCCACGCCTTAAACGATGGGTACTAGGTGCTGGGCCGCAAGGTTCAGTGCCAAAGCTAACGCATTAAGTACCCCACCTGGGGAGTACGATCGCAAGGTTGAAACTCAAAGGAATTGACGGGGGCCCGCACAAGCAGTGGAGCATGTGGTTCAATTCGATGCAACGCGAAGAACCTTACCTGGGTTTGAAAGGCCAGTGACATCCGATGAAAGTCGGCTTTGTAGCAATACACACTGGTACAGGTGCTGCATGGCTGTCGTCAGCTCGTGCCGTGAGGTGTTGGGTTAAGTCCCGCAACGAGCGCAACCCCTACACTTAGTTGCCATCAGGTCAAGCTGGGCACTCTAAGTGGACTGCCTACGCAAGTAGTGAGGAAGGCGGGGATGACGTCAAGTCCTCATGGCCCTTACACCCAGGGCCACACACGTGCTACAATGGCCACTACAATGGGTCGCAAAACCGCGAGGTGAAGCTAATCCCAAAAAAGTGGTCTCAGTTCGGATTGGAGTCTGCAACTCGACTCCATGAAGCTGGAATTGCTAGTAATCGCGCATCAGCACGGCGCGGTGAATACGTTCCCGGGCCTTGTACACACCGCCCGTCAAGCCATGGAAGCTGGGAGTACCCGAAACCGTTGTGCCAACCGCAAGGAGGCAGACGTCTAAGGTAAGACCAGTGACTGGGGCTAAGTCGTAACAAGGTAGCCGTATCGGAAGGTGCGGCTGGATCACCTCCTTTCTATGGAGTCTCTACCAGAATTGCCATCACGGTGGCATACACTGGAACGAGGCGCGAGCCTTGGTATCACGGTACGGCGGCTATGCACACGTTTTTCAAATTTTGTTCTTTGGGGCCTGTAGCTCAGGTGGTTAGAGCGCACGCCTGATAAGCGTGAGGTCACTAGTTCAACTCTAGTCAGGCCCACACATTTTTCAGGTGGGA
>JADJHP010000002.1:432500-601915 GCA_016707525.1 Ignavibacteriota bacterium
CACCATTGGGCCCCTTCCCTCACAGCGTGCGGTTGGTGGTCGACATCGATGCGCGGGAGTATCCCTTGTCCGATCTCTGCCGGTATGCACACCTGCGCGATCCCGGCGGACCTCCTACATTCACGAACCTGGAGTTCGCCCCCGCGCCTCCGGGTATGCGGGTTGGCCCATGGCCGGGATGGCGGGGGATCCCTGAGTTCCCCACGACCACAGTGACCTGGGGAGACATGGCACGTGATGGGGCCGTGCAGTGGTGGGGGGATGAGTTCGACTGTGGTGTCCTGCGTGCGATGGTGTGGTTCCCTCCGGAGTGCCGTGGGGCGATCGGCTGCACGGTTGCAGATCCCCGGCTCCATCCGCTCGGAGTCAGGGTCATCGAGGATGCCCCTGTACGCTCGGTGCCGCATGCCGTCCGGCTCCTGCCATCGGTACGTGAAGCCCACCCGCGCCTCCTGATCACACGCGATGGACTCGCGTCACTCAGGATCCGCGCGGGCTCCACACATAGCCTGCATATGCAGCGTATCCGTGCTCTGCTGGAAGCATCTGCGTTGCCCGCAGAGGTCACGCCCGAATCCAAGGCACCATCCGGCCCGGAACGGGTCCGTCCGGAGGATAGGGCCGTACTCTCGGCGCTTGTTGCACTCGTCGAACCTTCGGTGGCCTCGGCCGATGATGCGCTCGCCGCACTGCGGGCATTCGTCGCAGAGACCCGGCGTCCGGATTTCGAGCCGTGGGGGATCGATACGCAATCCGGCGAGATGCTCTTCTTGCTGTGTCTCCTCTACGACTGGATGTACGATCTGATCCCGGAGCCCGGGCGTTTGGAACTTCGCGCATGGCTCTGGACAGCAGCGGAGCGGGTCAGGGAACACCTTTCTCCGGGTCGGACCGATCTGGCCCAGGCACACTATCTCGGATGCGGACTGGGGTTGCTTGCGTTCGCCTGCCTCTTCCATGATGAGCACCCGAAGGGTGAGGCATGGCTGGCCGAATGTCGGGGATCTCTCGATACCATCCTCGCGATGCTGCCTGACGATGGGTTCCACCCGCATGGATCGAATCTGTGGATCTATGAATATGGTTTTCTGCTCCGTTGGGTGGAGATCATCCGGCTCTGCACGGGAGAAGATCTCTGGCAACTGCCGCACTGGAAGAATGCGTCGGCGTTCCGTGCCGCGACGATGTCGCCGGATGGCCGTTGTGGTGTGACCTTTGGCGATCCGCAATACCTCGTCGGGGGCGACGCCTGGTGCCACTACCTGATCGCTGCGCGGACCGGGTCCGGCAGGGCGAAGGCCGTCGGTGATGCATTGGTGAACCGTTCCCATGAAGGGATCGACTTCCGCAGCGTGCCCCCGCGCCGCCGCGCCTATGAGTTCCTCTTTGACGAGCCATCGGTGATCGCAGAGGGGGTGGCTCCCCTCCTCGAGCATTTCGAGGACGGAGGGCAGGTCGCCGTGCGCACCGGCACAGACCGGTCCGGGTTGTTCACATTCCGCGCCGGCCCTCCTCTCGGCGCATCGCGGTATCGCGCGGGAGAACGTGGCGGGTACGGACATGCCGATCCCAGCACTGGCGCGTTCCTCTGGTACGCCGATGGCGCATTCCTTGCCTCCGGTCCCGGGCCGGTCTATCGACGGGATTCGTCGCTGCACAATATCGTGACCATCAATGGATGCGGGCAGATCGGCGACAGCACCGTGTGGGTCCCTGATTTCTTCCCTCCGGAATGTCTCTCCCCGCGTCCGGAGGTCACAGAGCACGGTGATGTCGTATCGCTGTCCGTGGATCTTGCCCATGCGTATCTGCCGCACCTTGGCGTCAGGCGCTGCCTTCGCTCTCTGCTGATCGATCCCGCGCACGAGCGCATTGTCGGTATCGATGTCGTCACCTGCCACTCACGTGCGAACATCGAATGGAATCTGCACAGCCATGCAAGGTTCTCGCTGCGTGATATCCATGGCGTGGCCTCGTGGAGCGCAACAACGGGGCGGAGAACGATGACAGCATTCCTTCTCGATCCCGATGGGGGAGAGGCCACGACGGGCGTCAGCGAATTCGTGCCGGCCTATCCCAACGACGGGGCGCGCGGGTACTTCCTCCGGTGGAGTCATTCGGGAACGCACATGCGTCTGGTGTGGTGCCTGTCACTCGCCCACGAACCGGCTCCACCCGCGGTGCGCATCTATGACGGTGCCGTTGACCTTCAGTTTTCGGATGGGGTCCGTGTCTACTTCGATGGCACGCGAAAGGTGCAAGAGGTGGGCCTATGATGCGAGACATTGCACAGAGCGCCGACCGCTGTTGCTGGATCTCCGGAGACCGTGTGAATGCGTGTATCGGTGATGGCCCGAGGGGCATCATGGAGTTCGGATTCCATGGCCTGCAACCTGTCAGCCGGAATTCCCGCCTGCTGGTCAGACCGGAAGGTGTCATCTCCCTGTCGCTCCGTGGCCCGGATGGCCATCAGACGCCGGTCACCTTCGAGGTCATTGACCATGAGCCGCACCGTGTGCGCCGGGTGGGTGCGCGGGATGACCGCCGATGGACGTGCGAGATCGTTGCTGCGGACCGTGGAGTGCATTTCTTTCTGGCAGGCGACCTTGCCGATACCGAGTTGATCGTCCACCTGTCGCTTGACGCATTCTTCACCGACGTACGCGGTGAACGGACGTGGGAGGACCCTTCGGTGCAAGGGCCATGGCTGACGCTCTGCTGCCGCGACCGTATCGAACTCGGGTCCTGGATGAAGCACACGGGCCCTTACGCAGGCGACTTTCTCATTCCCGAGCACTGGCGGAGAATGGTCTTTGCCCGTCCGATCCGGTCCGGCCTTGCGACCGTCGATGATCTCCGCCCCGAGTACCGGGAGGCGAACATCCCGATCTACGATGCGCGGACGTGGATCGTGCTTGGATCTGCGCGGTCCGCAGTGTCACGGGATGGCTCCGTGGCCACTTTTGTCGTTCCCCTTGATCCGCTCGATCCCCGGGAGCCTGTTTTCTCGATCGCGGGGAGTGAGAGCAACCCACGCGGAAGGGAGGCGACAGTCACTGCCCATGGCGCAGTGGAACGAGTGCGTGAGGAGTCAACGGCCACCGCCCGTTCGGCCCCCGTCCTGTCGTGTGCATCGCTTCCGGAACTCAGCGCCTTCTTCGGGACCGTCCCGGCGCTGGTCCGTTCGTGCACGGTGGGCGATGTGGGTATGACGCGGGCAACACCGGGCGCGTACTACTGGCTGTGGGCATGGGACAATCTGGTAACCGGGCAGGAATGTCTGAGGTGGGGAGCGTATGACCTTGCAGGATCGATGATCCGGTACGTTCATGCGCACCGCGATACGGATGGCAGGATCCCGGCACGGTGGACGAGGGCCCATGAGCCGATGGATACGCCGCCGCATGGGGCATTGGATCTTCTCCTCCTCCATCTTGCGTATGAGCATGCGCTTGCGACCGGCACGATGACGGACCTGTTGTCCGTCTACCCCCACGCCGTAGCCCACCTCCGGCAGTCGATGGCTGCCGATCCTGATGGGCTTGTACCGAATCTGAGCTTCTATCCCGACCGGCCCGTGGCCTTCGGGAGGTCCGAGGCAAGTGTCGTTGCGCTGGAGGCCGGTTGCCTGTACTCCTTCGCGCGGCTGATGGAGAATGTGGCCGTGCTGATCGGGGACGAGACGGTCCGGCAGGATGCGCGGCGGTATGCGCATGCGATCGAAACCGTGTTCGCATCGAAGTTCTGGGATGCATCCCGCGGCTTTCTCGTGGACAGTTTCGATCGGGTGACAGGTCAACGGAATCTGACGTACCCGCTGTTCTCGCTCCTGTTCCTCCAGTATGTACCCGCTCTGCATCTCCTGCGGGGGAAGGTGCCCGCGATGGGGAGGTTCATGGCGGAGCAGTTGCAGACGGCCATGGGTGTGCGGATGTTGCCCGCGAATGACGAACGTGGATCGGCGGAGGATGCACTCGGCTCGTGGTATCCCCACTGGGATCTCTATCTGGTGAAAATACTCCGCCGCGCAGGGGATGCCGGAGCGATCCGCCGTTGGGCCCGTGCAGCGGAGCTCATGCTCGCGCGGCTCGGGTACGTGCCCGAGTTCATCGCGCTCGATGGGTTGTCGCAGGAACCCGGGGCGGCGTGGCTCAGGCACGGTGCAGTATCCAACCTGAACTGTGTCACCGGATGGCACCGCGCGATCGTCGAAGGGCTCTGCGGCATCGAAGTGGATCCGGGCGGGATCTCGGTCGTCCCCCTGGCCCTGGGGATCGGGCCGATCGCGGTGCGGGGATACCATGTGCGGGGCACGACGTGGGACATCGTCGTTGATGATGCGGGGGGGCCTCATCTCCAGGAGATGCGCATCGACGGGCTGCTGCACCACGGATGCCTGAAGGTCCCAGCCGTGTTCCAGGACGGCGGCCATCACGAGTTGTCGTTACGATATGGATCGACGCCAGTCCCCAGGCCGGTGCGCGAGGTGCTGAACGCCGAAGTGCTTGAGTCGCGGACGCAGGGCTCCGTCTCTGTGGTGCGGATCCGCGCTCTGGGCATGACGGAGATCGTTGTCGATGATCCCGGCGGCACGCGATGCCGGATCGATGGTGTTCCGGTGCATCCGATGGCTGAACCGTCCACCGGGCGAGGCTGGCTCCGGATCGAACAGCCCGGGATCCATGAACTTGAAGTAACAGTGCTTCTCTAATCATTCACTCAGCGGGCGCATATGAACCTTGTCGTCAAGCAAGTCAACTTTCTCGACATCCTTGTGGTCGTCATGTATCTGCTGATGCTCACCGGGGTCGGTATCTATCTTACGCGGTTCAACAAGACCGTTGATGACTTCTTCAAGGGCGGCGGGAAGATCCCCTGGTGGATCTCCGGGTTGTCCACGTTCGTTGCCGGTTTCTCGGCATTCATGTTCGTCGGCGCCGCGGGATATACCTATCTTCATGGAGCGGGGGCGATCGTCCTGTTCACGTCGGCGGCCTGGGGGTATGCCCTCGGCTATATCGTGTATGCGGTCCGCTGGCGCAGGGCGCGGCTCTCCTCACCCATGGAATTCCTGACGCGGCGCTTCTCACAGAATACGACCTACTACTATACGTTCCTGTCGATCATCCCCGCGATCATGGGGCTTGGATTGATGATCTACACGCTGTGCAAGTTCACCGCCGCAGCACTCGGGATCGTGGCCTTCACGGTCACCTTTGGCCCGGTCACCCTGACCGGGCTGGAGATGTCCATGATCGTCACCGGATTGGTGATGCTTATTTATACCAGTGCGGGGGGGCTGTGGGCTGTCGTGATCACGGATTCGCTGCAGTTCTTCATTATCCTCATCGTCTCATTCCTTGTCTGTCCGCTCGCATTCGTTGCATTGGGTAATAGTTGGGACCTGACCGTTGGGTTCCAGCGGCTCGTCGCAGAGGCGCCGGCAGGATACCTGAGCCTCGCGGATGTTTGGACAAAACCATGGTTCTACATCGCGTACTTATTGAGTACGTTCATCGGCTACAATGCGGCGTGGCATATCGGGCAGCGGTACTACAGCGTGCCCACGGAACACGATTCCCGGAAGATGGCGCTGTTGTGTGCGGTGCTCAGCCTCGTGCTGCCGTTCCTGTGGATCGCCCCGACCATGGCCGCGAGAGTTCTGTTCCCGGATATCGCCAGCATGTGGCCCGGCGACCAGCACCCGGAGGAATCCGCCTTCGTCACGCTGGCGCTCACCCTGCTGCCCAACGGTCTGATCGGCCTTGTCCTCTCGGCGATCCTTGCCGCTGCGATGACGTCGATCGATACGCAGTTGAACTATCTCGCTTCCATCCTCATCCGCGATGTGTATGTGCGGATCCGCACGACACCGGCGGGTGTCGAGCCGGATCAGAAAGAACAGCTCACCGCCAGCCGTATCACGGCTATTGTTCTCGGTGTGCTCGCCACCGCCACGGCACTCTTCTTCCAGCGCTGGAAGAGTGTCTTCGACGTCGCACTCAGCTATTACTCATGGTTCGGGCCATCCATGCTCACACCGGTGATGCTCGGATTCCTGATCCGCCGGACCCCTTCATGGTCCGCGATCGTTTCCTCGGCCGCCGGACTGATCATTGTGCTCGTCGTCAATGTGTTCATCCCCTTCGACGGGTATCAGTATGAGGCGAACATCATCGCGGGGGTTGGGATCTCGTCCCTCGTCTTTCTGTTGACCGCTCTCTGGCCGGAGCGTTCGGAAGCCGCCCTCGAGCGGGTCAAACGATTCTTCATAGATCTGGAGACACCCGCAACGGACGAAAGCCTCCGCTGGTCAGGGAACGCCGTGTCGTCGTATCAGATCGTCGGCGTTCTCACGGCGAGCATCGGCACCGTGGTCGTCCTCCTGGGGCTCGTCCCGGCCTCCATGCCGGTCCATATCCTGACCGTTGGCCTGGGAGCTGCCACCGCCTTCCTCGGGTGGCTCATGACATGGTATTTCCGCCGCCAGTCCAGGATCATGAACAAGGGGGAATGACCATGGCTCACAGACCGCACACGGTGAGAGTATCGACCGTCCAGCTGCCGACCGTGATAGCCGGCAGGACGTTCGCGGAGAAGCAGCGCGCGAACCTGAAGGACATCCTCGGACATCTGCGCACCGCCGGGCAACGTGGATCCGACCTTGTCCTCTGCGGCGAATACGCGAACCTCCATCACCGCACCTGGTCGACGAACCGGAAGGAGTATGTTCCCGATCCGATCCCCGGCGCGTTCACCCGCGCCATCGGCCGCGTCGCCAAACGGTACCGGATGAACATCGCCATGCCCATGTTCGGGACGTGGAAGGGTGAACTCTCGAGCTACGTGGTGGTCTTCGGGCGCGATGGGCGCATCATGACGTGCTATCAGAAATCGCATCCTACCGAGGATGAACAGAAGATCGGCATCCGACGGGGGCGCGACATTCCGGTGATCGAACTGGACTGTGCGCGCATCGGATTCATGACGTGCATGGATATTGAGTATCCCGAGGTCGCGCAGGTGCTGATGCTGAAGGGTGCGGAGATCCTCCTCTTCCCTCATGTGCAGGCCTCGTGGGGAGAAGTGGACTGGGAGATCCGGTACCGGGCACGTGCGATCGATACGGGCCTTCCTCTGGTCTCCGCGTGTTATGGATATCCGGAGGGCGAATGGCTCCCGGGCAAAATGATGGGGCGCTCGGGCGTGATCGGTCGCGATGGGCTCATTATGGCGGAACTGGGGAGGCGGATCGATGTCCTGACGGTGGACCTGGACCTGTCACGGGGCCGGGTGACGCAATTTTACTTCACCGAACCGCGTGATCGGACCGAAGCGATCATTGCCTCTCGTCGTCCTGAATTGTATACTATAATGACCGATCCTGACGCCCGTGCATCCCGGCGTGTGCCACGAAAGACCAGCGAACGAAGATAAGGAGTAGAAGATGGCAGCATCGTTACCCGTTGCGATCATCACAGGAGGGAGCCGCGGCCTCGGGCGGGGGATAGCGCGCCGGCTGGCCGAACAGGGCGTTTCTCTCGTCATCAATTATGCCGGGAATGCCCAGGCCGCGGCCGAGACCGTGGAAATGTGCAAGGCGCGTCAATCAGAACTCGATCAACGGTTCGTGACGTTCCAGGGCGACATGGCGATCCAGGAAGACCGTCAACGCCTGGTGGATCAGACGCTTGAGGCACTGGGTAGGATCGATGTGCTTGTGAACAACGCCGGCATTGGCCCGCGGGTACGCGCCGACGTCACCGAGACCACGCTCGAATCGTTCCAGCACGTGTTGCAGGTGAACCTCGAGGGGCCGTACTTCCTGACGCAAGCGGTGGCGAAGTACTGGCTCGAGCAACGCCCCGATCCCATCCTTCCGCACGGATTCGTTGTGGTCAATGTGTCGTCCATCTCCGCCAACACGGCCTCACTGAACCGCGGGGAATATTGCGTCTCCAAGGCAGGGCTCTCCATGGTGACGCAACTCTGGGCCTCGCGCCTCGCGCAGTCCCGCGTGCATGTGTTCGAACTCCGGCCGGGCATCATGGCAACCGATATGACCGCCGGTGTGAAGGAGAAGTACGACCGACTGATGGGAGAAGGGCTCGTGCCGCAGTTCCGTTGGGGGCAGCCCGATGATGTCGGCAAGGCGGTGGGATCGCTCGTCAAGGGTGACTTCCCGTATTCCACCGGCGAGGTGATCTACCTCGATGGTGGGATGCATATGAGAAGACTGTAGCAGGAGAGGAAGTAGGGAAGAGGGGACAGGGAGGAAGCGCATGACCGGCACGACACAAGAATGAAAGCAGATGGTGCATGAAGATCGACAAGAAGATCACACCGAAAAACCTGGCAGCACAGACGACACAGCTGTTCGCATTGGCAGGACAGAAGATTCACCTCATCCATCGGTCGTGGAATCCTCACCACGGTACCCCTGTGTTCACCGTGAACGGGGTGTATACGTCGCGCGGTTGGACCGAATGGACGCAGGGCTTTCAGTTCGGTTCCGCGATCCTGCAGTTCGATGCGACCGGTGATGCCGATGCGCTGGCGATCGGGAAGAGTGCGACCGTGGAACACATGGCGACACATGTCAGTCATGTCGGCGTTCACGATCATGGCTTCAATAATATCAGCACGTATGGCAACCTGCGACGCCTGATGCTCGAGGGGAGGATCCCGGAGGATGCGTGGGAGCGCTCGTTCTATGAACTGGCGCTGAAAGTGAGCGGTGCAGTGCAGGCGGCCCGCTGGACGGAGCTCGGGAATGGTGAAGGATACATTTATTCCTTCAACGGGCCACACTCCCTGTTCGCCGATACCATCCGGTCGCTGCGCGTTCTCGCCCTGGCACACCAGCTCGGTCATGTGCTCATGGGGGAGAAGGACAGGAAGATCTCTCTGCTTGAACGGCTGGTCACGCACGCCTTCACCACCTCCCGGTACAACGTCTACTTCGGCGAGGGGCGTGATCTGTATGACGTCCGCGGACGTGTCGCCCACGAGTCGATCTTCAATCTGAACGACGGTTCGTACCGGTGCCCGAGTTCACAGCAGGGGTATTCGCCCTTTTCGACGTGGACCCGCGGGCAGGCGTGGATCCTCTGCGGGTTTGCCGAGGAGTTGGAGTTTCTCGCGGCGTTGGACGAAGGGGCGATGCCGAAAGGGAAGAAAAAGGCCGAGGTCCTCTCCCACTTCGTTGCGACCGCGGAAGCGGTGGCCGACCACTACATCGAGCAGACCCCCCTTGATGGTATTCCGTACTGGGATACCGGTGCTCCCGGGCTTGCTTCCATGGGCGACATTCCGGGCCGCCCCGCTGATCCATTCAATGCGCATGAACCGGTGGACAGTTCTGCCGCTGTGATCGCCGCACAGGGTCTCATCCGCCTCGGCCTCTATCTCCAGCAGCACGGCAAGAAGGACCAGGGGACGGTCTATCTGCAGGCTGGCCTGACGGTTGCGAAGAGCGTATTCTCCGAGCCGTATCTGTCCCTCGACCCAAAGCACCAGGGCCTGATCCTGCACTCGGTGTATCACCGGCCGAACGGGTGGGACAACATCCCTGCCGGGCGATCGGTGCCGTGCAACGAAGCCACGATGTGGGGGGATTACCATGCGATGGAGCTTGCGCTCTTGATCGCACGGATGGCGGAGGGGAAGCCCGCGCTGAAGTTCTGGTAGGAAACAGCACCGCCGGAAGGGGGCGACCCCTTCCGGCGGAATGCCGGTCGTTACCGGCTCACCGTGCGACGGTTGAGAAGAAAGCTTCGAGATTGGCGGGTGGCACGCCCGCCGGCACGTCGCATCCGGAAGAGATGACGAAGTTCTTGTACGATGCGGTCGCCGCAAGCAGTGCAGATGTTCTCACCGCAACATCCCCCGCCGTCAATCCCACGAAGATCTCCGATGGATCCAGATTCCCGCAGAGGATGGTGTCCGAAGGCACCTGCGCGAGTGCAGCAGGGAGGTCCATGGGCTTGCCGAAATGCAGGATCTTCGCCCCGGAGTCCAGCGATGCCTGCAGATGGCCGATCCGTGCGCCGCAGTTGTGGAGGATGATCGTGAATGTTTCATCTTCGACCGCTTCGCGGATCTGCTTCACATAGGGCGAGGAGAATTCGGCCGTCGACGACGGCGACATCAATCCCGCCGTCGGTTCGGCGATGATGAGCCCGTGTGCCCCGGCGGCCTTGAAGGCGCGGGCATAGGCGGACAGGTAGGAGGTGGTCTTCTTCAGGAGGGCATGCATCATCTCCGGCTCGCCCGCGGTCTCCGCAAGTGCCTCGCTCACGCCGAACAGGCGCCCTGCGAGGGAGAACGGGCCGATCATCCCTCCGAGCACGACGGCGTCGGTGCCGGCTGCGCGCAGCTTCTCGATCGTTTTCAGGTACACCGCGGTCCGTTTCGTACCGATGGCGGGGATGCGGAGCTCCTCGATGCCCGGCATGTCGGTCACGTACCGGCCGATAACGGTCGGAATCTCCCAATCATCCATCTGGATCGATGCGCCGAACTCTTCAGCCTCGACGCTGAGATCCATGGCAGACATGAGGAACGGCGTCGCGTACTTTGAGTGCAGGGCCAATTCGGCGGCGGCCTGGGCATCGGCGTCCGTTACCATTCCGCGGACCGTGGTCCCCACGAGAGATGCCCCGGGAAAAGTAAGCACCGGCATAGCGAGCCGGTGCGAGGATGTGAGGATGCGTTGTGCTACGATCGACATGGGATTCGCTTTCGTTTCGATGGGTGCCGCATGCTGTTAGAGTGTCTCCGGCTCTTCGCCGGGGAAGATCATTTCATCGACATAGATATCCTGGAACCCTTCGAGTTCGCTGAGGGAGACGTGGGCGATCCGCTTCGCGAGCGCATCGAAGGTGCCGGCGGGTGCAAAGAGCGCCATCTTGGCGCCCAGCAGTGCGGTGTTCCCCGAGGGCTGGATCTGCTCCGCGGCAAAGGGGAGGAGTCCGATCCGGCGCGCGCTCCCGGTGTCCACGTAGTTGCCGAAGGCGCCGGCAAGGAGGACCTCATGCACGGCGGGGTGCTCGACCCCGAATTCCCGTGTGAGGAGGCGGATGCCCGCGGCGATGGCTCCCTTCGCCAGTTGCAGTTCACGGATGTCGGTCTGCGAGATCTTCACGGGAGGAGCGAGCATGAGCGATGAACCGCCGTCCTCGAAGCGCCCGCCAGTGCGGATGAGGCCGAGGCGGAGAGCGCCGGCAACCGCATCCACGAGTCCGCTGCCGCAAATGCCGCGCGGTGGGACATTGCCAAGTACATGACAGACGAGTGTGTTGTTCTCGATCCGGACGGCCGAGACCGCGCCGGTCGCGGCACGCATGCCCATGTAGATCCTTGCGCCCTCGAATGCGGGACCCGCCGCCGTCGAGGCACAAATCAAACGGTCCCGGTTGCCAACCACGATCTCGCCGTTCGTCCCGAGGTCCACGAGCACACGGGTCTCAGCTCCTTCATGCATCCCGGTGGCGAACACCCCGGCGAGAACATCGCTCCCGACGAATCCGCCGATGCCGGCGAGGAAGCGGACGGGGGGGTCTCCCGGGACCTGCCAGCCGAGCCCTGATGCCGTGAACTCCATCGTTGCAAGGGAGACCGGCTCGAAGGGGTAGTACGACAGGGGGGTCACATCGATGTCGCAGAAGAGGTTGTGCATCACGCTGTTGCCGACGAGCACGACATCCATCACCGTACGGGCGGGGTCCCCGGCGGCCTGCAGCAGCTCGTCGATCATGCCGGCGATCTGTTCGCGGATGACGCCGGCGAGTCTTTCCCGGCCTCCGGGTTCGACGGCTGCGGAGACCCGACTCATGATATCGGCACCGAAGCGTGCCTGCGGATTGAGTGCGCTCCGGACCGCCAGGACCTCACCGCGCGACATGTCGAGCAATTGGGCAACGATCGTCGTCGTGCCAACATCGACCGCGATGCCGTATCCCTCGCGCGGGATGAAGGAGAACCGGGAAGTATCTGCGAGGATCTGGGCTTCCCATTGTGCCAGCTCGAGCGTGAGGTCATCCGCCGCGCACTGGCAGGACAGCCGCCAACCGGCATCCCGCTCTGCCTGGCTCAGCATGCGTTCCTGAGCGGGAGAGAGGGGGAGTGAGCCTTCAAGGACGCGGACCCGGCACCCTTTGCATTTGCCATGTCCGCCGCAGGGGAATTCCACGCCGTAGGAGAACAGCAGGTCCTGCAGCGGCGTGCCCTTTTCTGCTTCAACGTCCACCCCCATCGGGCGGAGTCGGATGTGGACGGGTTCGCTCACGTGCTCTCAGGCTCTGAAGTGATGATGCGTTCGTCGTAGGTGCTGATCACACGGTGTCCGGGGGGGACGACGAGGAAGTCCTCGCTGTTCCAGTTCCCGGCGATCAGGCGTTCAAGAAGGGACATCGAGCCTTCCACCTTGTCGAACACCCAGCCGCGTTCCTGTGCGCGTTCACGCGCCATCGTCTCAAAATGCCCCGGAGGCTCGACGCCCATCGTGATGTACGTGATCTGTTTGTAGTGTTTGGTCGTGTCACACAGTTCGTCATAGAGGAACCGTGCGTTCTCTTCACCGTATTTGGCGACCAGATCTTCGAGCGACATATCCATGCCGTTCTTGTTCTGGATGGAGAGCTGCTTCAGGTCGCCGCTCGCCTCGCCCCGTTCGATCCACCCCGAGGTCAGGAAGTACGTGCCGGGGTTGTCGTTGAAATACTGCATATACCGGTCGCGGCTCCCGAAGAACATCGTCATGCAGTCGTGGCCGCGCGGAATGACCAGCGGGAGTGTGCGGGCCCGGAGGCCGGCAACGCCGTTGTTGCAGAGTGCATACCCCATGAGGATCGCGTCGTAGCCGGGAAGGTCGGCGGCATCCACCGCCGCCTGCAAGCGCTCGACCATGCCCGCGGAGCCGATGTCGTGCAGTCCCTTGCCGAGGAACCGGCAGTCGATCTGGTGGGGAGAACGGGCGATGAGGTGACACAACTCCCGGTACAGGACTTCGCAGGAGACGAGGTTCAGTTTCATGAAGGACCGCCGTGATGCCGTGGTCGGATCACCGGAGCGTGCGGGTGAGGGCGGCCACGAAGTCGGGTGACGTGCCACAGCACCCGCCGACGAATGCGACCCCCGACGCACGGAGCTCCTTCGCCAGGGAGGCGAACTCTTCCGGTGTTGTGCGATAGGTGATCTTGCCGTCGTTCATTTCGGGGAGGCCGGCGTTGGCCTTGATCCAGATCGGCAGTGAGGTTGCTGCCCGCATGCGGCGGGCGATGGGAATGTATCCTTCGATCCCGAGCCCGCAGTTGGCACCGATGACGTCAGCACCTGCGGCAGTAAGTTCAGTCGCCACGGTTTCGGGGGTGGTCCCCATCATCGTCCGGTCCTTGTCCTTGCCGGAATCGAACACCATCGACGCCACGACAGGGAGGCCGGTGGCATGCGCTGCCGACACGGCGATCCGCGCCTCTTCGATGTCCGACATGGTCTCCACGACAAGGGCATCCGCACCGGCCGCAGCAAGTGCTGCGGCCTGTTCGGTGAACGCTGTGGCCAGATCCTCTTCCGTCACATCGCCCGACATGAGCATCTTGCCGGTCGGCCCGATCGAAGCAAAGACCATGGCACGTGTCCCCGCGGCTTCTTTGGAGATCCGCACGCCCGCGGCATTGATTTCTTTCACCTTGTCGGCCAGGTGGTGCCCGGCCAGCATGATCCGGTTGGCACCGAAGGTGTTCGTCAGGATCACCTGGCTCCCGGCGTCGACGTAGCGCTGTGCCACCTTCCGGACCTCATCGGGGTGCGTGAGGTTCCAGTGATCCGGGCAATCTCCCGGCGTGAGGCCGAGGGCCTGGAGCTGTGTTCCCCATGCGCCGTCGGTGATGATGGGCGTGGCGGTCAGAAGCCGTTCGAGGGTCGGATGCATGACGATGGTCCTGTGTTGAAGGATGATGGATCAGGCCGCGGTAAGCTTGCGTGCCAGTGCGACCGCACCGTTGGCGTTGGTGCTGTAACCGTCGGCACCGATCTCCTCGGCGTACTTTTCGGTCACCGGCGCTCCGCCGATCATGACCTTGATGTTCCCGCGGATGCCGGCGGTCTTGAATGCCTCGATGGTGGTCTTCATCGAGTTCATGGTCGTGGTCAACAGGGCGGACATGGCAACGATGTTCGCCTTCTTTTCATTCAGCGCCGCGATGAACTTCTCGGGCGGCACATCGACGCCGAGGTCGATCACTTCGAATCCTGCGCCTTCCAGCATAGCGGCGACCAGGTTCTTGCCGATGTCGTGCAGGTCGCCCTTCACCGTGCCGATCACCACGCGGCCGGCCGGTTCCGAGCCCCGTGCGGCGAGCAGCGGGCGGATGAACTCGAGCGATGCCTTCATCGCGCGTGCGGAGATCAGGAGCTCGGGAACGAAGTATTCGTTCGCTTCGTAGCGGCGGCCGACCTCATCCATGGCAGGGATCATATACTTCTGCACCAGGTCTCCCGGGTCAGCGCCCGCTGCGAGGGCCTGCTGGGTGATTTCCTTCGACGCTTTGGCATTGCCGGTGAGGATGGCATCGTACAGCTTCTGCAGATCTTCCATGACGCAGGTTCTCCTGAGAATGGTGGGTTACAATCGTCCGAATTCGTGTATGGTTTCGTACATCGTGATGATGTTTGCCGTCGGGGTGACCGGCTGGAGGTTATGGCACGGCGCGCAGATCCAGCGCGCACCGTTGAAGATCCGGATATTGTCCAGCACTTCCTGCCGCACCTCTTCCACCGAACCGAAGGGGAGGGTGAACTGGTTGTCCACGGCTCCGTGGAAGATCACGCGCCGGCCGAACGCCTCGACCAACCGTTCCCGCTCCATCCCGGGGCAACGCCACTGGATCGGGTTGAGGAGCTCGATACCGGTCACATCCAGCAGATCCGGAAGGATGTCGAATGCCGCGCCGTCGGTGTGATAGAAGATGTGGATGCCATAGCTTCTCGCCAGGTCCGCCATCTTCTTCTGCCGCGGGAGGATGAACTTGCGGATCTCGGGGATGCCGAACAGCAGGGCGGTCTGTCCACCGAGGTCCTCCGCGACATACGTCACATCGACCCTGCCCTTGCCGATCTCGTAGATGCGCTCGTTCACCGCGTAGTGGTACTTGAAGATGTATTCAAGGGCGGTGTCCACGAACTCCTGCTCCACGAGCAGGTCCATCATCGCGTTCTCCATGCCGCGGAGCGCACAATACATCAGGAACGGTTCGAATTCACCGGAACGTATCCAGCGGTGCCGCGGTGCGGCCGCGATCTCCTTCCGGAAACGCTCATAGTTCAGGTCGTCCGGACTCGGCCAGGGGTAGGCATGCAACTCCTCCACCGTGGTCAGGTCTGCGAGCGGATGATTCGCGAACTCATCATACGATCCTGTGCCGTACTGGATCGCGGTGCGGCGGAGCCCCCAGATGTCGGCTTCCGGGTCGCCCGGGAAGTGCTTCACCGTGCGCTCGGGATTGACGTGGGTGACACCGTCGATGTTGAGTTTCGTGTACAGTGCTTCCTTGTCGGCGCAACCGAGCTCCTTGCAGAGACGGTTCGTCACCTCGTCGGTGGCCCAGTAGTCCGTAGGGATGCGGTCCGGTTTCTCACCGGCGAAAATGGCTGTCCAGCGTTCGCGGGGGGTCATAATACCATAAGATGCACCATGATTACGAGATAATCAACCGAATTCAGCAACCGTTTAACTAATGAACCACCGTTTTACCTGAGAACCGTCGGCGTATGGTTGTCTCAATGGTGGGTTTGTCGTACTTTCCTTGATCCAGGAAAAGGGCTTGAATGCGCATACGTGTGATGTTGCTCCTCCTCCTTCTCCTCCTGCCTTCGCAGGGGTGGACATCTCAGGGCGGGAATGAGGCAACTCTCGCAACGCCGGCCATGACCGCCGCGGGAGTCGTCTGCACCAATTCGTTCGGATCCGCCCTCTATCGCGTACAGGGCATGGAAGCTGTCGAAATTGCCTCCGGACCGGGTATCGGCCGATATTTCTCCGTCTCGCCTGATGGTGGCCTGCTCGGGTTCAAGGAGGTCGCCCCGGATGGGTCGCAGCGCGCCGCCCTGCTCGACGTCCGTACAGGCTCCACAACCTACCTTTCCCCGCCCTCCCGACAGATAGGGCAGGTGAGCTTTGCCCGTGATGGCGCGATAGGGTTCACATGGGGTACCCGACTGACCGTTCTGGACGGCCCCACCTCCCGGACCTACGAGCTCGGGACGTATGCCAACCTGGCACCGCTCTCGCCGGATGGGCACTGCGCCGTGTTCAATGATGAGAATGACCAGCTCTGGCTCATGGACTTTCGATCCGGCCTGCGCACGCGCATCACCTCCGACGCACAGGGATATATGTGCCCTGTCTGGTCTCCCGACGGCGGGCGGATCGCGTATCGCTCGCTCGACGGCGAGATCCTGGTGCATGAGCGGATCAGCAAACGCACCTGGCCCCTCGGCCGCGGGGGACAGCCTGCCTGGACCGCGGATGGCGCGACGCTCGTGTTTTCGCGGACGGTTGTCGATCACGATACGCTTGCGGGGGCAGACATCCATGCCATTCGTTTCGACGGTACGGGAGAGGTCCTCCTGACGAGAACAGACGACCGGATGGAGATGGATCCCGCTGTTGCGTACGATGGCAGGTCGATCGTGTATCACACGTTCCTGGCGAACGAGATCTATGTTCTGCCTGTGCCCGGCGATACTCCGTCGACCCTGGGCGCACCACGCAGGGTCGCCCATCTCCCGTCTCTTGCGATGCATGCACAATCTCCCGGGGGCCTGCAGTTCGTCTCTGCTCTGGATATTCCGTATGTCCATCAGGTTTACGACACCCCGGATTGGTTCAACGGGCACTCTGCCTGTGCGCCCACGCAGGCGATCATGGTCCTCGCCTACTACCATGTCCTCCCCTCATGGCCGATCACCTGTTCCTGGCCTACGCCTCATCTCACCGCCTGGGGCAACTATGTTGCCTCCACCTACCGCTTCCGGGGGTACATCTTCGCCAACACCGCGAATGACCCGAATGGCGTCCCCGGTATGGGAGGGTTTGGATACATGTGGACCGGAGGAGCGAGTCCGCACGTTCGCATGGCGGACTACTATCGCGCGCATGGGATGACGGCACTGCAAACGGAGGCGACCCCGTACAGTACCGCGGCCTCGGACATCGCTTCGGGGTACCCGTTCAGCATGTGTGTCCTGCTCACCTCCGCCGGTCATCTTGTCGTGGCTCACGGGTTCGGAGCCGAGCCGCACACGCTGGTGTTCAATGACCCGTACGGGAACAAGAACCAGGGGTACATGAACCGGAACGGCAAGAATGTGATGTACGACTGGCCGGGGTACAACAACGGTTTTCAGAATCTGAATGAAGTGGCCTGGTGCATCGGCACGCGCTTCTCGCCGCCAGTGTCCGGCGATACACTGGTTGATGACCTGCAATTCGGGAATGGCTTCACCCTGGCGACGGCGCCGCCGGCGTCCATGGCGCTCTGGAAAGACATGACACGGGGCCATCAAGGCCATCTCTGGTATACGCTCACGACAGGTGGGGCGGCTGACACGCTCTTTGCCGAATGGAGGCCTTCACTCTCTGAAACCGGGGTCTATCAGGTGGAGGCCTTCATCGAACTCAGCAATGCCACGGATGCCCGGTATGTGGTGTCCCATGCCGGCGGGACCGACACCGTTACGGTGGATCAGAAGGCGCATGCGAAGACGTGGGCCACGCTCGGGACATGGACATTCAACGCGGGGGCGGAGGGTGCCGTGCGGCTCGGCAACCGGTCGGCCGTTGGAGGGCAGGAGCTCGTCTTCGATGCCGTGCGGTGGGTGCGTGTGGCACCGACCGACGTGGTGGGAGCTCAGGAACTCCCGCTGGCATTCCGCCTCGATCAGAATTACCCCAATCCCTTTAACCCGTCGACCCGGCTCACGTTCTCCCTACCACGGCCGGCGCATGTCGTTCTTGAGGTCTTCTCCCTCCTCGGTCAACGTGTGAGCATCCTTCAGCGTGGCGATCTCCCGGCGGGCCATCATGCGGCGACCTGGTCGCCCGCTTCGGCGTCGTCCGGTGTCTATTTCGCACGACTCCATGCCGTGACCCAGGACGGGGTGATCCATCGTGCCGCGATCCGCATGATGTACAACCGTTGAACAGAGACCCGGCTTACTGTCCACGGGGGACGTGTTGATGCTCGTCGGTGAACCGGTACAGGCGGACGAGCGAAACGATCGTCAGGATGACGAAGATCGCCAGCATGATCATGCTGAGCCCCACGATGCGCCACTCCAGCGTTGGGTCGGCTTCCTGCCGCGCGATATCGGCAAGCGCAAAGTATTGGAGTGCAAGACCGATCGCGGAAACGAATCCAAGGGTGATGTTCAATGAGATCATGGATCGAAGTGTGTTCATGTCTCACCTCCGTGCTATGAAGACCCTCCTGTTCTTCCGGATATCATTGCGGCGCTGAGAAGAGGATCGGGTTGAGTGCGCTGGCGGCGCGCTCGCCGGGACGTTGGCCCGGGTGAAATGCTTCGAGGTCCACCTGGCGCATCGGCGAATCCGGTTCCATGATGGTTGCCCCATCCTCATAATAGATGATCGTCATCACCTCGCGTTCGACGCTGCCGGCATTCGGATGTGTCGCATGGGCGGTCCAGCCTGTGTGGAACGTCGCATCTCCCGCCGCGAGATCGTAGCTGGTCAGCACGAATCCCCGCTCCCGGACGAGCCCCGAGAAGAACGCATTGGAGTCTGACGATATTGCCAGGCCGCTCAGCGCCCCTTCGTGGTGCGACCCGGAAGCGAAGACCATGGTACCCATCGCCTGCGTGAGGTCCATCAGCGGCATCCACATGGTCACGGTACGTCGTGTCGCGAGCGGCCAGTAGATCTGGTCCTGATGCCACGGGGTGCCCGGGCCCGCGGGCGGTTTGAAGAGTGCCTGGTCGTGATACAGGCGAACGGCGGGCACACCGAGCAACTCCGCTGCCAGGCGGGCGAAGCGCCGGCTGATCACGAAGCGGAGTGCGCCATCGTGCAGCCGCCACACGTTCGTGACCTGCGTAAAGAACGAAGCATAGCCGCTCACCTTCCCCTCGGTCCTCCGCTGTCCACTGACGGTTGTCACGACGTCGCGGATCAACGGGCGATACGCGGCGATCTCGGCAGGCGAGGCGAGGGCACGGATGGCGACATGCCCATCCTGGAGGAATCGTTCCCTGTCTGCGGGAGCCAGGGTGTAGGGGGTGTCCAACCGGGGGAGGTCGGCATACGGACTCTTCATCCCGTGAACCTTTCATCAATGAACAGGGGTGTCTCCCTGCAAGGTACTCATCCGGTGTGTATGCCGCAAGTCCGCGTTCGAATGGGAGCTTACGTGAGGCAACGGGGTCCGTGCCTGCCACGATCCACATGTGAAACATTGGACAGCACCGGGCGTATCATTCAGTAGTCCAGATCCGGACTATCGATGGTGATGCCTGTTCTTGCTTCAGGAGAACGCTATGCGAACGAATAGAGATCTGCAGTTGGTCATCGCCGGTGGGAACCATGAGGTTCGTTCCGGTATGCGAGCCCTTCTGGCGATTTTCGACGATATTCATGTCGTTGCCGATTGCGTGTCAGCTGAAGAAGTCCGGGCTGTCCTCGCCAGTTCTCCCGTGGACCTGTTGATCCTCGATACGGACCTTCCGGATCGTGGCGGATTAGAGTTGCTTGGATCGTTGACCGCTGGATATCCCGGGGCGGTCATTTTTACATCGTCCTCAACGGATCAAGCGGTTGCAGCATTTCAGTTCCACCCGGTCGATTTTTTGATGCAACCTGTGGACGGGGAGAGGCTGCTGTCTGCAGTGTCACGCGTGCGGGGCCAGCTCGAAGCACGGTACGGAGCCCTTGCGTTAGCCGCACGTATGCCGGCCACCAGGGACGTGGAACCGAAGACCAAGCGCCTGATGGTCAAGAGTGGAGGGCGGATCTCTTTTGTCAAGGCGGAAGAGATCGATTGGATCGAAGCGGACAGGGACTATGTTCGCCTGTACAATGGGCAGAAGAAGCATCTCCTCCGCGGGACGATCTCGGGGATGGAGCGGCAGCTGCAAGGTGAACGGTTCATCCGGATCCACCGCTCCACGATCGTGAATGTGGACCGCATCCGTGAGATGCAGCCGCTCAGCTACGGCGAGTATGCCGTGATACTGCATGATGGCACGCGATTGACGTTGAGCCGTTCTTTCCGTGAGCGGGTGTTCGAGCACATGATGACCGCGGCCTGACCCGCAGAAACACCGTTTCATCGCTTCCTTACGCGCTTCGTCGTGCCTGCCAGGCTTTCCTCCCGGAAATCGGCTACGTTACATCCAGCATGCGACATGGTGTCGATCATGCATACGCGCGTTCTCCGCCGATGGGCCACGGTCCATCGGCCTCAGTCACATGATGAGTGAGATCATGCAGACGATCCGCCTCCTGATAGTCTGTCTGCTCGCCGCGGCCGCGTTGAGCACCGCCGGCGAACGCCCCGTGGGCGGGCTCGATCCTGTCCGGGATATCTCCCATTATGCCCACCGTGCCTGGACCAAGAGGGATGGGCTTCCGCAGAACACTGTTGAGGCCATCGCGCAGACCCACGATGGCTATCTCTGGTTCGGGACCGTTGAAGGGCTTGTCCGTTTCGACGGGGCCACGTTCCGTGTCTTCAATGTGCGCAACACACCTCAGATCGGGATGAACTACATCTCCGCTCTGTGCGTCACCCGCGATAGCAGTCTGTACGTCGGCACCTACGCCGGAACGATCCTCCGCATGCGCGAGGGATACCTCCGCAGGGTGGTCCCCCTGAAAGGCGCGGACCATATGATGGTCCGGCGGATGGTCGAAGACGCCAAAGGGAATCTCTGGGTTGCCACAACCAATGGGCTCTTCGTCGTACGCGGGGATTCCGTTGTCCGCGTGTTCACCGTTGCCGACGGCCTTCCGCTCAACGTGGTGATCTCCGTTTGTGAAGCCGCGGATGGAAGGATCTTCGTCGCGACCGTCGCCGGCATATGGGTCAGCAATGGCGACTGCTTTGAACCCTGGATGCGTGGCCTCACATCAAAAGCGGCCCTGCCGTTTGACTACTCGTTCCTGAGGCAGGAGTCCCTCGAATCGGTCCCTACCGATCTCCTGTGCGACCATGATGGTTCGCTCTGGATCGCGACCCGGTCCATGGGCCTCTTCCGGTTCCACAGCGGGACGCTTACCTCCTTCCGCGGCGTTGAAGGGCCGCACGATGCGCCGATCCAGCGACTCTTCAGAGACCAGCGTGGGACGATCTGGATCGGCACGGCGGGCCACGGGCTCTGGCGGTATGCGGCCGGGAAGTTCTCCTCCTACACGTCCGAGGATGGCCTCTCGGCGGATGAGGTCATGAGTCTGTTTGAGGACCGGGAAGGGAATCTGTGGGTTGGAGTCTCTTCCGCGGGCGTGAACAGATTCACCAACAGCACCTTCACGACATTCCGCGCGGGCTCGTCGGTGGTTGAGAACATGGTCTGGTCGGTCGGAGAGGGCCCGGGAGGGAAGATCTACGCGAGTTCTGCGTCGGGCGCCATCTTCGTTCTTGGCAAGGCGCACTTCGAACCGGCGCCGGAATTGAGTGCGGTCCACAATGGGATCGTCGCCGCCTACCACCAGGACCGGAAGGGGAACTTCTGGTTCGCAGGGAGCGATGGGCTCGTCCGTGTCAGAGATGGAAGGGCCAGGCGCATCGGACACTATGCGGTGACTGCGATCGCCGAGGACCGGCACGGGCGTCTCTGGACTGCCGGGGGCAAAGGCCTCGGGCTCATCGAGAACGACACGGTCATTCCGGTGGCGCTCGGCCCGATGAAAGCGCAGTATGACATCCGTCAGATCTTGTTCGACCGCAGGGACCGCGTCTATCTCGTTACGAGGACCTTCGGCCTTGCCTGGTTCACGCTCCCTCCGCACGGTGGCGGGAAGATGGTCGTCGACTCTTCATCGATACACTGGTCGATGTTGGACGACGGGCCTATGGCTCCCTGGGTCATCACCGCCGCGATCGACACGATGGGCACCATGTGGATCACGACGATGGGGGGCGGCCTGAAAGTGTTCCGCGGCGATTCGACCCGGACCCTGACCCCGGCCGAAGGTGTGCCGGAGGAAGTGATGTACACCGGGCTGGATGACCATGCGGGATGGATGTGGTTCTCGTCCAATAACGGGGTCCACCGGGTGCGGACATCCGAGCTGTACGCATTGCTCGACAACAAGGTGGGTCACGTTGGCTTTGAATCGTTCGGTATCAGCGATGGCATGTATAGCGATGAATGCAACGGCGGGCACCAGGCAAGCGCACTGCGTTCTCAGGACGGCAGGCTCTGGTTCCCGACCACGGCGGGGGTGGTGATGGTGGACACCCGCCGCATGCCGGTGAACGCCGTGCCTCCCGCGGTGGTGATCGAACGATTGGTGGTGGACAATGTCGAAGGGGTGACCCGGTCCGGTGCCGAGTATCCGCCGGGCAATGGCGAGCTCGAGTTCCATTTCATGGGGATGAGTTACGGTGCGCCCGAACGGGTGCGCTACCGGTATCTTCTGGAAGGGTTCAACAAGCAGTGGATCGATGCCGGGGACCGGCACGATGCATTCTATACGAATATCCCGCCCGGAACATACCGCTTCCGCGTCCAGGCGGTGAACGGCAGCGGGGCGTGGAATCTCGAGGGTGCCGCCGTGACGTTCACGCTCCGTCCGCATTTCTATCAGACCTCCTGGTTCGTTCTGCTCGTCGCTGCGGGGGTCATCGGCATCGTCCTGCTCGGGATGTACATGTACAAGCGCTACCGGGACCGGGAGGTCATCGCCTCCCAACTGGAATCCGAACTCGCCCGGGCGCAGGTGCAGATCCTGGAGATGCAACTCCAGCCGCATTTCCTGTTCAACACCCTGAACAGTATCATGGTCCTTATCCGTCAGGAGCCCGATCTGGCAAGCCGGATGGTGGCTCGCCTCAGCGAATTCCTCCGTCTTACCCTGGACAGTGCGGGGATGCAGGAGGTCACGTTGCGGCGTGAGCTGGAGTTCCTTGAGAAGTACCTGCACATCGAACGGATACGGTTCGGCGACCGCCTGCAGATCGAGCAGCATGTTGATCCCGGGGCGCTGGATGCCCTTGTTCCGAATCTGATCCTGCAGCCCATCGTCGAGAACGCCATCCGTCATGGCGTCTCCAGGAAACGCGGCCCGGCCATGATCGCGGTCTCCGCGGAACGATCCAATGGATCGGTCACCCTGCACGTGCGGGACAACGGGGTGGGGCTTCCCACGCGCACAGGCGGGGGAGTCCAGGGAGGGGATCGGGATCAGGAATACACGCCAGAGGCTGCAACACCTGTACGGCAAGGAGTACACGTTCATCCTCGACAGTCCGCCTGAAGGCGGGGTCGATGTTGTTCTCACGTTTCCGTTCCACAGCGGGAGCACCTGATCATGGACCGCATTCGCACACTGATCGTCGATGATGAACCGCTGGCGCGGCGAGGGCTTCGTGCCGCTCTGGAGAAGGACCGGGAGATCGAGATCGTGGATGAGGCCTCTGACGGGCCCGAGGCTCTGGAAAAGATCAGGAGCATCAAGCCCGACCTCGTCTTCCTGGATATCCAGATGCCCGAGTTGAACGGGTTTGAAGTGCTGGACAGCCTTGGTGCGGATGAGATCCCTATGGTGGTCTTCGTCACCGCCTATGACCAGTACGCACTGAACGCCTTCCAGGTCCATGCCCTGGACTACCTGCTCAAGCCCTATGAGGACGAGCGGCTGCTGGAGGCCGTGGACCGTGCGAAGGGCCAATTGCGTCAGAAGAACGGTTCATCCCCGATGAAGCGCGTCCAGGAGATGCTGGATACGACGCGTGCGGAACGTGCGCGCGTTGGCCGCATCATGGTGCGGAGCGGCGGGCGCATCACCTTCGTGCGGGTGGACGATGTGGATTGGATCGAGGCGCAGGGGGACTACATTTGCCTGCATACGCAGGGGAAGAAGCACCTGATCCGCGAGAAGATCAGCGACATGGAGACCCAGCTGTCGCCGGAGAACTTCCTCCGGATCCACCGGTCAACCATGGTGAATGTGACCCGCATCCGCGAGATGCAGCCGATGTTCCATGGCGAGTATGCCGTGGTGCTGCAGGACGGGACGCGGCTCACGATGAGCCGTTCGTTCCGGGACAGGGTGTTCGAGCGGTTGACAGGGACGCAGTGAACAGGTCGGACGCGGATGGCGCCCGGGAGGAGTGGGGCCATCCGCGCTGAGGGTCCGACCCGCGTCAACGGCTTCCGTATTCGACCGGAGCAGCCGGCTTGACAGCAACGAACTCGAACGATCCGGGCTGGACATACTGGTTGTAGAACCAGGCACAGAGGGTCCGGACCCGTTCACTCTCATCGAACTTTGCCGCTTGTTTCACCGCATAGACCCCCCGGGGCTCGCCGATCCGGCACAACGACAACGCTGCCACGATGCGGGATGATTCGTCCTTCTCACTCCGCAGCATCTGCATCAGCGGCACCACCGCCCGGGTGGCCTTCTCCTCGCCGAGCATGAATGCGGCGCTCTCCTTCAGCCCCTTGTTCTGGGCAGAGAGGCCGTTCATCAGGTTGCTGACGATGACATCGCGGGTGACCTTGGGATAGACCATGACCTTGTCTTCCGCCAGTGCCGGTACCGCTATCGCGACAAGCAGTGCCGCAACGACCCCACGCTTCCACGTTGTGCTCATGTTGCCCTCCTGTGATGATGTACTGCTCTTGGTCTCTGCCTGAATATACAGACCCGCGCCCGGAATGGATGCGCAATTGGGACGGAGCCGCCGATTCCTGAGACGAATGTGTCATGGAACAGGATGAGCGTACGTTCCCGACCGTGTGGCGCAGGAGAAGCGCTCGTGCCGCTTCTCCATTCCGGCGTTGAAAACATGCAACTCATCGCAAACGCGTTGTCGTGGCCGCACTCCCGTCGTACCATGAGCTACCATGTGAACCTGAGAGACACGACACCTGCCGGACGGCCTCCGGAGGATGAACAGTCCTGGTGAGTGGAGACGGAGCGTTGCTCCGGCAGGTGAGTGTACAGGTCATGGACAGGGAGGTGATGCAGTGCACGATTTGCTACTCCTTTCGTAGTACCGGCGGTTCCCCCAGTACCCGTCTTCGTCCCGGCCGCATGAGGGTGCGGGCGCAAGCGCGTGTGTCCCTACGTACGCGCGCTCGGGCGTGGACACAGTCATTCACTATCCCCAAGGGAGATATCCCATGAAGTCACAACGGATACTGCTTGTGACGCTCCTGCTGTTGATGCCGGCGCTGGTGCTGGCCTCCGGCAAGATCCGTGGCAAGATCGTCGATAAGGACAGCCGTGATGCGCTCGTTGGTGCCAATGTCTCGGTCATCGGGACGGCGCTGGGCGCAGCAGCGGATGTCAACGGCGACTACATGATCCTCAACGTTCCCCCGGGTGTCTACACCCTGAGGGCAACGTTCGTCGGGTACGCGGCAACGACGGTGTCGAACGTCCGCGTGAACAACGACCTCACCACCACGATGGATTTCGCCCTCTCGACCGAGGCCGTTGCGCTGCAGGCCGTCGAGATCGTTGCCGAACGCCCGCTGGTGAATCGGAGCGCCACCAACGCGGTGCGCATCAATACCGCGGAGGACATGGCCGCCCTGCCGGTCCGCGGTGTCAATAACATCCTTGCCCTGACCCCGGGTGTGGTCCTGCAGGATGGCGCGGTCTTCATTCGCGGCGGGCGTCAGGATGAGACGGGGTACTACCTCGAAGGCGTGAACATCCGCAATCCTCTCACCGGCGCACGGGCGGTGACGCTGGTCCAGGATGCCATCGAGGAGATCCAGGTGCAGGCCGGCGGCTACAGCGCCGAATTCGGCGGGGCCAATGCCGGTATCATTCAGCAGCAACTCCGGACCGGGACCTCCCAGTGGAAGGCCAGCATGCAGTACATCACGGACAATGTGACGTTCAAGCAGAAGGCCAACGCATTGGACGGGAAGAAACGCGTGGGCGCGAACTGGTTCGGGTACAATGAACTGACCACGAGTCTGAGCGGTCCCGTGCTTTCGGACCGGATCAAGGTGTTCGGGCTCTTCAATTACCTGTATCAGCGCGATCAGAACCCGCTGCCGTACCCGGGCATCGACATCGGGGAGGTGGTCGGTCAGACCGGCGATACGATCAACCTCACGTATCCGGCAGGTGCGTTGCGGCGGAACCCCCGTCTCGACCTGACAGGGACGGCCACGGTCATGGTGGACCTTTCTCCCGTGACGCTCCGTCTGGCGGGGACGTTCACGGGCACCACGCAGTACAATGCGTACAATTCGCATCGCAACGCGGGTGCCATCGCGAACATCTACAACGAAGGCCGCATCGAAGAGATCAACCAGCGGAACGGCTCAGCCAGTCTGAAAATGACCCACCTGTTGAGTCCGACATCATTCTATGAAGTGACGCTGGGGTATTTCCTGCAGACCCAGAAGCAGTGGGACCCCTACCTGCAGGATGATTTCCTGCACTATGGCGACAGTGTCGCGAATGCGAACGCCGGCTGGGCGTGGAACCGCTCTACCACGGACATCGCCACCGGACAAACGGGGCGGTATCTCCGTCCGACCCGCAAGATCCTGTATGACTTCGCGTTCAATGCGCCCGGCGATGTCCTCGCTGCCTACGCGAAATTCCGTCGCGAGAACCTGAGCGCGAGTGGTGCGTACGTCACGCAGATCGGCAAGGAACACTCGATCAAGATCGGCGGCGAATTCCAGCGCTATACCATCCGCAACTATTCCTGGGCGAACGAGCCGGTCTTCACGCTGGCGGGTTTGATGGCTGCCAACGATGCGCTGGCGGACGGGAATCCGAACAAGGTCTCGCGCGAGCAGATCCTCATCAATTCCGGGGTCAACAACTACGGCTATGACGTCTGGGGGAATGAGACGAGCGGCAGCGGATTCATGGGCCCCCGGCATCCCGTGTTCGCTTCAGCGTACATCCAGGACAAGATCGAGTACAACGATCTCGTGATGAACATCGGGGTACGCTACGACTACATCAACATCGACAACTATGCCTATGCGGATGCTTCGCGGCCGGAACTGGCCATCGATCCGTACAATGGTGCCATCAATCAGGCCGGGTTGGTGAAGACCGGTGCGTTCCACGGCATCAGCCCCCGTATCGGGCTGTCCTTCCCGGTCACGGACCGGACGGTGTTCCACACCCAATTCGGTCAGTTCGTGCAGCAGTCGCGCCTGGCGGACGTGTACAACGGATTGTATTTCATCGGCAACAACGTCCGTGGCGGATTCTACATCCACAGCCCTGTTGGCTATGATGTGCGTCCGACCCGTACCACGCAGTATGAGATCGGCTTCACACAGCAGATGGGCGATTTCGCGTCCTTCGATGTCACGGCGTACTACAAGGATATCAAGGACCAGGTGGTCTATGAACAGTGGGATACGGCACCCAGCTCCCCGATCGGCGCCTACTCGGTGCTGACGAACGGCGATTTTGCCACCACCAAGGGTGTCGAGGTCACGTTCAACATGCGCCGCACGAAGCGCCTGCAGGCGAATGCATCGCTGTCGTTCCAGGACGCCCGCGGTACGGGTTCTTTCCCGAACTCCGCCCGTGGCATCGTGGGTGCGCCGCTTGACGGCGTGACGCAATTCAAGCCGCTGTATGTCTCGCCGTTGGAGTACAACAACGCCATCCGGGGCAACATGAACGTGGACTACCGGTTCAGCGAGAATGAAGGCGGCCCGATCCTCGAACAGCTTGGTGCGTCCGTCCTGCTCTCGTTCAACAGCGGTCACCCCTTCACACGGGGCATCGGTGGTGCCGACCTCGAAGGCGATGCCCGCAGCCGGTCACCGATCGAAGCGTTGAATGGTTCCACGACCCCCTGGGTCTTCCAGGTGGACCTGCGCATCGACAAGACCTTCCGTCTGTTCAATACCCTGAATGCGAACGTCTTCATCTATGTCATCAACCTGTTCGACGCGCAGAACGTCCAGAACGTCTTCCTGCGGACCGGGTCCGCGGATGACGATGGTGTGCTGAGTACGCCATCACTCGGCGGTGCGCTGGTCAACACCTACGGCTCCCGCTATGCCGATGTCTATCGGGCCATCAACGTCGATTACTACGAACGCTATCAGAACGCCGTCGGTCTGCAGACCGTCCCCTATTTCTATGGTCCGCCACGCCAGGTCCGGTTTGGCATCCGGCTTGACTACTAAACGGGAGGAATACGATCCATGAAACGACTTGTCATCATTCTCCTCATGTTGCTCCTGACCGGTGCGCTTGCGTCGGCCCGTGACGACGGACGCCGTCCGGCGGACCCATCGCGGCTCGCGAAGACCACCGGTTCTCCCGTCTACACCTACATGAACATCAACAACATCTCAACGGTCTACAGGAACGACGGGACCTCGGACATCGATGTTGCGCAGCAGAACTCGGGACTGGTGTTCCCGAAGGGAAGCAGGAAGACCGCGATGTATTCGAGCGGGTTGCTCTGGGCCGCACGCATCGCAGGTGATCCGCAGGTGCGTGTCGGTGGAGCCGGACACCGCTCGGGCCTGCAGCCCGGCCGGATCCTGCCGAACGGCTCACCGGAGGATCCGAACCTCGCGCACGTGCGGATCTACCGCGTACGGCCGGACTACAGGACCGCCGACCTGAGCGCGGAGATCGCCGACGAGAGACGGACCGCAGCGGAGATCCGTGGTCAGTACGCCACGGACTGGCAGGAGTGGCCGGCACAGTATGGCGCTCCCTACAAGGATGTCGATAGCAACGGGACATTCGATCCAAGTGTTGACGTTCCCGGTTTTCCGGGCGCAGACCAGACCATCTGGTATGTTGCGAATGACCAGAACTCCACCAACACCTCGAATCTCTACGGAACGCAACCGCTGGGGATCGAGTGCCAGGTGACCAGCTGGGCCTATGCGCAGGAAGGGCCGCTCGGCAACATGGTCTTCAGGAGCTTTGTGCTCATCAATAAGAGCAGTCAGCGGCTCGATAGCATGGTCGTAGCCATGTGGTCGGATCCGGACCTCGGGTTTGCGGAAGATGACTACGTTGGGTGTGATACCTCGCTGAGTCTGGGGTTCATCTACAACGCGTCGAACGTGGATCAGACGTACGGTTCGCTTCCGCCGCCGGCCGCGGGGTTCGACTTCTTCCAGGGGCCGATCGTCGCAGAGGCCGGGGCCACGGCCACGTTCCGCGGGAAGTACATCCAGGGGTACAAGAACCTGCCGATGACCTCGTTCTTCTATTTCATCCGGGCAGATCAGACGCTTGCGGATCCGGTGCAGGCGGACCCCGCCGGAGCAACGCAGATGTACAACTTCATGCGCGGCAAGGTCGGCTTGACCGGACAGTACTTCCTGGACCCTCAGGGAAATCCGACGACCTACGTGTTGACGGGTGATCCCGTTGCGGGTACCGGCTGGCTCGACGGCCAGCAATATCCTGCCGGTGACCGTCGTATGGGCCTTGCATCCGGTCCCTTCAGCATGGCCCCGGGCGACACGCAGGAAGTGGTGATCGCCGAGATCTGTGCCGGGGCGATCCCCGGTGTCGATCGACTGACGGCCATCAACCTGCTCAAGTTCTATGACAAGTCGGCACAGCTGGCCTACGATAACTTCTTCAGCTTGCCTGCGCCGCCGTCAGCACCAAAGGTGACCGTCACGGAACTGGATGAAGAGATCCTCTTGAATTGGGGATCCGATCAGGCGGCTGTTGCGGCGACCGAGGGCACGGACAACCGGGGATTCAAGTTCCAGGGCTACAACGTCTACCAGCTCCCGTCGGCCGGTGCCACGATCACCGAAGGGAAGCGGATCGCTGTCTACGATCTGGCAGGTGATGGCATCACCCGCGTCACGGACCAGGTGTTCGACCCCGCCGTCGGCGTTGTCACATCCAAGGTGGTGCAGCTCGGAACAGACAGCGGGATCAAGCGCTTCGTCAGCGTGAATGCGGACGCCTTGAAAGGTGGGACCCCGTTGGTGAACGGGCTGCGGTACTTTTTCGCCGTGACGTCCTACGCCTACAATGCCGATCCGAACGCGGTACCGAACAACCTGGAGAACCCGCTGCAGATCATCACGGCCGTCCCGCATGCAAATGATCCGGGTGTGCGCTACAGTGGCGCCGCGGGTGATACGGTGCAGCCGGTCAGCCATGCGGGAGCAGCGATGGGAGCGTCGTGCCGATCGTTGTCGATCCCGGACGGACCAGCGGTCAGAACTACAAAGTGAAGTTCGAGGACAACGCCGGGACGGTCACGTGGAAACTGGTCAATGTGTCACGTGGCGATACGGTGCTGCGGGGACAGACGAACCAGTCCGGCGATGACGATTATCTCGTGGTGGATGGCCTGCAGGTGAAAGTGCTTGGCCCACCCGCAGGCATGAGGGGATACGCGACCGCAGCCAATGGGCAGCGCGATATCACGTTCGCGGGTGCGGATCCGAACGGTAGCTTTGCCGACCTCGAGGGGTACAGCCATGCGATCGGCAATGCGTTCGGGCACTGGTTCAGCGGGTCGACAGTGACGCCCGACCGTCTCAAGAACGTGGAGATCCGGTTCGCGGACGCGGACGGCACCTGGGATCCGAAGGCGGCACAGACGGGGAATTTCTCGAAGGCGTACCGGTATGTGCGCAGCGCTGCGAATGCAGCAGCAAAACCGGAGTTCGCGCCGTGGATCGTCAATGCGGGCGCCGGGTATGCCTATCAAGACTACAATTACAGCGTTCCTTTTGCAGCGTACGATATGGAGTCGAATCCGCCGCGGCGCCTTGCGGTTGGCCATCTGGAGAACAACCAGCCGAACGGCACGGTGGACGGCCGGTACTGGCCTCCGGCACATACCGACGCGGATGTTGACAACGCCGCCGGCGGGCGGACGCGCGAATGGTTCTTCATCTTCGATGCGCCGTACACCGAGACGCCGGAAGCAGCACTGCAGGTCGACATCCTGAACGAGACCACACCGATGTTGTGGTGGGGGATCGTGACCCGGCGGGCGGTGGACCCGAATCTCGCTGGTAATTTCCGGTCCTCCACGGTCTTCACCATCCAGGCGAACCATGTCAACGGCGTGAGCGATGAATTCTCCTTCACGGCGCCGGCGGTGACCTTTGATGCCGCGGCAGCCAAGGCTGATGTCGGGCAGATCAATGTGTTCCCGAATCCCTACTATGGCGTGAACACCGAGGAGATCAACAAATACAACCGGTTCGTGACGTTCTCCCACCTTCCGCGGGAAGCGAGGATCCGCATTTATAACCTCGCCGGCGTGCAGGTGCGCGACATCCAGAAGAATTCCGCATCGCAGTTCGAGCGGTGGGATCTGGCGAACGAGTCCGGACTCCCGGTCGGGAGCGGACTCTATATCGTGCACATCGACATGCCCGCGCTCGGATCGACGAAGATCCTGAAGCTGGCGGTTGTGCAGGAACAACAGATACTCGATCGGTTCTAAAGGACATCATCCCATGAAAACTACCTATCGTTCTGTGAGCATCCTTGCCCTGGCGGCCTTCATGGCGTCGGCGGCGATGGGCGGCGCCGGGAACCGCGCGGGTACCAGCGGTGCGACCGAGTTGCTCATCCCCGTGGGCACACGTGACATCTCCCTTGGCGGTGCCACGATCGCAACGACACGCGGCATCGAAGCATTGCACTATAATCCGGCCGCACTCGGCCAGATGAAGAACAGTGCCACGGTCTATGTCTCGCACATGAGCTACATCGCGGATATCGGCATCAACTACGGTGCCATCGCCGCGAATTTCGAGGGCTTCGGCGTGCTGGCGCTGAACCTGAAGGCATTGGACGTTGGTGATATTCCGGTCACGACCACGACCAACCCTGACGGCACGGGCAAGACCTTTGCGCCACAGTTCTTCAGCGTCGGACTCACGTTCTCCCGCATGCTGAATGACCGCATCGGTGTTGGTGTGACGTCGAAGATCATCACCGAGCGGATGGGCGATGTGAGTGCGTCTGGAGTTGCGTTTGATATTGGCGTGATGTATGATAACATGGCTGCGATCAACGGGCTGAGCCTTGGCATCGCCGTGAAGAATATCGGGCCGTCCATGCAGTTCGGCGGATCCGGACTTCTGACACAGGCGACCGTGGATGCACAGCACCGGCCGGACGGCATCTATCAGGTCCAGACCGCCGCGTTCGAACTCCCGTCATCCATCGAGTTCGGACTCGGGTATCGCCAGGGCATCGATGACGCCAACTCCCTCGAAATGTCGGGCGCGTTCCAGAGCAACAACTTCTCCGACGACGAGTACAAGCTCGGCATGGAGTACTCCTATCAGGACCTCTTCTTCGTGCGCGGCGGGTACAACTTCGCTCAGAAGGAGACCGATGAGCGGCAGTTCCTGTTCGGTGCCAGCTTCGGCGCCGGCGTGAAGTATGCCCTCGGGAACATGGACATCAGTGTGGACTACGCCTACCGTTCGGTGAAGGTGTTCGATGCCAACCATGTCTTCTCGGTGAAGCTGGGATTCTAGCAGCGGCAGGGAAGAGGGAAGCCGGAGGAAGAGCAGCAAAGGAGAGGTCGTGTGGCGGGCGGTACGCATAGGACACGGACCGTCTGCCTCCGGCCCATCTGATGAGAGATGCGTGCAACGAGCAGCATGCGGGCTCGTTGCACGCTTCTCATCAGGCGTGACCATGATCCTCAGCACAGCAAGGAGTCAGCGTCATGGGTATGCTTCTGATGCTTCTGGGTCTTCTCGGCGGGCAGCCGGACACCACGACGTTGTTCCGGGCGGAAAGGGAGTTTGCTGCGCGGGCACTGACGCATGGCGTTGATTCCGCCTTCCTCGGTGCACTTGCCCCCGATGCCGTGCTGTTCCGTCCGGGCCCGGTGAATGGCCCGAAGTGGATCCGCGAGCATCCCGGCAAACGTTCGACACGTCTTGTGTGGGGTCCGCGGGCCGGTGCCGTGTCTGCTGCGGGTGACGTCGGAGTGACGACGGGTCCATGGAGCCTCACCGATACGGCAAAGCCGGATGCGTCACCCTGGCACGGACACTTTCTCTCCATCTGGGAGCGGCAAGGGAACGGAGAGTGGAAGGTCGCCGTGGATATCGGGATCGCACATCCTCTGCCCGCTCCCGACGCCATGATGGGCCGGTTCGACCAGCACCTGTGGGGCGACGTGCCGGCCGGGCCTGCGGGAAGCAGTACGAGTGATGCGTTATTGAAAGCGGAAGAGGAACTCCTGCTCGCGATCGACCGCGCAGGGACGCGCACGCCTTTCCTGGATCGCATCGCTCCGGATGCCGTGTTCTTCCGGAATGGCGAGCCACCCATCACCGACCACGGCCGGATCAAGAAGCTGGTGGGAGAGACGATGTCCCCATTCGCATGGCGGCCGGCGAAAGCTGCGGTCGCTTCCTCCGGCGACCTTGCCTATTCGTACGGATCGTACGTTGCCGGGAATGAGCGGGGGAACTACATCAGGGTGTGGAGACTATCACCGCAGGGGGATTGGCTGATCCTCATGGATCTGACCGACCCGGATGCCTGACCCGGGCGTTCAACCGATCGCTTGATGTGCAAGGTGCCCGCCGGGGAGCCAGTCCTCGCCGACACCATAGATGTGCCGCAGATGCCAGAGCACGCCGGGCTTCGGGAGACACACGTCCTTTTCCCATCGCTCCACCGCGACCCAGGAATACCCGATCTTGCCGGCTGCTTCGCGCAGCGTCAGGCCCGCACCTATCCGTGCTCCGCGGAGCCGCTGCCCGAATGTTGCACCGAACCGTTTCGCGTTCATCAGACGGTCGATCACCGCATCCACCTCGCTACGCTTCCCGTCGGAGACCGGTATCCGTTCGTACAACACCTGCCAGACGTACTGCCGCGAAACGCCAAGTTGCATGGCAACATCGGTGATCGTGATCCCCCAGGGGCGCATACGGTGACGTGCATCGGCACCCCAGGAATCGCTGTGCGGACGCTCCCTCTTGCCGAGGGAAATGATGGGCGTGGTGTGTTCCATGGATAGTCCATGATACCATCCCTGGCACCAGTTCCCAAACTGAACGAGACAGAATGCAGATGGTTGAGACGAGTCGCGGGAAAACCCCGACGACTTCCCACAGCCTTCTGTTCAGCGCATCAGGAACCCGATCGCCGCCTTCATGAGGGCTTCACGGTCCGCCCGCTGTATCAGGGTTTCGAACGGGAACCCGAAAAGGACAAGTGAGGCGTCTCCCTTGTACCCGACCGCAGCACTGATACCGTTCTCCGCATAGCGCATCAGGATGCGTCCGCCCCGAACAGGCCCGATCCCCTCCGGTGCATCCACCAGGTAGAGCGAGTCGCTGAGCGCCGTGTTGAACTGTACGGTCGTCCCCGCCGGGAGGAATTGGGTGTCCACGCTTGCAACCATCCCGCTCCAGGACGCATGGCCGGCGACCAGAACGGTCTTCAGAGTTTCACGGCTGAAACGGATCCCGCTGCTGTCACCCTTCGGCGCTGACCACAGATCTTCTGCCCACTTGCTGCCGGACACCATGAGGCGTCCGCCTCCGGCCAGGTACCTCGTGACCGCATTCCGCAGCGGAACCGGAAACGCCTCGAACCGGACACCGTGGAGGGAGTCGAGGAGCGGACGCACCCGCGGTGTCGCACACTCTTTGCCGAGGATCAGGTCCACGACGGCAAACTGCGGGAGCAGGACCATCGAATCCATCACGGCTTCGTCGCTGCATGATACGAAGGATCTTCCTGCAGCACGGATCGCTGCGCCATGGATCGCCGGAAAATCGAAGGTGTTGCCGGCCACGATCCGCGTCTCATCATCGGCATAGCTTGCCCCGAATCCCGGGTCGTCGTTGGACCGGAAGGAGGATGCGGGCCGGAAGTCGTGTTGCCTGCCGCTGAAGTTGTAATCGGTCCGGTCCGGCACTCCTGCATCGACCATGTTCAGGAAGCCGGCGAATTCCGGCGTCGTGACCGTTGCGGGGGCAGCGATGCGGTCGAATCCATTCACGATGAGGATGGGTTTGTCATCGCCGGGGACACGGCAGACCGACACGATCTCCGAGGGCATGCTCTGTCCGCCGTCGTTTACCGCGCACACTTTGAATCCGTACAACACCCCGGACGCGGGTCCGGCATCCTCCATACGGGCGATTCGACCAGGCGGCCATTGTCGAATCCACCATCACCCGTGCGGACATAGACCACATACCGGTCGGGGACGGCGGTCGGCTCAAGCGGGTCGATGACCGGTTGCCAGCGCAGGAGCACACCGCCCGTGGATGTGAACTCGGCGGCGAGGTGGTCCACCGGGAGGGGTTGCACCGTCGGGGCAGGCCCGGCAGGATCCGCGAGATAGCGCAGCATCGACTTATAGATCGCCCGCGACACATCGAACCTGAATTGCGGATCGAGCATGAACTTCATGTCCAGGAAATTCTGGTGCGACAGAAGTTCGAGGAGCACGCCGGGGAAATTGGGCCGCACGGCCTCGCTGTAGTCCGCGTTCCGCAGATCACGCCGGCGCCACGCCGGATCGTGCAGCCGCCGGATGTCGTCCACGATCTGGGTCTGCATGATATCCGCAAGGTCCCTGTTCGCAAGGCGCGACACCCCGTCAGGGAATACCCGTGCCGAATCATAGCCCTCCACGCTGTAGATCAGCAGTGTGCCGATCGTTGTATCGTTCTTCGTGATGCCTGCGTCCGTGTGGAAGGCAAGTGACAGGTCGATCGGTATGCCCAGGCCGGGAACGGAACGGTCGCGGTTCGGGCCGTACGGAGCACCGTACAGGAAGTTGCCGTACTCTGCCCTGCTCTGATAGTCGTCCTTATAATCGTTGGTGTTGCCGTTCATGTTGTAGACCAGGGTGTCCGGCATCCCGGAGAATTGCAGGTAGTAGCGGGCACCCTCGAGGAAACGGGGCCGCCCGCTGGTCTTGCCCTCGCGCTCCACAACACCCATACCGCCGCCGAAACGCACGGCATCCGCACTGAGCCGGAGTCCGGGTATCGACCCCGCAGTTGTCAGGAGCACGCTGCCGCTGTCGGGTTGCGCACCCTTGCGGAATGTGAACGTGCCGAGGTAGTGCCAGGTGCCACCGCCCACGTGCTGGTCGACCCTGAATTCCGTGCTGCCTCCGGCATGATAGACCGTGTACCGTGCATCGTGCGTACTGCTATCCGACGACTGCCACGTGATGGACACGGCGTACGATCCATACACCGGGATGTCCGGTATCCAGCGGATGCTTCCGTTGCCCTGAAGGTCGGTGCGGGTCCATCGGGAGGTGCCGAGCGTGAACGGATTGATGTTCGCGGGGTACGAGCGCGCGGCACGGAACCCTGCGGGGAGGATGCGCCATGCATCCTGCCGCGGCAGGATCTTCTCTGAAGATCCCGCAGGGACCGAATCGTTGTCGATGGTCACTTCGTGTGGTTGCGTGTCCCGTTCGCGCGGAAGGAAGACGCGCGCTCCCGCGTTCTCGATCATCGGTACGAGATAGGGGAGCGTGAACGATAATGGCCCGAGATCCTCGACGGATTGGAAGAGGCGTGGACGTTGCCACTCCCACCGCTTCTCACCCGCGCTGTAGTACCAACCGTGACTGTGCCAGAGGAGGATATTCCTGTTCTGCAGTCCGCGCGATGGGTAGGCGGGTTGACTGGTGTTGAGTACGACGGGCTCGGGGCGGGGGAGATGATAGCGCGGGATGCGTGTCGTGTCGATCGGTGCAGCCGGTCTCCGGTACACATTGGGCACAAGTTCGGCGAGTGGCACGCCGAGCGAGCGCACATCGAATTGGTATGTTGCGAACTCTTCGCCGAAATATCCACGCACACCCGCGAGCACCCGGTCGACCACATCCGGCCGCACCGGTTGTCCTGCGAATTCCTTGCTCAGCGCGATGTGCACCACCCGGGTGGAATCATCGATCCGCAGTGAATCCAGCTTCGAACCGGGCGGGGCAGGGAACGAGAGCTCTGCCCTGGAGAGGGCCAGTCCGAAGGAGCGTTCACGCTCCTGGTGCGTCGGTACCGTCGCCACACACCCCGCCAGCACAACGGCGAACGTGCACGCGATGATGTATCGGTCAAGAGAGGGACGAACAGGTCTGATGGTCATAACGGGTGCCCTGTGCAAAGGATGGAGCGGTCCGGCCGGAGCATCGGCTGTATCCCCGATGCCGGCCGGGTGAGTCATATCAGTGCGAAGAACGGTTCCCGCCCCGGAGGCGGGCACATGGGGCAGGGGATCAGTCCGGGTCAGAGTAGAAGTTCTTATCCCAGGCGTGATGGCGCAATTCCTCGATGATCGCCGCGGGGAGTTGCCGTCCATCGGACACGGCGCAGTTGCTGTCGACGTTGCGTACCGAGCGCATGCCCGGGATCACCGTGGCGACAGCCGGGTGATGAAGGCAGAAGCGAAGTGCCAGTTCCGGCAATGTCGTGGCTTCCTTCCCGAGCACCGTACGGAGCCTCTCGACCCGGTTGAACACCTGTTGCTTCCGGTCGCCCTTGAAATATCTGTTGCGCCAATCCCCGGGGGGAAATGTTGTATCCGGGCGGATAGTGCCGGTCAGGGCTCCCTCATCGAAGGGGCACCGAACGATAACACCAACGTTGTTGGCATGGCATACCGGGAACAGATCATCCTCAGGTTCTTGATCGAAGATATTATAGATGACCTGGACAGCATCGATCTTCCCGGAACGGACGGCTTTCACCGCGTTGGAGGGTTGGTGGTCGTTGATGGAGATGCCGATACTTCTGATCTTTCCCTCGGATTTCAGGGTGCTGACCGCCTCATACCACTCCGCCACGTCCGTCCAGTCGTCCAGCCAAACATGCAGCTGCTGAAGGTCGATCGTCTCGACCCCCAGGTTCTTCAGGCTCTTCTCGGTCGACTCTATTATATGGCTGTACGGAAAGGCCTTCCCCAGCGGCGTGCCGGTACGGGCGGGCCAGCCCATGTTCTTCGGAGGGATCTTCGTCGCTATGTACATCGGACCCGGTCGTTCCTTGAGGAACTTCCCGATCAGCTGCTCGCTATGCCCCTCACCGTACACCAGGGCGGTATCCAGGAAATTCATGCCGAGATCCGCAGCGCGATGGAGGGCTCTGAGGGATTCCTGATCCTCGGCCCCGAGCCACATTGTTCCGCCCATCCCCCACGTACCGAATCCGATCTCTGAGATCTTGAGGCCGGTTCGCCCGAGTATCCGCTCTTGCATTCGATGATCCCCGTGAAAAAAGACAAAAAGCCCCGGTCCCGCCCGAACGGGCATCCCTGAGGCAGAATTGAGGTCCGCAGAATGTAAAGTATAGCAACACGACCTTACAAACACAAGCCTGCGCGAGGAATCTCTGCTTGTGCATTGATCTCGCATTTAGTAGATTGCGCCATGGAAATCAACCCTGCCGATGCGATCAAGACGGTTGTCCGCCCGAAGATCCACGTAACACTTGAGCGGGACGGCGTCCCGGAACTCCGCCTGAAGTTCACGGACGAGTTCGTCATCGGTAACGATCCCTCCTGCGATATCGTCCTCCCGGATACCGATGTCAGCCCGCAGCACGCAAAGGTGTGGTATGCCAAAGGGATCTGGCATATCAAGGACCTTGGCAGCCGGACCGGCACATACGTCGATGGGAAGCAGATCAAGGAGGCCGAGATCAAGGAGGAGTGCCGGGTGCTGTTCGGCCTTGGCGGGCAGATACTGACGCTTGATGTCGCCGAGCTCCCCCATCAGGTGGTTTCACGCCAGCTCCGCGAGGTGTTCCGCTCCTCAGGGTACGTCCCCATAGCGTTGTATCGCGTTGTCCTCCGCCGACTTCTCCGTCGGGTGCTCCGTCTGCACTCGAAACGGTATGTGCGGGTCATTGGTGTGCTGGTGGTCTTCGGGGCCATCGCCGCCTGGATCGCGTACCAGAAGCAATCCGAGTTGAATGAAACGAGGGACCTGGCCCAATCCGTCTTCTACAGGATGAAGACCTTTGAGCTCACGCTGTCGCAGTTGGAAGAGGATCTCCGCGACACCACGGCATCCGGGCGTATCGTCGGACAGAAGGCGGAGTTGCAGCAATTGAGTGATGAGTACGACAAGTTCATCGGCCAGCTTGGTGTCTATGACGGCATGGATGAGACCGACCGGCTGATCTACAAGACCGCGCGCATATTCGGTGAGTGTGAGCTGTCCATGCCATCCGGTTTCGCGGATGAAGTGCGGCGGTACATCGGCATCTGGAAGTCGTCCAACCGTCTGCCGAAGGCCCTTGAGCGGGCGGCGACGGCGAAGTATCCCGAGCGGATCACCGGTGCATTGCACGATCAGCAGATGCCTCCTCAGTTCTTCTTCCTGGCTTTGCAGGAAAGTGAATTCGACAGCACAGCGGTGGGACCTTCGACAAGGTACGGGATCGCAAAGGGGATGTGGCAGTTCATCCCGAGTACGGCGAAGCAATTCGGCCTCCGGACCGGCCCGCTGGTCGCGTTCTCCCGCATGGATCCGTTGGATCAACGCCACAATGTCGACCTGGCCTCTGCCGCGGCCGCACGCTATCTCCGTCGGATCTACAGGGGAGAAGCCCAGGCATCAGGATTGCTCGTCCTGGCGTCGTATAACTGGGGTGACAATGCGGTGCGGGGGCTGATCAGGGCGATGCCCGAGAACCCCCGTGAGCGCAATTTCTGGAAATTCCTGGAGACCCATCGCAAACGGATCCCCAAAGAGACGTATGATTACGTGTTCCTCATTTTTTCTGCTGCTGTGATCGGCGAAAATCCGGAATTGTTCGGGTTTTCGTTCCCCAAACCGCTGCGTGATGCAGCGCACTAAATATGTGACCCTATCCTTCGTACCTTATTTCACAGAACAACTATGAACGGACGTGATCTTCTTGCTTTTGATTTCGGGGCAAGCAGCGGCCGTGCCATCCGTGGAACATTCGATGGCTCGCGGCTTTCCTGTACAACGGTCCATCAGTTTCCCAATGGGCCTGTTGAGTTCCAGGGGCATCTGTACTGGGACTTCCTCAGGTTCCTTGTCGAGATAGAAGAGGGCATCCGCCGGGCGGTCCGGAGCGGGGGGGGGCCGGTCTCCTCTATTGGTATTGATACCTGGGGGGTCGATTTCGGCCTGCTCGACCATCAGGGCGACCTGCTTGGCAATCCCTATCACTACCGGGACCGCCGGACAGAAGGGATGTTCGAAGCAGCATGTGCGAGGGTTCCGAAGGAGGAGATCTTCCGGACCACCGGTATCGCGTTCCAGCCCTTCAACACGCTCTTCCAGCTGCTTGCGATGAAGTTGCAGAAGCCCATGGTGCTGGACAAGGCGGGAACGCTGTTGATGATGCCTGACCTCCTGGCGTATGCGCTGACAGGAGAGCGGGGGACCGAGTACACGGACGCCAGCACGTCGCAACTTCTGGATGCGTCGGCCCGGACGTGGAGCGATACCATTGTGACGGCCATGGGTTTCCCCCGGGAGATCTTCACCCCGATCTCCGCTCCCGGAACGGTTCGTGGCACATTGCGCGGAGCCATTGCGGCGGATTCCGGAGCGGGCCCGGTGCCCGTCATTGCCGTCGCGGGACATGATACGGCCTCTGCCGTCGTTGCGGTACCGCTTTCCGGTCCGCGATCGGCGTATCTGAGCAGTGGAACATGGTCGCTCCTCGGGCTCGAAACGGCGACCCCGTGCGTGGATGCGGCGAGCATGAAGGCCAACCTCACGAACGAGGGTGGATTCGGCAACCAGATCCGGCTGCTCCGCAACGTGATGGGCCTCTGGATGGTCCAGGAATGCAAACGCGAGTGGGAAGCCGCCGGCGACACTGTGAGTTACGATGAACTCGTGCGGAAGGCGGAACAGAGCGCCGGGCTTGGATCATTCGTTGATCCTGATGCTCATGTCTTCTATGCACCCGGCCCGATGGAGCAGCGCATCCGGGAGTTCTGCCGGAGCACCGGACAGCAGGTCCCCGATGGGCAGGGCGCCATTGTCCGCTGCATCTATGAGAGCCTCGCGCTGAAATATCGCTGGGCGGTCGAGCAGCTTGAAGCTGTCACCGGTTCCCGCGTGGATGAATTGGTGATCGTCGGCGGCGGAGCGCGTAACCTGCTGTTGAACCAGTTGACGGCGAACGCGCTGAAGCGTCCCGTGGCCGCAGGGCCGTCCGAGGCTACGGCGATCGGGAACCTGCTCGTCCAGCTGCATGCGTTGGGTGAGGCACAGGGATTGACGGAGATGCGGGAGATCGTGCGTGCTTCGTTCCCCGTCACGCGGTTCGAGCCGAAGGAGGGAGCTGCCTGGGACGGCGCGTATGAGCGTTTCCTGCGGCTGATCAAATGACCCAACAAGGACGCTGTCGTTCATCGGAAGAGGAGTGCAAGCGGACGTGAACAAGAAGGTAAAGGTCGAACCGGAAGAGATCTCGCAGAGTGAACTGACCTATCTCCTGGACAGTACCGCGGCCAGTGACACGCTGATGGTCTCATTCGCCGTGTTCCCGGCCCAGGGAGGTAAGTCCGCTTTCGATTTCAGGCGTGCGACGTCTCCGCTCGGCGTGAAGCGGTTGTTCCTCCGCGATCCGAACATGATGTGGTATCAGAAGGGCACGCCGGGGATCGGTGATGATGTCCCCGCCGTCGCAGATTTTATCAGGAAGATCATCGCGCAGGAAGGCGTGAAGCGCGTGGTGATGATCGGCAACTCGGGCGGTGGGTTCTCCGCGTTGTTGTTCGGCGCTCTGGTCGGGGTGGAGGAGATCCACGCGTTCAATCCGCCGACCCGGCTCCGGGGGCCGGATGATACGAGTGCCCCGGAGCAACTGCAGGCTCTGGAGGCGGAGAAGGGGAAGGATATCCCCTACCTTGACATCCGCGAAGTCTTCCGGAAACATCTGAAGCCGGAAACAAAGGTCTACATTCATTACTCGCGTGGTGAGAGCCGCGACAAACGGCACGCAAAGTATCTCCGCGAGTTCCCGAACGTCCGCCTGGTTGAGTACCCGTTCGTCAGTCATCACGTGGCCCGGTTCTTTGCCGAGAGGTCGATGCTGACCCCCCTCCTGGCCGCCGCGGCAAGAGGCGATGCGGAGGGCGTGAACCAGACGACGCGCACCATGTTCTGGACCGCGCTTCCCTGGTATCCTACGGGGCGCATCGGGTGGTTTTTCGGAAAAGCATTCTCAAAGATCAAGCGCACGTTCATGAACGGCCCCTCGGGCCGGTAATACGATCTGTCAGATCGACGAAAGGATACGATGGCATCGGTACTCAGGAGTGGAAAGGGTAGTGTGGGCAGGATCCGGCGGTCCGTTCTTGCGTTCGTCGCCATCTGCGTCATGTCATCGTTCGCCCGTGCAGCCGACGGCACGGTATTCCGTCTCGTCGTGCTCGGTTCATCCACGGCAGCAGGCGAGGTTGCCCGTCCGCTGGACAGTTCATGGGTGAACAAGTACAAGCTCTATCTTGGCACGGTCTTTCAGAATTACGAGGTCGTCAACCTCGCGGTGGGGGGATACACGACGTTCAACGTCATGCCTACCGGATATGTCCGTCCTTACCCGTATGACACGTCCGCCGCGCTTGCCGTGGCGCCGAACAACAACATCACCAAAGCCCTCTCGCTGAACCCATCGCTCATTCTCGTGAACATGCCGACGAATGACTCCTACCGGTTCATTCCGGTGAGCCAGCAGATGGCGAACTTCGATGCGATCGTGGATGCTGCCGTCAATGCGGGCGTGCCCATCTATGTGAGCACATCGCAGCCGCGGAATGAAAGCCAGTTCGTCCGGAACCTTCTGATCGACCTGAAGAATCAGGTTGTGAGTCACTTTGCCGGCAGGGCGCTGGATTTCTGGACCGGGATCGCGAATGCCGATGGCACGATCAACGCTCAGTACGATGGTGACGGTGGCACGCATCTCAATAATGCCGGCCATGTGGTCCTTTTCCAGCGCACTGTGGAATCCGTGCAGCTTCCGATGCCGTTCACCGCTTCTCCGGGTCAGCTTGCGTTCGGCAACCGCACCACGGGTGTGGGAACGACGCTCAGCGTAATGGTCGATAATCCCTCGTCGTCCACTCTGACGTTCGACAACATCTCCACCGGTACCGGTACCTTCGTCTCGAACCGGAGCAGCGCCACGGTACTCCCTCAGGGGTCCTTCACCATCCAGGTGACGTTCACGCCGCCTTCGATCGGATCATATTACGACACGCTGTACCTGCACAACAATTCCTCGGTCGTGATGGTCAAGGTTCCCCTGAGCGGTTCGGCCACCGCACCGTCCGTCCAGGCGTTCCCGTCGTCGCTCGCATTCGGTGAAGTGAACAAGGCCACCGGATCCACCCTCCGGCTTGCCCTCAGGAACAACGACGTGAATGCGGGATCGATCACGTCGGTGTCGAGCCTGTCCGGACAATTCAGTGCGTCGCCGGCGACGGGTACCATCCCGAATGCGGATTCTCTCATCCTGATGGTCACATTCGGCCCCTCCGGGTACGGGCCGGTGTCCGACACGCTGCGCTTGTTCGGCGTGGTCGCCGGCGGCGTGGTGAAAGTGCCGGTGTCCGGCAGTTCACCCATCCCGGTGCTGAGCCCATCCTCCGCATCTCTCGATTTTGGCGATATCTCCCTGGCGGTGCCGAAGACACTGGACCTCACCTTGAGCAACACGACGATCAATGATCTCGTGATCGATGCCATGGCGAATTCCAATGGGGCGTTCTTCGTGGACCCGGCGAGTGCGACGATCGGTTCGCACGGGTCGGTCGTCGTGCATGTCACGTTCGCGCCGTCAGGGTTCGGGACAGCAGTGGATACCCTGCAGGTGATCAGCAACGCCTCCGGTTCCCCGTTGCGGATCCCGCTGCGCGGGCGCGTGCCGGTACCAGGGTTGTCGCTTTCACGGGCATCGATCGCTTTTCCCATGCTCGGACAAACGGAAGCGGCTGTTCGCTATCTGTATCTGCGCAATGCGGGCCTCAGCCCGATCACCGTGTCCTCGATCGCCGGACACACGGAACATTTCTCGTCCGCCACAGCACTCCCCGTGATCGTCCAGGCACAGGACAGTGCTCTGGTGGGCATCCGCTTCGCGCCGAAGGCCGCAGGTGAGCTTCGCGACACCCTTGCGATCGTGACGAACGCCAACTCCGCGGAACTGGTCGTCAGCGGCTCCTCACCGGTGTCGTTCCTTCGCAGCACATCTGCCCTGGTGGACTTTGGCAGCACGATGACAGGAGCCACATCCTGGAAACCCTGCGTGCTGCGCGTGCAGAGCGCCGATATCAACTTCACGATCGCGGTGGACTCTGTGCGGGTGGCCGGCTCGATCTTCGGAGTCAGCGGTTTTCCCGGTCGGACGTTGCTCAAGCCCGCCGACAGCCTCAAGGTGGTCATCGCATTCTCACCGGTGGTGCTGGCGACCTATGCAGAGACGCTCCTCGTCTACAATGATTCCTATGTGAGCGTGTTACGCATCCCGTTGACAGGGAAGGGCGATACGTATACGGATGCCGCGCCGGTCGCGTCTGGCGAGCCGGGGGTCTTCGCGCTGCTTCAGAATTTCCCGAATCCCTTCAATCCGTCCACAGAGATAGCGTTCGTTCTGGAAAAGGCAGCGAGGGTCTCACTGCGGGTGTACGACCTCCTCGGTCGTGAGGTTGCCGTACTGCAGGATGGATGGCGTGACGCAGGCACATATCAGGTGCGGTTCGATGCCGCCGGTATGCCGAGCGGGATGTACGTCTATCGGCTGCGCACAGGCGAGCACAACGCTGTGCGCAGAATGCTTCTCATGAGATGACCGCCCCCGGGGAGCCTTACTGGCCGTTCCAACCGACCAGGCGGGCCCAGAGCCACCAGGCAGCATAGGCTTTCTGATTCGCGTTGAGGGGCTGCGTGTGCGCGGCCCCGCAATTGTACCACTCCCCCGGATGAGCGGCCTGCCACGCTGTCGCCCAATTCTTGTCCCTCGAACCGTTCCCGTCGCTGTCGTAATCGCAGTTGTCGTTCGGCGACTTGTCGCCGAAGTACGTACCGCTCGGATCGTAGGATTCGATCGCCTCGAAATCGTAGAGAGCCTTCTTGTTGTCCCTGCAGTAGGCACGGATCTGCTCATTCCGTATGTGCAGGTTCCCCCGCAAGCCGGTCCCGTCCAGATGCCCCGTCATATAAATGAAGTGAACGTTGGGGTACGCCTTCTCCAATCCGCTCATCAGCGACAGGTAGGTGTCGATGTCCGCCGCCGATGCTGAGCTCACCTGCCCGCACCACGACCAGAGGATGACATTGATGTCCGTATGCGCGTCGAGATAGGAACGGGTTGCGCTTGCCCAGGCGGTGAAGTCAGGATTGCCGAGATCGGAAGCCCCGGCGAATGGCGTATCATGCAGGATGAGCGCACTGTCCGTTCCGGCCGGATCCACGGCGTACTTCGCCCCGCGACTGTACGCCAGCCCCTGCATGCCGTCGATGAGCTGGCTTCCGTGGGACGTGTGGCCATAGGCGATCCGCAGTTCGCGCTTTGCTTTGCGGATGTAGAGGTCGGGGATGGATGCCAGTTGCGTTGATTGATGGTCGACCAGGATCGTTTCGTGGGGAAGCGTGCTGAGCCCGCCCGCATCCGTCGCGGTGTCCTTGCAGGCGGAAACTCCCACCATGGTTGCCAGTGTGAGGACCGATGTGATGACCGTGTGCCGCAGATCCATATATACCTCCGTTTGTCTGGATCCCCCCCTCTGGGGAGAACGGGTCTCCATGAAAATGTACGACCGCAGTGTTGAAAGAACAAGTCCTGTGCCGCTCCGGGTGGCGTTTCCGGGGGTGTTTCGTGAGACCGATGTGCGTTCATGCGCCCTGGCACAACATGCCGGACCGGGAGGGCGTACATTCATACAGCACATCCTACAGGAGCTGACGTGGACACTCTGCCTCTCATTCTTCTCTCGCTCGTCGGATATTCGGTCTTCGTATTGCTCTTCATCCGTTTCGTCGGCATGTTGCGGAACAAGGACAACGCGATGACCCCGCGTTGAGTACGATGATTTTTTGCGATTCTCCGTGTCCGGCACGGAGAAGAGTCGTATTGCATATGAAATAGCGTTTCTTTTGTGCCTCAATGCACCTCCCGCCCTTGACATTGAGGGCTGAAATTTCTAACCTTCTCGCGTACCACCTGTTCTTTCCTCATCGCAGTCCATTGTCCGAGAAGGGTTCCACCGCATGGCTTTCAACCTGTGGGTAGAACGTCCATTTGATCTCTTCCCGGCATCACGCCTTCGTGACCCGATCCTGATCTTCTCCGGTCCCACCGTCCTTGGTGGCGTTCCTGTTGTACCATCCCGACCATCCCGTAACTCCCGAATTCTCACTAATGAACGAACGTCCACTCACCATGGAGCACCGATCCATGCCCCTGCGCATACCACCGCGTCACTTGGTCACCATGCTGTTCGCCCTGACCGTCCTCCTATCCACAGCGCGCTCCCAGGAGCGCGAACTCAAGACCTCTGAACTGACACACCAGGCCGATGTTGTTGTGCTCGGGAGGGTCGCTGATGTTCGCTCCGCGTGGAACCGCGACAGGACCCGTATTCAGACCGCGGTCACCGTTACCATCGATCAATCATTGAAAGGCACGCCAGGGGGTGGCTCGGTCACGATCCTGACACCCGGGGGCGAGGTGGATGGCGTGGGAGAGTACTACAGTCATACGGCCCGGTTCAAGAAGGACGAGGATGTGGTGGTGTTCGCCCGGAAGGCCGCCAGCGGAGAGCTGCGGGTGACGGGTGGGGAGCAGGGCAAGGTTGCAGTGAGAAAAGATGAAGTCACCGGTGCCAGGATGGTTGCCGGAGATATGACGCTGGATGCGTTCATCGCGCGTGTCAAGGGACAGACGACCGACGTCACGAAGTGACCGGCGCTCTTCCTGTTCCACCCCACGATCCGCACATCCAGGAGTCAGAGATGAAAAGAGCTCTCATCGTAGTGGCCGCGCTTCTCATGTTCATGCCGGCATCGGGTTCTGCGCAGACCTCACACCGCACGGTTCTCCTTCCGTTCCTCGCAAAGAAGTACACCTATCAATTCGCGAAATCAGGTGCTTCGGTCACCGCGAAATTCTACAAGCTCGGCAGTGATACCGGTACCGGTTGGACCAGAGGCGACGGGGCCTTCGGCACGCTCAATAATACCTCCTCACCTCCTTGTCCCCTGAACGACACGGCGCACATCAAAACGATCTGGCCGTCCTCCCGTGACCTCCTTATCCGCCGTCATCTCTCGATCCCGGCCGGGGCCAGGAATGTCGTGATCAAGGTGGCTCTCGACAATGGTGTTCGCGTGTACTTCAACGGGAAGGATGTGTGTGGTGGCGAACGGGAGCACAACTCCTGTGCGACCGCGGAGGGAGACATCATCATCGCGGTTCCTGACAGCCTTCTCCGGGCCGGCGACAACCTGCTGGCGGTGCGCGGGGAATGGGAAAGCTCCAAGAGTTACCTCGACCTGACCGTCGAGGGCGATGTCGCCTACACCATCGACGCATCGGCGGGCACCGGCGGCACCATCACGCCGTCAGGCCGCCTGACCATCTACGCCGGCGCGAGTGCCTCCTTCCGCATCACGCCTCAAACAGGAATGCATGTCGATAGCTTGATCGTCGATGGTGCGCCGGTCACGCCGGACACCGCGTACACCTTCGCCGCCGTGGGTGCGAACCACGCCATCCGGGCGACATTCAGCGTGAACTACTATTCGTTGTCGACCGCGGTCGACCCTCCGGCTGCCGGATCTGTTACTGTGTCTCCTGCTTCCGGTCCGTATATCCACGGCTCCGCGGTGACCATGACGGCATTCGCAGCAACCGGGTATCATTTCGAAGGTTGGTCGGGCGATACCACCGCATCGGACAATCCGTTGACGGTCACTCTGCTTGCCAATCGCACGCTCACCGCGCGTTTCGCTGCCAACATGCAGCAGACCTTCCCGGTCTCGAGTTTGAGTGACAGCGGACCCGGCTCACTGCGTTCTGCGATCGAACAGGCCAATACGAATCCGGGGACGGATGTCATCACCTTCGGCGGCGGAGTGAGCGGAACGATCTCCCTGCTGACCCCTCTTCCGATCCTTGCGGATGCCATTGTCGTGCAGGGGGCAACGGATGGGAACGGCATCCCTCTCGTCACCGTGCAGCCATCGCCGTCGTTCACCCCCTCCTCCGCGGCGCCGGATGGGCTGCAATTCTCCGGCGTGTTCCTTCGCTGGGGATACACTCCGGCGAAGACAACGCTGCATGGACTCCGCATCTCCGGGTTCAGCGGCTCGGGCGTCGTGATCCTCAGCGACAGCAATCGGATCGAAGGTTGCGAGATCACCGGCAACGGCGGTGATGGGGTCACGGTGTACGGAGGGAACGGAAATACGATCGGCGGCACGTCCGCCGGTACGGCGAACCGTATCCACCACAACGGCGGCAATGGCGTTGCGGTACGGCAGGCGTTGGCCACCGGCTTCCCCTCCGGGAACGCGGTGCTCGGCAATGAGATCCATGGGAACGGCGCACTGGGTATCGATCTCGGCTCCGCCGGTGTGACGGCGAACCGTTATCAGCCGGGGCCCTCCCGGATCGAACAGCGTCCGCCGGTACCACCCGCGGTGAACTATGCGCAGAACTATCCCATTCTGTTCTATGCCTCCATCGCAGGGAGTGCTCCAGCCTCGTCCATTCAGGGTTCGCTCCTGAACTGGCCCAACAGCACGTTCAGGATCGAGTTCTACGTCAACGATACCACGGATGATGCCGGCTACGGTGAAGGACGAAGGCTCGCGGGCGTCCAATCCGTGACAACGAACGATACCGGTTACGCGTGGTTCGAAGCTGCGGTGGCGCCTCTTGCATGGGGACAGTACGTCACCGCCACGGCAACGGATGCGGCAGGGAACACGTCGGAATTTGCGGCCGATCTGCCTGTCGGCGTGCGGACGCGTCACTTCGGTGACGGATTCGTCGTGAACACGACACTCGCCGGGATCCCGTTGCACTGGCCGGGTGGGAACGGTTCGTATGCCATCAGCCCGAGCGTTCAGGACCCTGCACTCCGCTCCATGATCGAGCAGGGGTTTGCGACCTGGAACGCGTTGTCCGGAACGACAAGCAAAGGCGCACCCTGGCGGTTGAACTACACGCCCGCGACGTCTGCCTCGAACCAGTATGGCGGTTCGCCGGATGGCCTCAATAATGTGGTCTGGATAACAGAAGACTGGTCCGCGGTGACAGGTGCCGATGAGAATGTGATCGCGGTGACGCGCGTCCGGTACAACGCCCTGAACGGCGAAATGACCGATGTGGACATCGCGTTCAACGCCAGGAGCGCAACGAATCCCGGCGGCTTTGAATTCGGGGAATCGCAGGTGGACGACCCCGATGGCACGATCCGCGATCTCTCGAATGTCGCGGTACATGAGATCGGGCACTACGGTGGATTGGGAGATATCTATGACCCGGGCTACCCGCCGTACGTGCCCGCCATGGGATCGGGCAACGGGGATTGGACGATGTACGGCATCATCCGGGGAAGTGAGCTCAAGAAGCGGACACTGGAAGCGCCGGACCGGAATGGGATCTCGTACATCTATGAGAATGCACCGCCGGGGCGCATCGACCTGATGCTGGTCTTCGATGGTTCCACGGACTATGTCTCGTCGTACGGTGCATTCGATGCAGGCAAGAACGCGGCCGTCGAACTCGTCCAGCGCATGGGCGTGGGGGACCGCGTTGGCGTCGTGCAGTTGCCGTCGACGCTGGTGCTGGGGCTGCGTGAGATCACCGCGGACTCGACGTCACGCCTCGCGGTGATCACTGCGATCAGAGGACTGACGCCGGGAGGAACGAGCGGCATCGGGGCCGGATTGCAGACGGCTCTCTCGCAACTGAGTGCAACCCCCGGGGGCATCCGGGCAATGATGCTGTTCAGCGCCGGCGAGGAGAGCGGCAGTCCCTCCGCGGTCAGTGTCATCCCGTCGCTGGTCGCCGCGGACAGCACGCGCCTCTTCACGCTCGGCTTCGGGTCGAGCCCGGGTTACGCGCAGGAACTCAGCAGCTCGCTGGCGAACGGTACGGGCGGGGCGTACTACCTGACCACGCCCGCGGATCTCGATCTCGCCGTGAAGGAAATGTGGAACCGGTTGAACAGCCTGCAACTGATCGGGTTCACGACGTTCGCCTCGAATCTTCCCGGCTTCAACTGGCAGGGCGGGTTCAACTATCAGGGCGGATTCAATTACCAGGGTGGATTCAACTATCAGGGTGGGTTCAACTGGCAGGGTGGTTTCAACTGGCAGGGTGCGGTGGATGAAGGAACCCTGACGCTGCTTCCCGGCTTCAACTGGCAGGGGAGTTCCGGTGATCTGGCGCTTGTGCCCCCGCAGGATGGATTGGTCGTTCCGACAGCGCCACCGTACACGATCCCGCAGCAGTATGCGATCATCACCCCCACGGATTGGGACAAGTACCCTTCGCCGAATCCGTTCTTCACGAGCATCCGCTACGTGAAGGGAGAGACGTACAGCTTCTACGAGATCACCAATCCGAAGCCCGGCGTGTGGACGCTCATTCCGGCCGGTGATGCCGCGAACCCGGTGGAGGCCGAGCAACTCGATCTGACCCTTGTCGGGGTTGCCGACGTGACGATGCAGACATACCTGCCGGCCACGACATTCCAGCCAGGCGCTACCATCGGGATGCAGGTGAACCTGTCGCACGGCGGGCTCTCGATAAGCGGCGAGCACATCGCCGGTGGGTCGGTCATCAATGACGCTCAGGTCGAGGCGGTGGTCCTCCTCCCGGATTCTTCGGCGACGGAGATCGTGGCGCTTGCGCCGATGGGCAATGGACTCTACCAGGGGCCTTTCACGTCGACCAGCACGCCGGGGACGTACAACATCTCCATCCGTGCCGCGGGGAACATCTCGGTGTCGGGCCCGGCAGGCCCGGTGACCATGGCGTTCACCCGTCAGCGTGAACAGTCGGTCTACGTGATCTCCCCGTTCGTACCCGATGCGGTCCTCTTCGCGTCACGCTCCGTGACTCTCGGAGATCACTCCGTTGTGCAGACGGGCAGCATCATCGCGAACCAGGCGGGCGGCTCGGTGAAGCTGGGCGATGATGTACGGACCCCCGGGAAGTACAATATCAAGGCGGACAGGATCACGCTCGAAGATAGTGCCAGGGTAGCCGGCAATGTGTACTACAATCAATTGAGCAATGAGGGGACGATCCTCGGGACCCGGACGACGCCCATCGCGCTGCCGGTCGTTGCCGCGCTTCCGACGTTCCTCATGGCGAATCCCGGCACCGCGGATGTGAAGGTCTCGAACGGTGGGAGCAAGAGCATTGCGCCCGGGCGGTACAGGGATGTGACCGTCGGTTCGTCGGGGAGTCTGACGCTGAACGGGGCGGGGACGTATGACTTCCGCTCGATCCGGCTTCAGTCCGGTGCGAAACTCTACTTCACCGGCGCTTCGAGGGTACGGGCTTCGCTCTGGTTCCGCGCCGACCAGGGGACGTATGTCGGGCCGAAGAACGGAAGCATGATCACGGAATCCGACATCGTGTTCTATGTCGCCGGAACGGATGCGCAATCGTCGTACACCACATCCGTGAATCTCGGACCGGCGATCACGCTCTACGCGAACGTGTATGCACCGAACGGTACTCTGTGGCTGCAGTCGAATACCAGGGCCACCGGCGCGTATGTCGGGAAGGATGTCCGGGTTGATGAGTGTGTCGACCTTACGCTCGGAACGAGCTTCACCGGTCTGGCCAGGCCGGGAGCGGACGGATGGACGAAGGCGCCGGGCGAGGACGTGGTCACGGCAGAGGTGCCGCAGAGCGTCGTCCTGGACCAGAACTATCCGAACCCGTTCAACCCCAGCACGCAGATCCGGTACGGCCTGCCGCACCAGGGGCACGTGGTGCTCACCATTCACAACATCCTCGGCCAGGAGGTCGCACGGCTTGTGGATGAGGTGCAGGCCGAAGGCTTCCATGAGGTACGCTGGAACGGCACGAATCATTCCGGCACCATCGTGGGCTCGGGCGTGTACTTCTTCCGTCTGCGATCGGACGGCCTCACCGAGAACAGGAGGATGTTGCTGCTGAAATGATGCCCTCCAGCACGCGATCCCTCTTCGTTGTCCTCTCTGTGCTTGCAGGAACGGTGCTGGGTACCAGCACCGTTCTGCATGCACAGGACGGACTGGTTTTCTCTCATTTCGGTGTGCGCGATGGGCTCTCCCAGGGGTCCGTCAATTGCATCCTGCAGGACAGCAAGGGATTCGTGTGGATAGGGACGCAGGACGGCCTCAACAGATTCGACGGGTACACATGCAAGATCTATAAGCATGACCCCGCGGACCCGCGCACGATCAATGACAACTGGGTGCTGACTATCGCTGAGGATTCCGCCGGCGTCCTCTGGGTCCGCACCATGAACGGTGCGATGCTGAACAGGTTCGATCGTGTGAGCGAGTCCTTCTCGCCGGTGCCGCGCGACAGCGTCCGGCACACAATGGTGCAGAGCAACAGCGTCAAGGCCGAGCATGATGATCCTGATGGCACCCGCTGGCGTGGGACTCTCGGCGGCGGCCTGACACGCACGGATCCCCGCACCGGTGCAACAACGACGTACAAGCATGACCTGAAGGATCCGGCGAGCCTGATCGACGACCGGGTGTATTCGATCCATCGCGACCGGAGCGGGACGCTCTGGGTCGGGACCCGCGAAGGGTTGGAGGAATTCCAACCGGCAACGGGGACGTTCCTGCATCATCGCCACGTCGACGGTGACCCGACAAGCCTGAGCGATAACTGGGTGTGGCCGATCCTGGAAGACCGTGCCGGCGATCTCTGGATAGGGACGTTCCGGGGAGGATTGAACAGGTTCGACCGCGCAACGAAAACCTTCACCCATTTCCGCCATGAGGAGAACGATCCGCGAAGCCTGGCTGGTGATCAGATCTATGCACTGTTCCAGGACCGGGCCGGCGTCATCTGGGTTGGCATGAATGACCATGGCGTGGACCGCTTCCATCCGGAGTTCGGTGCTTTCCACCACCTGTCGCACGACCCGGCCAACCCGAAGAGCCTGCAGGACAACAACATTCTCTCGATCACCGTCGGCAGGTCGGGTATTCCCTGGATCGGGACGCGGGGTGGGCTCGAACGCTATGACCGGGGGACGCGGGCGTTCACGCACTTCAGGAACGTTCCGGGCGATTCACGCAGCATTGGTGACAATCAGGCGCAGGTGTTACTCGAGGACTCCAGAGGGAACCTGTGGATCGGCATGGTCAGCAGCGGACTCGACCGTTACGATCGCAGTACCCGGACCTTCAGCCATTTTCGTCATGACCCGTCGAACCCCGGGAGTCTGAGCGACAACAGAGTCTATGCGCTCTGTGAGGACCGGGATGGGAAGATCTGGGTCGGCACCTATGGAGGCGGGTTGAACCTTCTGGACCCTGACAAGGGGTCGTTCGTGCGCTTCATGCACGCCGACTCGCTTCCCGGGAGTCTGAGTGCGCCGGGTGTGTTTGCGCTCGAGCTGGACCGCGATGGGGTGCTGTGGGTAGGGACGTTCGGCGGAGGGTTGGACAAATTCGACCGGGCCAGCAGGACCTTCCAACACTTCAAGCATGACCCCGCGGACGCATCCAGCCTCAGCGATGATCTTGTTGCGTGTCTGCACGAGGATGGCCGCGGGGTGTTGTGGGTGGGGACGGCCGGTGGATTGAACCGGCTTGACCGGGCAACGGGGAAGTTCACCGTGTACAGGCAGAAGCAGGGGTTGCCCAATGATGTGGTGTTTGGCATCGTGGAAGACCGGAGCGGGCATCTGTGGCTCAGCACCAATAAGGGCCTTGCGCGCTTCGACCCGGCCGCGGAGGCCTTCAGGAATTATGATTACAATGATGGGCTGCAGGGTGACGAGTTCAATCAGAACGCGTATGCGCGGGACCCGCTGACCGGCGAGATGTACTTCGGTGGAGGGAATGGCGTCACCGTGTTCCATCCGGACAGCGTCAGGCAGAACCCCTTCGTTCCACCGGTCGCATTCAGTGCGTTCACGCGCTATAATACGGATGATGAAGAGGGGATGCCCATCGAAGAGACCGGCATCGATGCGAAGGACGCCGTCACGCTGTCCTACAAGGACAATGTTGCTCAATTCACGTTCGCGGCGCTCAGCTACTATAACAGTGCGAAGAACAGGTATGCGTACCGGCTGGAAGGGTACAGCGACAACTGGATCCAGCTCGGGACGGAGCGGCGGGCCACCTTCACGAATCTCGATGGTGGCGACTACGTCCTGCGCGTCCGCGCTTCGAACAGCGACGGCGTGTGGAATGACGACGGGACCTCGTTGCGTGTGACGGTCATGCCCCCGTGGTGGAAGACCACGTGGGCGTACATTCTCTACGGGATCGTGTTCCTGTCGGTGCTGTACGGATTGCGCAGCTTTGAGTTGAACCGCCGCGAGCAGAAGGCGCTTGTGCGGGAATCGGAACTCCGGGCGAAGGCGGCGGAGGCCGAGAAGCGTGCCCTCGAGGCGGAGAATGAGCGGAAGACCAGGGAACTGGAGGACGCGCGCCGTTTGCAGTTGTCCATGCTGCCACAGGAAGTGCCGCAACTGCCCGGGTACGAGATCGCGGTGTTCATGCGTACCGCCACGGAAGTGGGTGGCGACTACTATGACTTCGTTCCGGGAGATGGGGGTGTCCTGAACGTCGGGTTCGGCGATGCAACGGGGCATGGGATGCAGGCGGGGACGATCGTGACGCTGATGAAGGGCCTCTTTCTTTCCGAGGCGGCACGCACGGGCATTCAGGCATTCTTCCATCATTGCAGCGCAACGATCAAAGGTATCCGACTGGGAAGGCTGTTCATGGCGTTCAGCCTGGTGAGGATCAACGGTTCGACGGTCGCGTTCTCCAGTGCGGGTATGCCGCCGGTCTTTCTGTACCGGCGATCAACGGGGGCCATTGAAGAGATGCAGCTGCGCGGCATGCCGCTCGGTGCCATGAAGAACGCGCCCTACGGGCTGCAGGAGATCACGATGGAGAGTGGGGATACGCTCCTTCTCCTTACGGACGGCCTGCCGGAGCAGAAGAATGCCTCGGGAGAAATGTTCGAGTACACGCGGGTGCAGCAAACGCTTGCGTCGGCCTGCCCGGGTGCTCCCCGTGCGGTCATCGACCAGCTTGTGCGCGCGGGAGAGTCGTGGATGGATGGCGTGCCGCTCGATGATGATATCACTCTGCTGGTGATCCAGAAGAAGGAGGGATGATGCGTACGACAGCGTCCAAAGACACGGTGACGGGAAAGGCCATGGCTGCGCCCATGACCTTGAAGATCGCCCTGCCCCGGGTCCCCGGCATCGAACTGGTGGCCCTGCAGGGGCTGGAGCATCTTGCCCACCATCTCGGGATCGCACCGGAGAAAGTGGGCGAAGCCCGCATCATCGTCACCGAGGCCATCATCAATGCCTTCGAACACGGCGGGCCGGAGACCACCGAAGTGCGTGTCGAATTCACTATGACCGCGGAGGAATTGACCATCCTCGTCCGCGATGCCGGCCGGGGCTTCGACCCGAAGGCCATGGTCGAACGCCCTTCCATCACGGCGAAGGGCATGCCATCGCGGCGCGGTTGGGGGATGAAGCTTATGCGTTCACTCTCGGACGGATTCGAGATCAGTTCGGGAAAAATGGGGACCACCATTACGATCACAAAACGGCTCAGCTGACCCATGGAGCAACCATTCAGTCTGACCTCAGAGGTCAGGGACAACCGGCTCATCATCACCACGAACGGCTATGTGAACAACATTGGCGGAGCGGCCATCGCGGACGAATTCCAGCGTCATTTTCTCGGTGGGGTGCGCCACGTGATCATCGACCTCGCGCTCTCCCGTGTGGTGAACTCGGTGGGGATGTCCTTCCTGATCGAGATCATCGAGAAACTCACCGAAACCGGCGGGCGGCTCGTGTTCACGAATCTCGATCCCTCGGTGGACAAGATGCTCGGCATCATGGGGTTGTATGACTTTGCCGGCAAGGAAGCGACGACCGAGGACGCGATCCGAACCCTGGCGATACGGTCCTGACTTCCGGGAAGGATTGACCCATGCAGGATTCCGTTGATGTGCATCATGTGACGTCCACGGGGATCGAGGATCCCCTGGACCTGACCTCGCTCGGGCAGGCGACCAGCCTTGCCGACATCGTCGGGCGTGTGCGTTCCGCTCTCGCTGCCCATTTCCGGATCGCGGGGGTTGATGTGCTGCTCCGGAGTGCGGATGGTGCCTGGGAGACCCTCGCTGGTTCGTCGCCCGTGGATGCGGCAACGATCCCGGCCGTTGAGGCGGGGCGTTCGAGCACGGTGCGATTCTGGTGCGAAGGCATGCAGGCGATCGCGGTGCAGTGCATGCACGACGGCCGGGCCCTGGCGGTGCGGGTCGACGGCCAGGCGGAAGGCCGGCGGTTCGATGCCCAGGATCTGCTGACGTTGCGCATGTCGCTGATGTCGGTGGCGGCTGCTTCGCCTGCGCTCCAGCACCGGAGGCATGAGAAAGAACTTGTCTTTGAGTTGAACCGGCGACTCCTGCAGCTCAACAGCCTGATCGATACCGGCATCGAGGTCGCGACCCTCGACCGATCGGTGTCGCCGTGCCTGCTCGCCCTTGAACGTGCCGTGGCGTTGACCAATGCCTCGCGCGGTACCGTGGTGGTGCGGCGGCGGGCAGAGATCTCCCGTGATGCCTTCCCGCCGGGATCGAGATGCGCTCCGCGCCGGCAGCACGTACAGGCTGCATTCGGAATTCGTGTTCCAGGGAGACCTGTACACGTTCGAGATCCTCGACAAGGAAACCCGCACCGGCATCCAGGGATTCGATGGGACGGACCGGTTGCTGCTGGATGCGCTCTCCCGTCAGGTCCAGGCCTCACTCGAGAACCGCTTTCTGTTGAAGCAGTCCCTGGAGAAGCAACGGATGGAGCAGGACATCGCCGTCGCCGCGTCGATCCAGCAGCGCATCCTGCCATCCGCGCTGCCGGAGATCACAGGCTACTCGCTCGCGGGGATCAACATCCCCTCGAAGTCTGTCGGCGGCGACTATTACGACTGCATTCCGTTGCAGGATGGCCGGTATCTGCTGGTGATCGCCGATGTGTCGGGGAAGGGGATCCCCGCTGCGTTGCTGGTCAGCAGCCTGCACGCGTACCTCTCTGCCTATCTTGAGAGCGCCTTCGCACTTGTTGATATCGCGGTGCGGTTGAATACTGCCATTCATCGTGCATCAACGGACGACAAATTCATCACGGCGTTCTTCGGCCTTCTGGATCCCGCGTCGGGAGCTGTGGAGTGCGTGAATGCAGGGCACAATACCATCTATTGCCGCCGGGCGGATGGTGGGATCGTGGATCTCTGCAAGGGGGGGATACCTCTGGGGATGCTCGATCTCGGGTTGCCGTATGAATCGGAGCAGATCACGCTCGGGCCGGGGGATCGCTTGTTGCTGTACACCGATGGGATCCCCGAGGCGCAGAATGGCGCGCAGGAACTGTACGATACCGATCATCCACTCCGGGACTACTTTGCGTCACACCTCCGGCCACCGCAGGGCCCTTCATCGATGCGTTGATGGAGCATGTGCGGAGTTTTGTCGGCGATGCACCGCAGGCCGACGACATCACCGCGCTCTACCTGATGCGCAGAGCATAGCCACCGCCCATACGTCTTCCAGCAAAGGGAACAGCGAATATCCATGGTCAGTCTCCTCGAAGTACTCCCGGAATATGTCCTCCATTGGCTTGTGCAGAATGGTACCGAACGTCGCGTGCAGGAGGGTGAGATCCTGCTCACCGCCGGGGCGGCGAACTCCTCGCTCTTCATCGTCCTGGACGGGCTGTTCGTGGCCCGGCTGCACGACCATGTCGGAGTCGGAAACGGATCATGCCAGCGCAGGAAGCCTGCTGGGAGAGTCGTCGTATTTCGGCGAGGGCACGGAACCGGTGACGTATGCAGCCGTCGAACCCTCGCTGGTGCTGGAGATCACCCGGGCGCGTTTCGAGGATAAGCTGGCATTCGATCACGGGTATGCCGCCGATCTCTTCCGGGCGTTGCTCCGCACGATCTCCAGGAAACTGCACCATGCGACCGTCAAGCGTGTGGCCGCATTGCGGGACCATCATGACGGACAGCCGGTCGCGCACGAAGTGCGCCGCACATCGGAAGCCATCGACCGGTTCAAGCAATCCATCGTCGCGCTGGACAAGGAAGCAATGAAGACCGGGGCTGTGGAGGAGGACAAGTACCAGCACTTCTTCGGGGGGGCGACCGAGATGATGCACCTGTGTCACAGTATCCTGGGCGAGGGCCTCTCCTCTTCCCGAGGCCACGCGCCTGCAACTTGGTGCGCGGCTGCAGGCGGAGATGCTCCCGTACATCCTCACGACGGAGACCGCCGACCGGTTCTATTCCAAGCCGCGCGGGTATGCGGGAGACTACATCGCCATCCAGCGGATCTACCAGAACCAACCAGGAGGGTCCAGCCGGCTCGGGCCCGTGATGGACCGGATGTTCCTTGAGATGCCGCCGTCGCTGGCCGTACGGAACAGGCGGAAACTCATTGCGGATGAGATCGTTGCAGCGGTGAAGGAACGGGGAGGGAAACCCGTGCGGGTGCTCTGTCTTGCATCGGGTCCGGCGACCGAAGTGTTCGATGCGTTCGCGGCCCTCGAGGACCGTACGTTGCTCAAGGCGACCTTGATGGACATCGATCTGCAGGCGCTGGCGTTCGTGGATGATCTGCGGACGCGTCACAGACTCACCGCGCAGATCACCCTCGTGAACGAGAACCTCATTGCGCTCTTCCTGGGCCGCTCGTCCGTGCGTCTCGAGCCGCAGGATCTTATCTATAGTATCGGGTTGATCGACTACCTGAACGACAAGCTGGTGGGGAAGCTGTTGCAGTTCGCGCATCAGAATCTCGCGCCAGGCGGGAAGGTCCTGCTCGGGAATTTCCATCCGAAAAATCCGGCGAAGGAGTTCATGGACTTCGTGCTCGAATGGAATCTCATCCACCGGACCGAGGCGGATATGCACAGGCTCTTCCGCGGGTCGCCTTTCGCCGAGGACTGCTCACGGATCCAGTTCGAGGCAGAGGGCGTCAATCTCTTTGCTGAGTGCGTGAAGCAATAGGGGAGAAGAAAGCAAGGCGGTCGAGCAAGGCGGGGGGGCGGATTCTCCGGGACCTGATCTCGTGGGGGATCGGTATGGTGTTTACGAAATACGTATCCGGGCGTTCATAAATGGATCAGGCCCCGCAGCAGTTGCGGGGCCTGAATTTTTTGTAGCCTTAACGGGAATCGAACCCGTATTTCGGCCTTGAGAGGGCCGCGTCCTGGACCGTTAGACGATAAGGCCATAAAAATGAAGAATTAAGAATTCTTAGTTCTTAATTCCTGGTTCGGTTCGCCGAAGGCGAACCGCAGCTGCCCCGCAAGGATTCGAACCTCGATAAGCAGATCCAGAGTCTGCTGTCTTGCCATTAGACGACGGGGCAAATTACTAGAGCGCACTTAATTTACGGATTTCCTTCTTCAGTGTCAATATCCACCCGACCCCGTTCCATCCTCGTGGCTCGTCGTGGCAGATCTGGCCGGCGGGCCATCGGGTGGTGGACTTTGTGTGCGCTGCATTGAGTTTCTGCGCAGAACCAGCTATCTTGCATCTCATTCACAGCGAGGCTCAATGTCAGATCCACAATCGTCCACGGCAAAACGGGCGGAGATCGAATTCCGCCGCAAACTCTTCGAACAGCAGGTCGAAGGTCAGACCATATTTTCGGATGAATTTGATGGTAAAGGCATCGAGGCAATCCTTGGTGAACGTATGGAAGAAACGCTCCGGCAGATGCGGTCGCTGCGGGAGACCGGGGTGCCCCTGTCGCCATATCTCGAGATCGGCGCCGAGCGTTGCCAGCGCTCTCTTGTGATGGAGAACGATCTCGGGGCTGCAGGCGCTGCCGTCGACATCTCCTTTGACATGCTTCGGAGCGGTGCGCACTACGCGAAGGTCTTCAAGAAATCCAATGTCCCGTTGCGCGTGTGCTGCGACGCGAACGTCATGCCGTTCCTCACAGGGTCTATGCCGTTCGTCTTCTGCTTTGAAGTCCTGCATCATTTCCCGGATCCGACTCCCATCATAGCTCAGATCCACCGGGTTCTCGCTCCAGGCGGATGCTTTTTCTTCGCTGAAGAACCCTACAGACAGGTCCTCCGTGTGAAGCTTTACCGGAGCGGAAAGATCTACTCACGTGAGACCCTCCGGGCATCCAAGATCAAGCGACTGCTCGACAGGTTCTTTGCCGAACCTCGATGCAACGAGGTGGAACACGGCATCATCGAAAATCACGATATCCCCCTGTCGGTCTGGAAGAATGCTCTGGCTGCATTCTCGGGGAAAAGAGTCACCCTGTCCAGCGCGCGCGTGATTCAGACAGGGCTCTATCCACTCCGAAACCCTTTGAAGTATTTTGCTGCCAAGATGCTTGGCGGCGTTCTCTCCGGAACGTGCACGAAGGCAGGTGCCTTTGCCGCCATCGCTTGCACCGGTCCAACAGAATCTGGCCTGTCCCGCATGCCTTGAAAAGGGGACGGAGAACAGACTCACCGCTCATGAGGGGTCCTTTTCGTGTTCCTCCTGTCAGGAGGTCTATCCGGTGGTCGAGGGCGTGGTTTTTCTCTTTTCACCCCCAAAACTGGCTGAATTCTACCCGGACCTTCTTGAGCGTCGCGCTCAGGCGTAGTTGACGCACGTGGTTGTTGTGCAACATGCCATATGCTGGCCACATCAGGGTATGATGTCCGCATTTGTGGAGCTCCGGCCTGGTGCCTTCTGGTTTTCTTGACTTTCCTCCGCAAATGACCTAAGTTGATGCGTCTACTTTTTGCGATTCACCATGAGGAGGCAAGACGATGTCCAGAAAGTTCATCTCCATACTCGCTTTTGCCCTCTCCTCCATTCTCATTGTGCAGGGGGCGAGTGCTCAATCCACCCAAGGACGATGGTCCTTCGGGCTTTCCGGCGGAGCTAATCTCTGGGTCAATGACCTGAACCAGCGGAAGATCGGCCCCGGCGGCACGCTGTTCATCAGGTACGGGCTGGCCCCCGCCTTTTCGCTGGGCCTTTCCGGAGGTATGGAAGGCCTGAAGGCCGGGCAGGATCCGGCTCTCGTGGATGTACCATATTCGTATCTCAAGCTTGATGCATTCCCGTTCGCGCTCACCGGATGGTTCCACTTTTCCCCGGCTCCTCGTTCTCTCCCTATCTCCGTGTCGGCGGCGGCTTGATGGCCTATCACCGGAAGACGGTGGCCAACGCCCCGGCTCCGGATGACAAGATGCGGGCGACGCTGATCATCCCGGTCGGGCTCGGGTTTGAGGCTTTTGTATCGCGCAATCTCTCGTTCATGCTGGATGCCGGCGTGACACCGATGGCCAATACTCTGGACCTCCGTGACAACAGTTCACCGGACGGGTTCGTATCGGGGCGTGTCGGCATCGTGTGGTATCCAGGGTCGGGTGATGGAGATGACGCTGACGGCGACGGGCTCACCAACGGGCAGGAACGTCGACTGGGCACGTATCCGGAGAATCCGGACAGCGATGGCGACGGCCTTCCGGATGGAGAAGAGGTGAAGCGCTACCGCACCAATCCGCTCCGGACCGACAGCGACAGCGATGGGCTGTCGGATGCAGATGAGGTGGTGAAATACAAGACGGACCCGATCCGGTTCGATTCGGACGGCGATGGCCTTTCCGATGGCGACGAGATCCTGAAGTACTCCTCCGATCCGACGCGTGTTGACACGGACGGCGATGGACTCACGGATGGCGACGAGATCCTGAAATTGAAGACCGATCCATTGAAGGTGGACAGCGACAGCGACGGGCTCTCGGACTGGGACGAAGTGAAGTCCTACCGCACCGGATCCGGCGAATCCGGATACGGACGGGGACGGCATCATCGACGGCGAGGAAGTGACCAAGTACAAGACGAGTCCCCTCAAGGTCGATACGGACGGCGGTGGGATGATCGATGGTGCAGAGATCATTCGTGGTACCGACCCACTGAGCCCGAAGGATGATGTGGTGAAAGAGACCATCATTCTCGAGCGCGGCAAATCCGTGGTCATGGATGGGATCAACTTCACGACCGGGAACGCCACACTGACCCGGGAGTCCGAAGATATCCTGGAGCGCGCGTTCACAGCGCTTGCCGCCAACCCCGAGATCAAGCTGGAGATCGCGGGATACACCGACAACGTCGGGAGCAAGGCCGCGAATGAGAAGCTCTCCCAGCGTCGTGCCGATGCGGTCCGTGCTTGGTTCATCGCGAAGGGGATCGCGGCCGGCCGCTTGACGGCCCGCGGCTTCGGCATGCGAGACCCGATCGATACGAATGCGACGCCCGATGGGCGCGCAAAGAACAGACGGATCGAGTTCCACGTCAAATAAGCATTGAAGCGAAGAAGGAAAAGCGTGCATTGGGGCGAAAGAGCCTGGCCGGTCCGGCCGGCTGTTTCGCCCCTTTTCTTGCCCGATGCGGCTGTTTTTCCACCCGGCAGGTGCTTTTTTGACTTTCTCGCAGCGTTTTGGTACATTTATCCGATGAAACCCGTTCTCAGTACCGTCACTGGAGAAGGAATTCCCGCTTGATCACCCGCTACGGGTATGATGTGGTCGGGGTGGTCGTCGCTCTTTGCCTGATCGGCATCGCCTCCGCCTGGTTCTTCGTGGACGGCAAGGTCCTGAAGAGCGTCCTCATCGTCATTGCCCTTGGTCTCCTGGCCTTCACGCTGTATTTCTTCCGTGATCCGGAACGGCATCCGCCATCCGGCGACGGTATCGTGCTCTCGCCTGCTGATGGAACGGTGGTCCTGATCAAACCCGTCCGGGAAGAAGAATTCATCGGAGGCGAAGCGGTCCAGGTCAGTATCTTCATGTCACCCCTGAATGTGCACGTGAACCGGTGGCCGGTGAATGGCACCGTCCGGTTCTTCCGCCACATCCCGGGCGAATATATCGTGGCCATGGATGAGAAATCGTCGACCAGGAATGAACGTACCCTGATCGGCGTGGAGCATGCCGGTGGCAAGCTCCTGTTCAAACAGATCGCCGGATTCATCGCGCGCCGGATCGTCGCTCCCATTCAGGTCGGGGACAGCGCGGTTGCCGGACAGCGATTCGGCATGATCAAATTCGGGTCCCGCGTGGACGTCCTCCTGCAACCGGGTGCCGCCATCAATGTGAAGATCGGCGACAAGACCGTGGCGGGGGAAACCGTACTGGCCCGTCTGACACCGAACGGATGAGAGAATGAAGATCACTCGAGCAGTCGTCCCCAGCCTGTTCACTGTGCTGAACATGTTCTGCGGGTTCATGTCCATCATCCATGCGAGCCGGGGAGAGTTCATACCGGCGTCATGGTTCATCGTTCTTGCGGCGGGCTTCGATTCCCTTGACGGCATCATGGCGCGCATCACCAAGAGCTCCTCGCAATTCGGCGTAGAGATCGACTCGCTCTCCGATGTCGTGTCGTTCGGCGCCGCACCGGCATTTCTCGCCTATCAGTTCGCCCTGGTGCAGCTCGGGAACGTCGGTATCTTCCTCAGCTCGCTTCTCATGATCTTTGCGGGCCTGCGCCTCGCCCGCTTCAACGTCCAGCTCGTCGGGTTCGACAAGGATCATTTTGTCGGCCTGCCGGTCCCGGCCAGCGGGATCACGGTGGCATCGTTCGTCCTCAATGTCCAGAATGGCGTCGTCGGTTTCTCCAACACCGGGCTTGCGGTGCTTCCCTGGCTCTCCGTCGTCCTCGCCCTGCTGATGGTCAGCAAGGTGCGGTACGATACGCTCCCGAAGGTCTCGAAGAAAGCCATCAAGAAAGAGCCGTGGAAATTCGTCTTCGGCGTCCTGGCCGTCATCGTCGTCGTTGTCACGAGCGGCAATGCCATCTTCCCGCTGCTGATCGCTTTCATCGTTCTCGGTATGATCCGGTGGGTCGTGACGTTCATCCGGCGCATCGCGAGCGGACGTTCGCAGTTCGAAGAAGAAGAGCATGTGAGCCATTCACGGATCGAATCCTGACGGGAGGATGCCCCAGTGTTTCGTGCGGTCATACAGATAACCCTCCGCCCCTCGATCCTCGATCCCCAGGGGAAAGCCGTGGCGCATGCGGTCGGGACCCTCGGGGTCAATGGCGTGCGATCGGTGCGCATGGGCAAGCATGTTGAGGTCCTCTTCGATGGCGTGTCGGAAGACGAAGCCCGCCGTGCAACAGAGGAGATGTGCAGGAAATTACTCGCGAATCCGGTGATGGAAGACTACCGGTTCACGGTCGAGAAGGTGCAATGATGCAGTCCCCGGTCCGGTTCGGTATCGTCGTGTTCCCCGGTTCCAACTGCGACCACGATGCGTATCATGTCTGTCGCAAGGTGCTGGGACAGGAGGCGGTCTTCCTCTGGCATAAGGACCCCGACCTGAAGGATGTGGATGTCGTGATCCTGCCGGGCGGATTTTCGTACGGTGACTATCTCCGGTGCGGGGCGATCGCGCGGTTCTCCCCCGTGATGCGCGAGGTGGTACGGTTCGCCGAGGGCGGCGGACCGGTGCTCGGGATCTGCAATGGATTCCAGATCCTGGTGGAAGCAGGCCTGTTGCCGGGCGTCCTGTTGCGCAATGCATCGCTCCGGTTCGCCTGCAAGAATGTCCGGATCCGTGTCGAGAATCCATTCACGCCCTTCACGTCCGCTTGTGCGGCGGGCGACGTGCTCACCATCCCCATCGCCCACGGTGAGGGGAATTACTTCGCCGATGAAGACACGATCCGCCGGCTTGAAGAGAATGGCCAGGTGGCCTTCCGGTACTGTTCACCGGGAGGGGAGATCACGGCCGACAGCAACCCGAACGGGTCCCTGGGGAACATCGCCGGGATCATCAACGAACGGGGGAATGTTCTCGGGATGATGCCGCACCCCGAGCGGGCAGCCGATCCGCTGCTCGGGTTCACGGACGGCCAGAAGGTGTTTGCATCGATCATAGAACATGTCCTTTCACGCGTCACCCCCGGTGCTGCGGAGGAAGAGGCAGTTGTCACTGGAGAGAAAGGCAGGAGCTAAGACTATGGGCAATCTGGGCACAACCGAGATCATTCTTATTGCGCTGGTGTTCGTCATTTTCTTCGGCGCCAAGAAGATCCCCGAGCTCGCACAGGGCCTGGGAAAGGGTATCCGTGAGTTCCGCAAAGCAGCTCGCGAAGTGCAGGAGGATGTCGATACCGATGGCAAGAAGATCGACGCCCGTTCATCGGAATCCAAAGGATAATCGACCGTGCTGTTCGACAACATCGGCGGCTCCGAACTCCTTGTCATCGTGCTGGTGATGTTCCTGTTCTTCGGCCCCAAGAAATTGCCGGAGGCCGGCAAGAACATCGGCAGGGCGATGCGCGAGTTCAAGAATGCCATGCGCGGCCTCAAGGACGATCTGGATAAATCGACCAAGATCGACTGAGTCCCGGTCCCATCCCGCGCCTGGTACCGGCGCTCCCATTTCCATCCCGGACGTTTCGACCACGTGCATCCCTGGGTTACATACGACAGCACCCTCCGCGCGCTTGAACGCGGCGAGACGACCTGCGAACAGGTGACGGAAGGGTTCCTTCGCACCATCGCGGGCGGAACGCGCCTCAATGCTTTCCTCAGCGTGTTCAACGAGAAGGCTCTCGACCGCGCGCGGGAGATCGACCGCAAACGTGCCGATGGCCGCGCGGGGCGCCTCGCCGGCATGGTCATCGCCGTGAAGGACGTCCTGAGCATGCGGAACGAGAAGGTCACCTGCGCCTCCCGTATCCTGCAGGACTACGTCGCGCCGTATGATGCGACCGTGATCGAACGCCTCCTCGCGGAGGACGCGATCCTGATCGGCAAGACGAACCTCGATGAGTTCGCGATGGGATCGTCGACAGAGAACTCCGCGTTCGGCCCGGTGCTCAATCCGGTGGATGAAACGCGCGTCCCCGGCGGTTCCAGCGGCGGATCCTGTGTCGCCGTCGCCGCGGGCATGGCCCACACCGCCCTCGGTACCGACACGGGCGGGTCGATCCGTCAACCAGCGTCGTTCTGCGGGATCGTCGGACTCAAGCCCACCTATGGGCGCGTCTCGCGCTATGGCCTCGTGGCACTGTCGTCCTCCTTCGATCAGATCGGGCCGTTCTCCGCGAACGTGACAGATGCCGCGCGCGTGCTCCAGGTGATCGCCGGGCACGACGAACGCGACTCGACGTCCGCTGCCGTTCCTGTCCCCGAGTACGCCGCGGCCCTTACCGGCTCCTGTCAAGGATTGAAGATCGGCCTGCCGACAGAAGCCTTCGGTGAAGGATTGGATGCGAATGTCCGCGCAGCCGTGGAGGCCGCCATCGGCCGTCTGCGCGACCGCGGGGCGGTCGTCATGCCTGTGTCGCTCCGGCACGTGCCGTACCATATCTCGACGTACTATATTCTGATGACCGCGGAAGCATCGTCGAACCTCGCACGGTACGACGGCGTCAGGTTCGGGCACCGCAGTGCAGAGGCCCGTGACCTGCACGATGTGTACACGGCATCCCGGAGCGAAGGGTTCGGCGCTGAAGTGAAACGGCGCATCATGCTCGGTACCTATGTGCTCTCGGCCGGGTATTATGATGCGTACTACCGCAAAGCGCAGAAGGTGCGCCGGCTCATCCAGAAGGACTTCTTCGACGCGTTCGCGTCCGTGGACCTCATTGTGATGCCCACGGCCCCGACGACGGCGTTCAGGATCGGCGAGAAAGCCGCCGATCCACTCACCATGTATCTGTCGGATATCTATACCGTGTCAGCGAATCTGGCCGGCGTCCCCGCGATCAGCGTCCCCTGTGGGAATGCGGACGGGCTCCCGGTGGGCATGCAGTTCATCGGTAAACAGTTCGACGAAGCGACCGTCCTGAGCGCCGCGTATGCGCTCGAACAGGCCGCCTCGTAAGACAGCAGTCACCCTGTTCTATCCACATCTTCAGACCCAACACCCATGAGTATTCTGGTCAACAAGTCGACGCGGCTGGTGGTGCAGGGCATCACCGGCGGTGAGGGGACCTTTCATACAAAGCAGATGCTGGAGTACGGCACGAACGTCGTTGCAGGGGTGACCCCCGGCAAGGGCGGGCTCGCGTACCGGGGGACGGACAAGGACCCGTTCGCACGTGAAGTTCCGGTGTTCAATACGGTCGCCGATGCGGTGGCGGCGACGAAGGCCAATACCTCGGTGATCTTTGTCCCGGCAGCGTTCGCCGCGGATGCGATCATCGAAGCGGCCGATGCGGGCATTGGCGTGATCGTGTGCATCACGGAAGGCGTCCCCACGCGGGATATGCTGATGGCGTACGATCATGTGATGCGGACCGGTGCGGTGCTGATCGGGCCGAACTGCCCGGGCATCATCTCCCCCGGTCAATGCAAGGTGGGTATCATGCCCGGCTTCATCCACAAGAAGGGGAACGTGGGTGTGGTCTCCCGTAGTGGAACACTGACCTATGAGGCGGTGGGGCAGCTCACCGAACGCGGCATTGGCCAGTCCACATGCATCGGCATCGGTGGCGATCCGGTGATCGGCACCCGCTTCATCGACGCCCTGAAGCTCTTCAATGATGACCCGGAGACGATCGGTGTGATCATGATCGGGGAGATCGGCGGGTCCGCGGAGGAAGAGGCCGCCACCTACGTCAAAAAATTCATGAAGAAGCCGGTGGTCGGCTTCATCGCCGGGCGCACGGCGCCTCCGGGACGCCGCATGGGCCACGCGGGCGCGATCATCTCCGGCGGCAAGGGGACGGCACAGGAGAAGATGGATGCGATGCGCAAGGCCGGGATCGCCGTGGTCGAGAGTCCGGCACTGCTGGGCGAGACCATGGCAAAGGCCCTGGGAAAGAGCGTGAAGAAGGCGGCACCGAAGAGCGCCCCCGGGCGCAAGGCGAAGAAGGCGAAGAGCTCCGTGAAGAAGGTCGTCGCGAAGGCCGCAAAGAAGACCGTGCGGAAGAAGAAGTAGTTCACACATTCACCATCATCAGCAGAAGAAGACATGGCAATCGAACGTACACTTGCGATCCTCAAACCCGACTGCGTGCGGAAGAATCTCCAGGGTGAGGTCATCGCCCGCATCCAGAAGGCCGGCTTCACCGTGCTCGGCATGAAGATGGTCCGCCTGAGCCCCACGGCCGCCGGCGCCTTCTATGCCGTGCACAAAGGCCGTCCGTTCTACGACAGCCTCGTCGAGTTCATGTGCAGCGGCCCGGTCGTGCCGATCGCGCTCGAGAAAGAGAATGCGGTGGCGGACTACCGCACGCTGATCGGTTCGACCGATCCGAAGGATGCTGCTCCCGGTACGATCCGCAAGGACTTCGCCGACAACAAGGGCGAGAACTGCGTGCACGGATCCGACTCCGCGGAGAACGGGATGATCGAGGTTGCGTTCTTCTTCTCCGAGAAGGAGATCGCCGAGAACCGTCGCGGCTGATCCCACTCCGTATGCCCCTCAAGCCCTGGAAGACACTGTCGCGCACGGTCAGGTTCAAGAACCCGTGGTGGTCCTATGGCTACGATGAAGTGGAGGTGCCGAATGGTGCGAAAGGAGAGTATCACTACGTCCACTCGCTCGGCTCCGCCTGCATCGTGCCGGTCATGGCGGACGGGTCGATCCTTCTCGTGAAGCAGTTCCGGTATCTGGGAATGAAGGAGAGCCTGGAATTCCCGTGCGGGGCGGTCAAGGAAGGGGCGACCCACGACAGCACAGCGTGGCATGAATTGGCGGAGGAGACCGGCTTCTCCGCCATCACGTTGCTTGCAGCAGGCAGTTTCAATCCGTACAACGGCGTGACCGACGAGATCTGCAAGGTCTATCTGGCCCGCGATCTCCGGCACGTGGGCGCAACCCCCGATGATACCGAGGAATTTGAATTGCAGCAGCTCACCGTTGCCGAGGTGGACCGCCAGATGCGCGACGGTGAGATCTGGGATGGCATGAGCATCGCCGCATGGCATCTCGTCCGCGCGAAAGGACTCATCGCCCCATGACCTCCTCCACCGTCCGCTCACTCGCCGTAGCCCTCCTTGCACTCATGGCCGTTCCTGCCTGCCATGCCCAGGCCGTGATGCTGACGGGCGCCGACCGGGTGGTCGGCGAACACGGCAGGATCTTCGCGGGGAAACGTGTCGGACTCGTGACGAATCAGACCGGACTGCTCACGGACGGCCGGCACCTCGTCGATGCCCTCGTTGATGGCGGTACCCGGGTCACGGCGCTGTTCGGGCCGGAGCATGGGATCCGCGGCGATGCCGGGGCGGGTGAAAAGGTCCGGGATTCGGTGGATACGAAGACCGGTGTGCCGGTGTACTCGCTCTATGGCAGGACCTCCAAACCCACTCCTGCGATGCTGGCGAATGTCGATGTCCTTGTGTACGACATCCAGGACGTGGGTGTCCGGTTCTATACCTATATCAGCACCATGAAACTCTGCATGGAAGCAGCTGCGGAGCAGGGCATACCATTCGTTGTGCTCGATCGTCCGAATCCGCTCGGAGACCTGATCGATGGACCGGTGATCGAGGATTCGCTCCGCTCGTTCGTCGGGATCGTCCGGATCCCGATCGTCTATGGCCTGACGATCGGTGAACTCGCGACGATGATCAATGAGCTGGGATGGCTTGCCGATGGCCGGAAGGCGAGGCTCGAGGTTGTCTGGATGGACGGTTGGACCAGAAGCATGCGCCTTACGACCCCGTGGGTTGCCCCCTCGCCCAACATCCGGCGGCCGGAGACCATCGATCTGTACCCGGGGCTCTGCCTGATCGAAGCGACGAACCTGTCCGAAGGCCGGGGGACCGAGAGGCCATTCCATCAGTTTGGTGCTCCGTGGGTGGATGCGAAGCGCCTGACGCAGCGGCTGAACGCGGCCGGGCTGCAGGGGGTCCATTTTGATCCGGTGAAGTTCACGCCGGCGTCGTCCAAGAATGCAGGGCAGCTCTGCCAGGGTGTGGTTGCGACCGTCACCGATCCGGGGGCATTCAAGCCGGTGCTGACGGGTGTGACGGTACTCTCGGTCCTCCGCGGGCTCCATCCTGACAGCCTGGTGATCCGGCGGGCATCGCTCAACCGTCTTCTGGGTGTTTCGGCAGCCTATGCGGCCATTCTGCGTGGGGGGCAGCCTGGCGAGATCGAACTCGATTGGCAGGGTGGTCTTCGTGAGTATACGGAACTGGCGGCCCGATTCAGGCGTTATCCTCAGCAATAGCTAACTCCGCGATCTGATGCAATTTCTGCCCTTTCCCTCTCGCTTTCCTTGACTTTCGGGGCAATTTTCTGTAACTTTTTACGATATTGTGTCTTCTACCCCAACTAGCAGGTCCATAATGGCGGAAGATGCGGCCACCGCTACACATGATGTGCGCGTGTGGGTGGGGACTGGTGTCCTGGCGGTCAGCATCGCCGTGCTATGCACTATCGTGAACGGAAACCTGTTCCCGTATGGCAGTCTGGCGGGAGCGGGTTTTTTTGCCTTTACGCGCAGGCGAAAGGCCTCACAGGGATCAACAGATGTCGCGCCGGGAGGTGAACAACACGTGAGTGACCAGGACCGGGTGTCGCATCAGCCAAGTCTGTTCTTTGACGATTTCCAGCAGCCGTCGGACGGCCAGCCGGCGAAACCCACGGCGGAAGAACATCACGTCGTTCCGTCGACGAAGTCCGGCAAACCCGTGAGCGTCGAGCCGGAGCGGCTTGCACTGGACGAAGCCGAGGTCCTGGATTTCTTTGACATCGATACCGAGGTGCATGCCCGGGAGACCGAGCCGCGCAGCGAATTCCATACGCTGATCGACCGCGTGCTTCTCGTGCTGAAGAGCGTGCTCTTCTGCAACACGGCCGCGTACTTCTGGCTGAACCGCGAGCGGCAACAGCTGGTGCTTGAGGGCGTTGCGACCGACAGCCCTGCGTTCACAACGCATCGGCGGCTCCCGCTCGGCGACGATATCCTCAGTCAGGTGGCAACGCTCGGGAAACCGCGGATCCTGACGTCGGTGAACCCGCAGAGCGAGACCGATGCACTCCGGTACTACGTGGCGGCGGCCGGTGTCCGCTCGGCGATCGCTGTGCCCGTCTTCTACCGGAATGAAGCACAGGAAGTGGAACCGGTCGGGGTCCTGGTGGCCGACAGTACGGCCGAGGATGCGTTTGGCCAGGAGACGATCGAGACGCTCGGGAAGTTCACGAAGCTGACCTCCGCGCTGATCAAGAGTTACACGGACAAATATGAACTGCTGTCGGATGCGGAACTGCTGTCGTCGATCCGGCGGCTGCAGGATGCCGTGAAGTCGGAACCCGGCGAGCAACGGATCCTCACCGCTCTGGTCGATGAGGTGGGGCGGCTGGCCTCGTGGGATTTTCTGACGATCACGATGTATGCGGAGGAGGCACACGACTGGGTGGTGCAGCGCGTGGTGAACCACTCGGGTGACGGATACGTCCTGCCGTCACAGGCCGTGGATGCGGCAGGCACCATCATCGGCGAAGCCATCACCAGCAATCGTGTGGAGGTGGTGCCCGATCTGACGAGTGACGACCGGCCTCGTTTCCATGCGGGTGAAGCGATGCCGCGTGAAGGGACGTTCGTTGCGATCCCGATCAGCTCGTATCACCGTTGCTACGGCGCTCTGGCGCTGGAGGTCCGGAAGGACAAGGGGCTGACGGGCGCGGAGATCGAAGTCCTCTACCGCCTCGTCGAGAATGCAGGCGCTGCACTGGAGGTCGGGTACATGAACGACCTCGTCAAGGAATTTGCGTCGGTGGAACATCTGACCGGCCTGACGACCAGGAAGTTCTTCATGCGCCGGGTCGAAGAAGAAGTGCTCCGTTCGGATGACAACGGCGGTGAGCTGGCGTATGCCACCTTCGGCGTCGACGGGATGGAGGAGCAGGTCCGCCGCCATGGACGCGAGATCCATGACGTCATCCTGCGCGAACTGAATACGCTGGTGCGGAAGAACCTCCGGGCGTATGATGTGCTGGGCCGGCAGGACACGCATACGCTGGGCGTGGTCCTCACGAACATGACCGCGAGCGATGCCTATCTGTGGGCGGAGAAGATGCGCAAGGCGATCGCGGGCCACGTGATCGTGTTCGGCCAGCGGTCATTCTCCGTGACGGTGAGCTTCGGGATCTGCGGGTTGTCCGAACGGATGACCTCACGTGAACTCGTGAACGGCGCCATGCAGGTGTACGGCAAGGCACTGGAAAGTGGAGGGAATGCGGTCCGCGTCTTCTGATGTCGCGGGCATGCGCTGCAGAGGTGTGAAAACGGAAACGTTGGCACGATCGAAACATCATTATTCATAGGTACAGAAGGAAGCGGTTCTCATGGCAAAACAGCAGACATTTGCGGATAAAGCAGCCAAAGCTGCATTGATGAAGGGGTCGAAGTGCCCCACCTGCGGCGAGATCTATCAGCCCATTCTGATGGTCACGTCCGAACAGAGTCAGACCAAAGCAACGTGGAAGTTCGCCGAACGCCGCGTGCAGGTCTGCAAGTGCAATGAGAAGCAGGTGTACGCCTGATCCGACGGAAGGCCATTCTGCTTGTCCTGGATGGTGTAGGCATCGGTGCTTCTCCTGATGCTCCGGCGTACGGTGATGCAGGCAGCAACACCCTTGCCAATACCGCGGATGCGGTCGGCGGCCTCCGCCTCCCGAATCTTGCGGCGTGGGGACTGGGGAACATCGCACCGATCCGTGGCGTTGCTCCCGCTGTTGCGCCACGCGCACAGTATGGGATGATGGCGGAGAAGTCGGGAGGGAAGGACAGCACCACCGGTCACTGGGAACTCGCCGGTGTCGTGGTGCATACACCGTTCCCGACCTATCCGAAGGGCTTTCCCGAAGACCTCATGCAGACGTTCATGCGTGAGGCCGGATGCACGGGCTACCTCGGGAACACGACGGCGTCAGGGACGGTGATCATCCAGGATCTGGGGGCCGAGCATGTGCGCTCCGGCCACCCGATCGTGTACACCTCCGCGGATTCCGTGTTCCAGATCGCGGCGCATGAAGAGGTGATCCCGCTGCCGCGGCTGTATGAGATCTGCGAGGTTACGCGCACGAAGGTGTGCGTGGGCCGTCATGAGGTCGGACGTGTCATCGCCCGCCCGTTCATCGGGACGGCGGGGGCGTTCTCGCGGACCACGAACCGTAAGGATTTCTCGCTGGTTCCGCCGGAGCCGACACTCCTCGACCTGTTGCAGGCCGCGGGGATCCCGACGGCGGGCATCGGCAAGATCGATGACCTTTTCGCATTGCGCGGATTGTCGACGTCGAACCACACGAGGACGAACGCAGCGGGTATCGAGGAACTCCTCCGGGTCTCACGGTCCATGGATACGGGACTGATCTTCGTGAACCTCGGGGACTTCGATACATTGTACGGACACCGGAACGATCCTTCGGGATTCGCGGCGGCGTTGGAGGCCTTTGATGCCTCGCTGCCTGCACTCGCCGAAACCGTCCACCCCGGAGACGTGTTCATTATTACAGCGGACCATGGCAATGATCCGGTGATGCCGAGTACGGACCATTCCAGGGAGTATGTACCCCTTCTGTGCTATGCGCCGGGAGGACGGCCGGGGGGGGCACTGGGAACGCGGGCGAGCTTTGCGGACGTCGCAAAGACGCTCGGCGAGTACTTCGGCATCAGCAACTCGTTCCCCGGTACGAGCTTCCTGTCGCATATCGTGTAGAGGAGGTGCAACGGCGGGCGCGATCCCCGTAGCATCTTCTGGAACCAATTAAAGGATACTCCATGGTCAAGATTACCAAGCAGTATACGAATCGGGAGAGTCAGTCTCTCGACAAGTATCTGCAGGAGATCGGCAAGGTCGAGCTGCTCAAGTCGGAAGAGGAAATCGACCTTGCCCGACGCATCAAAAAAGGCGATCAGACCGCACTCGAGAAACTGACGAAGGCGAACCTCCGGTTCGTCGTGAGCGTCGCCAAGCAGTACCAGAACCAGGGATTGTCCCTCGGGGACCTGATCAACGAAGGGAATCTGGGCCTCATCAAGGCCGCGAAGCGCTTCGATGAGACGCGTGGCTTCAAGTTCATCTCGTACGCGGTGTGGTGGATCCGGCAGTCGATCCTGCAGGCGCTCGCGGAACAGTCGCGCATCGTCCGCCTCCCGCTCAACAGGGTTGGCGCACTCAATAAGATCGGCAAGGCTTTCAGTTCGCTCGAGCAGGAATTCGAACGCGAGCCCAGCGCCAGCGAGCTCGCGGAAGAGCTCGATATGTCGCTCTTCGAAGTGTCCGACACCCTGAAGATCTCCGGCCGCCACCTTTCGATGGATGCGCCGTTCGCCCAGGGCGAGGACAACCGCCTGCTGGATGTGATCCAGGACGAGCGTCAGCCGGCACCGGACAGCGAATTGATGAAGGAGTCGCTCAGCAGGGAAGTGGAGCGTGCGCTTTCGACCCTGAGTGAGCGCGAAGCAGAAGTGATCCGTCTGTACTTCGGGCTGGGGCGCGAACATTCGCTGACGCTCGAAGAGATCGGCGAGAAATTCAAGCTGACCCGCGAGCGCGTGCGCCAGATCAAGGAGAAGGCGATCCGCCGGCTCCGGCACGCGTCGCGCAGCAAGCAGTTGCGCGCATATCTGGGGTGAGCATGGCAACCGGCACGACCGGCCATCGACCTGTCGGTCCCTGGCCGGTACCGGTCGTGATCCTCGGTCTGCTCCTGACAGCGCTCATGCTGGCGGGATGTACGGCGTCCTCGCCGCGCTTCCGCGGCACGGGGGGCGGGGAGTACGACGAGGAGAATGAACTCCGGTTCGCCAGCCGTATCCGGGAAGAGGAACGGCGGGAGGACGACCGCACTGTGAGCGTGGAGGAAACGTCGCGCCGGCTGTCCAGCCGCATGGTCCCCTCCAGGAAATACTCCAACCAGACACCCGCCGGATTGAACCGCGACAGACTTCTCCTGGACGTGATAGGGTACCTCGGTGTACCCTATGTGTACGGGGGCAACGACCGGGGAGGCATCGATTGTTCGGGATTCACCGCGCAGGTCTACAAGAGCGCGACCAGGAAGCTGTTGCCCCGATCGGCGAGGGAACAGTATGGTGCCGGAGCCCCGGTGTCGACATCGGAACTGCAGTTCGGGGATCTGGTGTTCTTTAATACGACGGGCAGGGTGCCGTCCCACGTCGGGATCTACATCGAGGATGACCTGTTCGCGCACGCGAGCGTGACGCGCGGGGTGACCTTCTCGTCGCTGGAAAGCACGTACTACAAGAAACGCTACGTCGGCGCCCGGCGTATCGTCCGTGATATAGCAGATTAGTGTGGAGGTTGTGTGGCCATTCTGCCCATCTATACGTATGCTCATGCCGTGCTCCGGAAGAAGGCGCGCCCCTTCAAAGGAGTGAACGATGCCATCGTCCGCCTCGGCCACGACATGATGGAAACCATGCACCGGGCCAACGGCATCGGCCTCGCCGCCAACCAGGTCGGCGTGACCCAGCGGATCATCACCGTCGACCTGACGGGCTCCGAAGACTACGAGAATTTCTCCCCGCTCATCATGCTGAACCCCGAGGTCACCGATGAAGAAGGGGCGTGGTCCATCGAAGAAGGATGCCTGAGCCTCCCGGAGCTGCGCGATGAGGTCGAACGGCCGGAGAGCCTGCGCGTGACGTACCGCGACCTGAACTTCGACCCGCAGGTCATGGAAGTGGACGGCATGCTGGGGCGTGTGATCCTGCATGAGATCGACCACCTCAATGGCGTCCTCTTCATCGATCATCTGAATCTGATCAAGCGCCGACTGCTGCGCGGACGCCTCAACAAGATCAAGAGCGGCGATGTGCCGGTGGAGTACGAGATCGCTCCCATCCCCGCTGCTTCCACCGTGACCGCGTAGCCGCATGACCATGCCGGCCGCGCGCATCATCTTCATGGGGACGCCCGAGTTCGCGGTCCCCAGTCTGGCCCGGCTCATCGATGCCGGGCACGAGATCGTGACCGTGGTGACCGGTCCGGACAAGCCCCGCGGCCGTGGGCAGAAGCTCACGCCGACGCCCGTCAAAGAACTTGCCCTCGCGCATCACCTTCCGCTGCTGCAACCGGAATCCGTGAAGGACCCTGCGTTCGCCGACGCCGTACGCGCGGCCGCACCCGATATCGCCGTCGTCGTTGCATTCCGCATCCTTCCCCGCGCCGTGTTCGCGGTGCCGAAGCTCGGGACCTTCAATCTGCATTCGTCACTGCTTCCGAGATACCGCGGCGCCGCGCCGATCAATTGGGCAGTGATCAACGGCGACACCGAGACGGGGGTGACGACCTTCTTTCTGGACGACCGCGTCGATACGGGTGCGATGCTCCTCCAGGAACGCATCGCGATCGGGCCGGAGGAAGATGCGGGGAGTGTGCACGACCGCCTCGCCGTGCTCGGCGCGGAAGTGGTGGCGCGTACCGTGGACCACATTCTGCAGGGGGATCTTGTACCCCGGCAGCAGGATCCCGGCGCCGCCACACCAGCACCGAAGATCTTCAAGGACCACTGTCACATCGACTGGACGAAGCCGGCACGCATCGTTCACGATCTCATCCGGGGCATGTCGCCGCATCCGGGTGCATTTGCGTTTCACGACGGCCATGTGCTCAAGATCTACAGGAGTACCGTCGGGCAGGGAAGAGTGCGGGGGATACCGGGAACGGTGCTTGTTGACGATGGCCGGTTGTTCGTGATGGCCGCCGATCATCCGCTGGAGATCATCGACCTGCAGCAGGAGGGCCGCCGGCGCATGACATCGGCCGAGTTCCTCCGCGGCTACACGTTCCCGCATTCCACTCTCCTGACGTAACGGCGCACTCCGCGGCGCGATCCAACACACCTTCTTTGCATTGGTGATGGAAAAGCGTTATCTTTCCTTACTTTCATAGTCTCACCTGTTTGGAACCCGTGGGCAAGATCATAACGATAACGAACCAGAAGGGGGGCGTGGGCAAGACCACGACGGCGGTGAACCTCGCCGCGTGCCTGGCCGCTGCCGAACGTCCAACCCTGTTGGTCGATGCAGACCCCCAGGCCAATGCCTCGAGCGGCATCGGCATCCACTCGCCTGCCGAAGGCTGCAGCACGTACGAAATGCTGGTCGGCGTGCGGAACGCCGCGGATATCATCCAGCAAAGCCAGATGCCCTTCCTCTCCGTCCTTCCCGCCCATATCAACCTGGTGGGCGCCGAGGTCGAACTGGTGGATATGGAAGAGCGCGAACGGCGCCTGAAGATCGGCCTGGAGAGTGTTCGTGATCGCTACGAGTTCATCCTCATCGACTGTCCGCCGTCGCTCGGATTGCTGACGCTCAACGCTTTGACCGCGGCTGATTCGGTGCTCATCCCCGTCCAGTGCGAGTATTATGCCCTCGAAGGGCTGGGGCAGCTGCTCAATACCATCAATATGGTGAAGAAGCAGATGAACGAGAAGCTGGACATCGAGGGCGTGCTCATGACGATGTTCGATGCGCGCCTCCGGCTCTCCAACCAGATCGTGGAAGAAGTGCGGAAATATTTCGGCGACAAGGTCTTCACGACCGTCGTCGCGCGGAACGTGCGCCTCAGTGAGGCTCCCAGTTTCGGGAAGCCCATCATCCTGTATGATGCCGTGTCACCGGGCGCAAGACACTATATGGACCTGGCCGCGGAGGTCATGGCCAGGAACAACCACTCCGGTGCCGTTGTCCCGGACCATAGAGCGTAAGGATCTCTTCGATGTCGAAGAATAAACTTGCCCTGGGCAGGGGCCTTGCATCGCTGATCCCCTCCTCCGGCAGCGCGCCCGCCTCCGCTGCTCCGGATCCCGTTGCCGGGCCCGCGCCCGATCAGGACTTCATCCGTATCCAGCTCGCGCTCGTCGGGCGCAACCCGTTCCAGCCCCGTGCCGATTTCTCACCGGCTGCACTCGAAGAGCTCACCGCGTCGATCAGGGAGAAGGGGGTCATCCAGCCCGTCACCGTCAGGCGTGTCGATGGTGGGTACCAGCTCATCTCCGGCGAACGCCGCGTGCGTGCCGCCCGCGAGGCCGGGCTTCGCACCATCCCTGCCTATATCCTCGATGTGCGCACGGATGAGGAAATGCTGGAACTGGCCCTCATCGAGAACCTGCAGCGCGAACAGCTCAATCCGATCGAGATCGCCATCTCCTACCGTCGATTGATGGAGGAATGCGGCCTGACGCAGGAGGAGGTTTCCCATCGTATCGGCAAGGAACGCTCCACCGTCACCAATTTCCTCCGGTTGCTCAAGCTCCCGGAGGAGATCCAGACGGCGGTGCGGAAAGGGGAGATCTCCGGCGGCCATGCGCGCGCCCTACTCGCGTTCGAAGAGAGGCCGCAGCAGATGAGTGCCTTCCGGAAGATCCTCGCCCGCGGACTTTCGGTGCGCGAAGTGGAATCCTTGGTCCGGAAGGATACCGGGGGAACGCGGACGAAGGGAGGTGCCGCCCGCAGGAGTAGCTCCTCCGCGCTGAGCTCCGTGGAAGACCGGCTCCGCCGCCTGCTCGGGACGAAGGTGCAGGTCCGCCCCGGGCAGGGTGGGAAGGGTGAGATCGTGATCGAATACTATTCGGCCGAAGACCTCGATCGCCTCCTCGAGGTGTTCGAGTCCATCAACGAACGTTAGGAATACGAGGGTCAACATGGAAAAGAAGGTCGTCAACACCTCATCGGCTCCCGGAGCCATCGGGCCGTACAGCCAGGGTATCATCGCCAGCGGAACGCTGGTCTTCACCGCCGGACAGATCCCCATCGTGCCGGCGACCGGCGAGCTCCTGGCCGGCGACGTGGGCCAGCAGACACGGCAGGCCCTGGAGAACCTGAAGGCGATCCTCGAAGCGGCGGGCGCCTCGCTCGGGACCGTCATCAAGACCACGGTCTTCCTGAAGGACATGAATGAATTTGCGGCGATGAACGCCGTCTACGGCACGTACTTCCGCGACGCGCCTCCGGCCCGCTCCACGATCGAAGTGGCACGGCTCCCGAAAGATGCCCGCGTCGAGATCGAAGCGGTCGCGATCGTCACGAAAGCCTGAACGTGTCTGTGCACCGGGCGATCCTCTGGTTCGTTCTGATCCTGGCGGTTCTCCCGTTCCAGGCCGGCATCGCCCGATCCGTTCGTGCCGACAGCACGCAGCAGACCGTCCCTCCACATGATACGGCCAGGGTCCGGATCGAAGGCGACACGCTTGCTGCGCCCGCGCGCACAAAATCGCCCACCACCGCCATGCTCCTGTCCGGCGTGCTTCCGGGTGCCGGACAGGTGTACAATGGATCGTACTGGAAGGCACCCATCATCCTCGGTCTCGGCGTGTACTTCATTTCGGAATGGCTGGATAATAACCGCCGTGCCGATGACTACCGGCAGAAATTCGATCTTTCGTTGCAGACGCTGCCCCCGTACGGGAACACCCGCCTGCGCGACCTCCGCGAATTCTACAAGGACCAGCGCGATTCCTTCACCTGGTATTTCTTCATCCTCTACGTGCTCAACATCGTCGACGCATACGTGGACGCGAGTCTCTCCGGGTTTGATGTGAGCCCGACGCTCACGCAGCGGGGCTTTCCCGCAGAAGGGCTCACCGTCCGCTTCACCTGGTAGAAGCACATCGACATCTGTTCGTTCCATCACTCGGGAGTCATCATGCTGAACTACATCTGGATCGGCCTGATCGTCATCGGCATCTTTGTGGCTGTCGGGAACGATATCAACGATGAAATGCGGGCCACCTATCGCAACGGGTCCGTGCTCGAAGGCTCGGTGGAGATCACCAAACGTCCGACCGCGCTCCGCGAAACGTGGGAGGGCGAGCTCGTGATCCCTGCCGCATCGTTCAATGCCTTCTACGGGACGCAGCGGACCGATGAGGATGTCCGTCAGCGCATCGTGATCAACACGGGCGCCGACGGCGTTCGCTCGGTGCTGATGCCGGTCGGTGACACGACACCCGCATGGTGGCGGGCGATGGCGAAAGCGTCGGCGTCGCACGAGAACCTCACCGGTTCGGTCGTGGCGTTCCAGCCGGCCGATGGGGCAACGAGTGCCGTGATCCGATTCGCACTCGAACCCGTCCGGTTCGTGAAGACGCGAGCCGTCACGCAGGCCGCGCTCGATTATTCCGGCATCGCTGTTACCATCGCCCTCGGCCTGATCGGCATCATGGCACTCTGGCTGGGCGTGATGAAGGTGGCCGACGAGGCCGGGCTGTTGCACGTGCTGACCCGGGCCCTCGCGCCGGTGACGCGCCGCATCTTCCCGGACGTCCCTCCCGATCATCCGGCGGTCGGTGCGATGATCATGAACATCGCAGCGAACATGCTCGGACTCAGCAACGCCGCGACGCCGATGGGGCTCAAGGCGATGGAAGAACTCAACAAGCTCAACCCGAAGGTGGGAACGGCGACCAACGCGATGGTCACCTTCCTCGCCATCAACACGGGCGGACTGATCCTCATCCCGGCCACGGCCATCGCGGTCCGCGCCGCTGCCGGGTCCGCGAATCCGGGGATCATCATCGGCACGTCCATTGTCGGCGCCGGAGCGGCGACCATCGCCGGCGTCCTCGCCTCCAAACTCCTGCAGCGCCTGCCGAGGTACAAGAAGGCGATGGAGGTGAGCCATGAGTGATTTCTTCCGCGCCGCTATATCGGTGATCTCACTGGTCGCCATCCCCCTCGTCCTGCTGGTCTTCCTGGGTTGGGGTCTGGTCAAGAAAGTGAAAGTGTATGAGGTGTTTGTGGAGGGTGCCAAGGACGGCTTCAATACGGCCATTCGCATCATCCCCTACCTGGTCGCCATGCTGGCCGCCATCGGGATCTTCCGGGCCAGTGGGGCCCTGGAACTGCTGATCGCTGTCCTGACCCCGGTCACCAGCCTGATCGGGATGCCGCCGGAGACCTTGCCCATGGCGCTCATGCGCCCTCTGTCGGGGAGCGGTTCTCTTGGCATCATGACCGAGCTCATGAATGTGCACGGGCCGGATTCTCTCATTGGGATCATGGCTTCGACGATGTACGGGTCATCCGAGACCACATTCTACGTCCTTGCCGTGTACTTCGGGGCGGTCGGTGTGAAGAATACGCGGCATGCCGTTCCCACGGGCCTGATCGCCGATCTGGCGGGTATGCTGGCGGCGGTGTGGATCGTGAATCTCCTGTTTTGAAGATCCCGGAGGGGGGCTCGCATCTCCAAATATTGCACTTGCGGCCCCATTTGGCTATATTTCGGGCACTGAAAGCTGTACGGCCCTGCACAGGCTCGCCCGTAACTCCACGCCCGACCTGATGACATTCGTGTCCCAATCACGATCTGAGCATCCCTTATGCATCTGCTGAACAAGCTCGTCGTCGCCTCGATACCCATGGTGCCACGACGGGTCATCCGTTACTTCGCCGGACGGTACATCGCGGGGGAGACCCTCCCCATGGCGGTCACCTGCGTCCGGCAACTCAATGCTGAAAAAGTGTGTGCGACCATGGATGTTCTCGGCGAGGACATCTCCACCCGTGCCGAAGCGATCGCCTCCCGCGACAGTTCCATCCAGGTCCTCCACACCATTGCCCGCGAAAAACTCGATTCCAATCTCTCCATCAAACTCACGTCCCTCGGCCTGAAGATCGACAAGGCCTTCTGCCTCGAGAATGTGCGTGAGATCCTCCGCGTCGCGGCAAGCTATAACAATTTTGTCCGCGTCGACATGGAAGATTCCACCTGCACGACGGATACCATCGAGGTGTTCCTTGCCGCGCACCGGGAGTTCCCCAATACCGGGATCGTTGTGCAGGCGTATCTCTTCCGCACGGAAGCGGATGTGCGTGCGCTGGCCGCGGAGAAGGCGAACTTCCGCCTGTGCAAGGGCATCTACAAAGAGGCCCCTGCCATCGCCTTCCAGAAGCGGGAGGAGGTGCAGGACAATTATTCGAAGCTCCTCGGGATCATGTTCGATGCCGGGTGCTATGTGGGCATCGCGACGCACGACACCGTGCTGGTCGATGCCGCCTACGCGATCATCGCGAAGCGTGGCCTGCGAAAAGACCAGTATGAATTCCAGATGCTTCTGGGTGTGCGCCCTGAGCTCCGGAAGCGCCTGGTGCGCGATGGCCATAAGGTCCGCCTGTATGTGCCGTTCGGTGAGCATTGGTATGGCTACTCCACCCGCAGGTTCAAGGAGAACCCGGCAGTCGCCGGCTACGTGTTCAAAGCGTTGTTCACGCGGAACGTCTGACCCCGTTCCATTGTCCGGGACCGGACCGGTCCCCGCTGTAGGCTTTCTATTCAACCAACAAGGAGCAATTCATGGCGGAAACAAACTTCAAACCCTACGTGCCGCCGACCACGGACATGAAGGAGTTCACCGTTCGCGCATTGGTGATCGGCCTCGTCATGTGCGTTGTGCTCGGTGCCGCAAATGCGTATCTGGGCTTGAAAGCAGGCATGACGATCGCGGCGACATATCCGGCCGCGGTGATCGGCATGGCATTGCTGCGCCTGGGCAAAGGGACGATCCTGGAAGAGAACTTCGCCCGTACCGTCGGCTCGATCGGTGAGTCCGTCGCCGCCGGTGCGGTCTTCACGATCCCCGCGTTCGTCGTGCTGGGCATCTGGAAGTTCAACACGGGATCCATGTGGACCGAGTACCTCACCTCTGCGGCACTGATGATCCTCGGCGGTCTGCTGGGCATCATGTTCGTGACCGTGCTGCGCCGCGTGATGGTCGAGGATCCTTCGCTGCCGTTCCCCGAGTCGCAGGCAGCAGCCGAGATCCACAAAGCGGGCCAGCGCGGTGCCGATGCCGCTCTGCAGCTCTTCCGGGCGATGGGCGTGGGTGCATTGATCAAGCTGCTCGACGGCTTCGGTGTGTTCCGCGCCTCGAACGATTTCCATGTGATGATCGGCAAGGTGAAAGAAGGCTTTGTCCGCCTCGGTCTCACCGACAATGCGGAGAAGGTGGCCGGCGGCGGTATGACGACGATCTCCGCTCCCGCGGCGACCCCTGCCTATATCGGTGTCGGCTACATCATCGGGCCGGAACTTGGCGCACTCAACTTCGCGGGCGGCCTGCTCGCATGGGGCCTCTTCGTCCCGCTGCTCGTGTACTTCCTCGGGCCGGTGAAGATCGATCAGTATCTGGCCCTGAACAATGGTGACGAAACCGCAGCCTGGGTCGCGCTCACCGGCCACCTGTACCGGTTCATCGTCCGCCCGATCGCCGTCGGCGGTATGCTTGTCGGCGCGACGTTCACGCTGTGGAAGATGCGCAAGAACCTCATCCTCGGGATCAAGCGTGGCATCGCTGATGTGAAGAAGACCGCATCCTCTACCGCGGTGACGAACCGGACGGAGCAGGACCTGCCGTTCAAGCTCGTCATCATGGGCGTGTTCATCATCTTTGGCCTGATGATCGCCCTGTATTTCTACTTCACGGGCATGGTCCTCGGTGCGATCCTGGCCGCCGTGGTGATGCTCGTCGCGGGCTTCTTCTTCGCAGCGGTATCCGGCAATCTCGTTGGCATGATCGGTTCCTCCAACAACCCGATCTCCGGCCTGACGCTTGCAACGACGGTCGTGGCCGCCCTCACGATGGTGATCGTCGGCGTCACCGGACCGCAGGGTGTTGCGGCGGTGCTGGGTGTTGCGGCGGTCGTCTGCGTCTCGTCTGCGGTCGCCGGCGAGATGCTGCAGGACCTGAAGGTCGGCCATATCCTTGGTGGTACGCCGCGGAAGATGCAGGTCGGCGATATCATCGGGGTCATCCTGGCCGGTCTGGTGATGTTCTTCCCCCTGTATATACTCCATAACTCCGATCTTGCCGCCAACCCGGCAGGTGGTTTCGGAGGCAAGACCCTGTCCGCACCCCAGGCAGGACTCATGGCTGCGCTCTCGCAGGGCATCGTTGGTGGTGAAATGGCATGGCCGCTCGTCATCGTCGGTATCGCCATGGGCGTCTCCCTGATCCTGATCAAGGTCCGCAGCCCGATGCTCTTCTCGGTCGGCATGTATCTTCCCCTCGAGACGACCTTTGCGATCTTCATCGGTGGCCTCATCCGGGGCATCGTGGATAAAATGGTCGGCAAGCGCGGCTTCAACGATGCCCAGAAAGCCCGCGTCGAGAACGCCGGGGTCCTGTCCGCCTCCGGGCTCATCGCCGGCGAGGCGCTCATCGGACTCTTCATCGCCGCCGTGGTGTTCGCACGCGATCAGATGGGGCAGAAGGCGGAGTTCTGGATGGTGTCCGGCATGGAAGCCATCGCCCCCTGGCTGGCGCTCCCGGTCTTTGCGATCCTTGCCTGGTATCTCATCTATGTCCCGCTGTCCAAAGCCGGCCGGCCGGAAGAACCAGCCCCGCCGACCGCAATGATGTGATCACACAGTGACTCCCATCGGCCCCGCTCCCGCCTACGGCAAGAGCGGGGCCGATAGGTCTTGACCCAGTGCCCGGCACACCCGGGCCCTATCCGCCCGCAAGGGCAACGTTGAACGAGAGGAGAGCCTCATGTCTGCTGCCATTGAAGGTCTGAAACCCGCGCTGGTGTGGAAGTACTTCGCCGAGATCGCGAAGATCCCACGCTGTTCGAAGCATGAAGAAGCGATCATCAAATACGTGCTCACCACCGCCAGGAATCTGGGTCTGCAGGCGCGCGCCGACAAGTTCGGCAATGTGCTCGTGCAGAAGCCTGCGAGCGCAGGCCGGGAGAAGGTGGGTATGGTCGTGCTCCAGGGTCATCTGGACATGGTGTGCGAGAAGAACAAGGAGACGGTGCACGACTTCTCGAAGGACCCGATCCAGCTCGTCCGTAAGGGGAACATGATGATGGCCAATGGCACCACGCTCGGGGCCGATAATGGCATCGCGGTGGCGACCAGTCTGGCGATCATGGAGGATCGGACGCTGGAACATGGGCCGCTCGAGTTCCTGTTCACGGTGGATGAGGAGACCGGCCTGACGGGTGCCAGCAACCTGGGCTCCGATTTCCTGACCGCGAAAACCTTGCTGAACCTGGATTCCGAGGAGGAAGGTGCGGTGTACGTCGGCTGCTCCGGCGGCAAGAATACGCTCGCGTCATGGAAGCTCGCGGTGGATCCGGCTCCCGCGGGGACCGTCCTGGCCGAGTTGAAGATCGCCGGCCTCAAGGGCGGGCATTCCGGACTGGAGATCGACAAGAACCGCGGCAATTCCATCAAGATCATTGCACGGGTGCTGACGGCGCTCGCTTCCATGGGCGTCCGCCTCGCGACGATCGAGGGTGGCAACAAGCACAATGCGATCCCGCGTGAAGCGGAAGCCATCGTGTGCATCCCGAAGAAGAAGTGGGATGATGCGGCGAAACTCGTGTCCGTGTGCCAGGATGTGGTCCGTGCCGAGCTGGGTTCGGTCGATCCGGATCTGGCCATCACGCTGACCGTTCAGAAGAACAAGAAGGTGAAGGTGCTGAAGAAAGCACTCCAGACAAAGGTCCTGCAGACCCTGGCAGCGCTGCCGCATGGCGTGATCAAGATGAGTTCCGACATCCCCGGGCTGGTGGAGACGTCGACGAACGTCGCTACGATCAAGACGACGAAGAAAGCGGTGGAGATGGCGACGAGCCAGCGGAGTTCGGTGGCATCGGAGATCATGGATGTCTGCCACACGGTCCGGGCGATCTTCGAATTAGGCGGTGCAGAGGCGAGCCATACCGATGGGTATCCGGGCTGGAAGCCGGACCTCAACTCACCGGTCCTCAAGGTCGCGAAGCAGACGTACAAGAACCTGTATGGCAAGGAAACGGAAGTGAAGGCGATCCACGCCGGTCTCGAATGCGGGATCATCGGGGAACGCTATCCTGGCATGGATATGCTGAGCTTCGGGCCGACACTCGAGATGGTGCACTCACCGGAAGAGCGCATGCACATCGATACGGTCGAGAAGTACTGGAACTTCCTGCTGGGTATTCTGAAGAACATGAAGTGATGTGACCCCGGACGTGTAGGGGCGGTGCATGCACCGCCCCTACGTCACGTTCGTATGGCCCTGGTGCCCCTGTGTTCTCGATCCTGATGGCTACCGGACCAGCAGGAGTTTCCGGTTGGCCGTGAACGTCCCCGCGATCATCCGGCAGTAGTACACCCCCGAAGGAAGTCCCGCCGCATCGAAGGTGACCTCGTGCAGCCCTTCGCCCCGTTCTCCTTCCACAAGCGTCGCAACCTCCGACCCCAGCGTGTTGTAGATCCGTATCTGCACCTGTGATGCTGTGGGCAAGGCGTACCGGATGGTCGTAGACGGATTGAACGGATTCGGATAGTTCTGCATGAGTCCATACGTTGCCGGCGCGCTGACGTCCGCACCCTGGCGTATCCCCGCGATCTCCCCGATCCTCGGGGTCAACGGCGCCGCAGTGTTGAAGAAGTAGTCGATCAGCGCATTGAATGCAGGGGGATTTGACCCCGCATTCCCCGCGAACGGGCCGATCGCCGTAAGCGTGATGGTTGCCGGGAATGTCACTGCGCTCCGCCAGCTCGTCCCATTGCTCGAGAATGAACCTGTCCAGGTGTTGCCCGTACGCTGGACGCGGAGATACAGCGGCGCTCCGCTGGCAATGACGGTATCCTTCCTGACCGTGGGACTCCCTGCGCTGAAGCTGGCGGCGAAGAAGCGCGTGTTGGCTGCGTCGCGCACGAAGTCGAAACGGACGAACGTGGTCGCATCCTGCACGGCGATGATGCCGGCCGTCTGGTACTCCGCGCTCATGGCCGCATCGAATTTCGCTTCCACGGATACATCGGCATTCGGCACCGTCTGCAGGAGGCGGGGCGCGTTCATGGAGCCGGTCCAGAGGTCGTGCTCCGTGCCGGCCGGGATGGCGAAGCGCACCGCGGATCCCGTCATCGAAACGGATGCATCGCCGAGCGGATTGACGAAGGTCCAGAGCGATCCGTTCAGGGACGGTCCATTGAAATTGTCCGACGCGACACCAACGGGTGGTGTCATGACATGGAGCCTGGCGCCGGCGCTGGTATCGGCGCCGACGCTGTTGGTGACGATACACCGGAACATCGCCCCGCTGTCGGCGGCTGACGTGGCGCTGATCGTGTAGGAAGCAGATGAGGCAGAGGCGATCGGTGCCCCGTTCCTTTGCCATTGAAATGTCAGCGGGGTGGTGCCGGATGCCGTGATGGTGAATGTTGCAGGCTGTCCGGCAGTGACCGTTGCTGCCTGGGGATCCGTGAGCACCGTGGGTGCCACCGGCACCGGCGGACCGTCCTCAGGAGCGATCGGTGAAGAGGTATTGAACACATAGTCGATCAGCGCCGTGAACGCCGGCGTCGATGAGACCGGAACCCCGTGGTTCCCCGCAAACGGGCCCGCCGCCGTCACGGTGAGGGGCTGACTGAACACCGCTGCGGTGACCCACTGGGTCCCGTTCACAGAATAGGATCCGGTCCAGGTGGAACCCTCCCGGCGCACGCGGAGATGGATCGCGCCGCTGGCGACGATCGCGGTGTCCTTGCGGACCGTCGCTGAACCGCCGAAGAACGTTGCGGCGAAGAAACGCGTTGAGGACGCATCTTTGACGATGTCGAACCGGATGAGGTTCGATGCATCCTGCTGGACGATGATCCCCTGCATCTGATACTGCGTCGCAAGGCTCGACTCGAACCTGACGTCCATCGAGAAATCGGTATTCGGGATCGACTGGACGATGCGGGGCGCGTTGAAGCCGCCGGTCCAGAGGTCATGCGAGACCCCGGCAGGGATCGTGATCGCCAGGCGCGCATCCTGTGTTCCGGTTCCCGTGAGAGCAAAGGATGCATCCCCGAGGGGATCCACCATGCTCCACAATGAGGTATTGATCGACGGCCCGCTGAAATCGTCAGAGGTCACGGCAGGTGATGCCGGGATCTGCGTCACCGTGAGCACCGCTGTATTGCTGACCGCGTTCCCGGAACCATTGGTGACCACACAGCGGAAACCCGCCCCGCTGTCGGCTGCCGTGGCCGCCGGTATGGTATACGAGGATGCCGTGGCCCCATTGATGGGAATGGTGTTGCGTTGCCACTCATACGAGAATGGCCCGGTCCCGCTCGCGCTGACCGTGAAGGTCACCGGTTGGCCCGCGACAACGGCCTGCGATTGTGGGTGTCCGATGATCGTGGGCGGCAGGGGGGTGATGGAACCGTCTTCGGGGTCGATCGGCGATGCCGTGTTGAAGACGTAGTCGACGAGCGACGTGAAGGCCGGTGGCGTGGAACCCGCGTTGCCTGCGAAGGGGCCGATCCCCGTGAGCGTGAGCGTGGAGGAGAAACTCACTGTGGTCTTCCACGTGCTCCCATCATAGGAGAACGAGCCGGTCCACGTGTTGCCCGTGCGGTTGACGCGCAGGTACAGGGGCGAGCCGCTTGTGATGGCCGTGTCCTTCCGTACCGTGGGCAGGCCGCCGTTGAACGTGGCAGCGAAGAAACGGGTCCTGGAAGCATCACGGACGAAGTCGAATCTGATGAACGTGGATGCGTCCTGCACCGCGATGAGCCCCTGTGTCTGATACTCGGCATTCATGGTGCCATCGAACTTCACGTCGACAGTGAAGTCCGCATCCGGGACGGACTGCAGGAGGCGCGGGGCCGTAAGTGTCCCCGTCCAGAGGTCATGCGTCGTGCCGGCCGGTACGGTGATCGCGAGGCGCGCATCCTGAGTCCCGGTTCCTGTGACAGCGAATGTCGCGTCTCCGAGCGGGTCGACCGCTGACCAGAGCGCACTGTTGATCGCGGGGCCGCTGAAATCATCCGATACGATGGTGTTCGCTGACGGGGGGATGCGTTGGACGGTAAGGCGGACCGCACGTGAGGTGTCGGTCCCCGTACCATCGCTGACAATGCACCGCAGCAGCGCACCACTGTCGGATGCCGCGGCGTTCGCGATGACGTACCGTGCAGAGTTCGCTCCGGGGATCGGGGAACCGTTCTTCTGCCACTCGTAGCTCAGCCCGGGATCGCCAAAGGCGATCACCTGGAATGAGGTCGAATCGTTCTCCATGACCGCGCGGGCCCGGGGGTGCATCGCGATCACAGGGAAGGGCGGGGGCGTGGTCACGATCGTGGCAACCGCACGATCGTAGAGCACCGCGTGACCGGCATTGTTCAGGTGGACCTGGTCCGAGTCGTAGATCGGGAGGATCCTTCCGTCGGCATCGGCGACACCCGTCCAAAAGTCGACAGCCCTGTCCGGGAAGGCCTCGAAGGTCGATTGTACCATCGTGGCGAGGAGCGCTCGTGCCGCCACATCACCATTGGTTCGCGGTTGGGGCGTTGAGATCCACACGGGGACTTGCTGTGCTGCTGCCGCGGCAACGATGGCGGTGTAGTTCGCCATCTGGAGCTCGATCGGAACATGGAGGTCGCAGTCGTTCGTCGGTAAATTGATGATGATCAGGCTCGGGTTGAGTGCGAGTGCCGCCGTGATGTTGTTGTTCGTTGCAGGGGAGTATTCACTGGTGTTCCAGGGGGAGGGAGGCACATTTCCCGTGGGCATGACGCTGAATGTGGTGTATCCGCCGACCCCCAGATTGATGACCTCAGAACCCGGGACCGTCGTCGCAAGATACGCCGTGTACCGGTTGACCCATGAAAGGGAGAGCGGACTGGCATTGGCCCCGGCTGCGGTTGATGATCCCAGGACAACGACGCGGAGCGTGGTTCCCTGCGCGATAGCCTTTGCCGGCTGCATGATGCTGAGGAGACAAAAGAGGAAAAGGCTCAGGCGGGCTGCAGCTCTGCCGGAACGGAGGTCAAAGGCCATTGAAGCCCCGAATTGGTATATGAGGGAGAATTTGGGGCCGGCCTTCGGAATGGGATCCAGGAATGGGGTGCAGGTGGATCGATGTCAAAGGACCGGGTATATAAAGAGAGCTAATGCTATCAGAACGCAGGTAGCTTGAAAAATGTTCCGGTTTTTGCCGTAAAATCTTCGAATATGCAGAATTTCCGGAAAAGCGCAGATCGACCCCGTTCCAGCCGCGACGGACTATTTAATCAGAATCATCCGCTTCGTGGACACGAATCCGCCTGACGTCATACGACACAGATACACGCCGCTGGGCAGCCCGGCTGCATTCCAGATCACGGTGTACTTCCCCGGGTCCCGCACTTCATTGACCAGGATTGCGATCTGCTGCCCCAGCACATTATGAATGGCAACCGTGGTCAACTGTCGGTCGGGAAGAGTGAACTCGATCCTGGTCGAAGGGTTGAATGGGTTCGGATAATTCTGGCCGAGTGCGTACTCCGTCGGCCTGGCGTCCGCCGGCTCTCCAGTTCCCGTCGTCAGAAGCGAAGCATTCCTCCCATCACGGGCATCCTCCAGTTCGGCCACGACGGTTCCGGATGAGATCAACCGGAGGGTGAACAATTCGCCGTTCACGGGGATCCCCTGGCCGGATCCGGTGGGAGCGGCGATATGAACTTCCAGGTCCTCCTCTCCCGCGCGGGTATAGACGAACGGAGATGGAGCAACCGCTTGAAGCAGTGCACCCGGCAGGAGTCCGGCGAACCGGTGCGCGATGCCGGGGAACCGCAGGGAGAGTCCATGGAGGCCAGCATCCGTGCCACGGAGGAAGACGGGGAGGATGGTTGTATCCCCGCTGCTCCGGCTTGCCCCCACTTCAACGATAAGGGGCACCGACCCGGTGCGGACGGTCTTGGGAACCGGCGCGGGCCCCGTCGTGCCGTACATCAGAGCCATGATCATCAGGTCATCGAAGTCGATCACGCCGTCTGCCATAGGCATCGAGTAGGGCGTTCCATCGAGCGTCGGGCCGATATCGCACTTGGCCTGGTATGCACTCTGGATCGTTCCCGCGGGGGGGCGGGTCGACCAGTATGAAAGTGACCAGACGTTCAGGTCGTCAAATCCCACAACGCCGTCACCACGTGTGGTGATGCCGCCGGGTGCTGCAATATCGCCGAGAAAGATGGCTACGGTGAATGTGTCGGCCTCAGCGTGTATCGTGACGGTGCTTCCGCCGAGCGGTGCTGCGAATGCAACATCAGATGCGGTGATCGTGGATCTGCCCGGCCTGCGCACGCTCAAGAGCACACGGGCAAGCGTCTGCGTGAACGGCTGCATCGTCATCGTGTCGGAGAACGTCGCTGACAGCCGCACCGTCCCGGCCACGGTGTCCAATGTGGCCTGATATGCCAATGCTCCTTGAAGGAGTGCCCCCGTTGTGTCAAGCCCGTTCCATGCGAGCCGCGTGGGGTCCCAGTGAACGGTCAGGCTGCAGGCCGAGAAGGTGACGGGATGCGCCGTCCCCACATGCACCGGGACGATGCTGTGCACATCATACGACCAATCCTCTGTACTATCCGATGGCGGGTTCGCCCACACGGTACCCGGAGTAAATGTCGTCCTGCCGATGGCCAATGAGTCGGAGAGCACGAGGACCGGCGGGATGGTCGAGAAACTAAACGCCTCCGACCACGCGCCCCAGGCGCCAGGGTGTGATGAACGAACGCGCCAGTGGTACGTCACCCCACGGACGAGGCCTGTCAGATGATACGACGTGCTCTCGGGAGGCAGATGGACCGCCAGGAGCGGTGCATCCCATGTGGTCGTATCGCACACGACCATCAGTGAATCGCCCGTGGTGCCTGTGGATGTCCAGTCCAGGTCGAGCAACAGTGGCAGGTCCGCCGATCCGGATGCCGGAGAAATTGCGACGGGTGCATCCGGAACGATGACCGGGTCCTCCGGGACAACGGGTGCGGCCGTGTTGAAGAAATAGTCCACCTGCGCGGTGAATGCCGGGGATGCTTCCGGCGTCTCCCCTGCATTGCCGGCGAAGACCCCGCCGGCAGTCGTGACAAGGGAGAAGGAGAACCGTGCGGCAGTGACCCACTCCGTTCCATCGAACGAGAATGATCCGGTCCAGATGCTGCCTTCGCGTTTCAGGCGCAGGAACCGCGGGGCAAGTCCGCCGAGTGTGGAATCCTTGCGGACCGTCGGGATCCCGTCCTTGAATGTTGCTGCGAACACATGGGGCCTGAATTCCTGGTGCACGACGTCAAAGCGGACCAGATTCGCGCTGTCCCGCTGGACGACCAGCCCCTGCATCTGATACTTCTGTGACGGCGTGGAAGAGAACTTCACCTCGATCTCAAAATCACTGTTGGGGAACTGCTGGAGGATCTGAACCACCTCACTGGTGTTGGTCCACAGATCGTGATTCACCCCTCCCGGGAACGGAGATATTCAGCCAGGCGTCGTCCGAACCTGTTCCTGTGAAGCTCAGGGTCGCGTCATGGAGTGGATCTTTGAATTGCCATACGCTCATGTCGAGCGCGCTTCCCGAGAAATCATCCGAGATGATGGTGGCGGAGGGGGGCACTACCGGGGTGATGACGGTCAGCCGGGCGGCATTCGACACGGCATTCGTTGCTCCATCGGTGATCACACAGCGGAAGAGTGCTCCGCTGTCGGCAAGCGACACCGCCGTGAACGCGAGCACGGGAGATGTTTCACCGGGGAGATCGATGCCATCGCGCTGCCATTGGTACTCCAGGGGCCCGCTCCATGAGCCGATCGCCAGGAACGAGACCGGGTTGCCTTCGGTCACGATGCGTGCGCGCGGGTGCATCGCGACGAAGGGTTCAGCGGGTTGTGTGAGGTTCACCGTCGCGATGGCCCGCTCGGAGAGGAGCGCATGACCGGCATTGTTCAGATGTACCTGATCGGAGTCATAGACGGGGAGGATCCTCCCGTCGGCATCCGCAATATCGGTCCAGAAATCGATCGTCCGGTCCGGGAAGGCTTCGAAAGTCGCATCGACCATCGCGCGGAGCAGTGCCCGCGCCGTGGCGTCACCGTTGGTACGCGGTTGGGGAGTGGCTATCCAGACGGGGACATGCTGAGCCGCGGCGGCCGTGATGATGGCGGCATAGTTGGCCATCTGGAGTTCTACCGGGACGTGGAGATCGCCATCGTTCGTCGGGAGATTGATGATGATCAGGTCCGGGTCGAGCGAGAGTGCCGCGGTGATATTCCGGGTTGCCACGGGAGCAAAAGCACTGGTGTTCCAGGGTGCAGGGGGCGTGCTTCCCGTCGGCATGATATTGAAGGTCGTGTATCCGCCGACCGCCAGATTGGTGACGCTGGATGCCGGTTCTTGTGCAGCAAGATATGTTGTGAACTTGCTTACCCAGGAGTTCGAGAGGGGCGTCGCGTTGGCTCCCGCAGCGGTTGACGATCCAAGGATGACCACCCGTGGAGAATCCACACCGGCATGGAGCGGTGTCCGGCTGGCGGATGCCATCAGGCATATCGCTGTCAGGACGAAGGTCATCCGCCGATATGATGAACCGTGCATGCGCATGTTCTATCCAGGTGTGAGGGGACCGCTACGGTGAACGGAGGAAATATGGTGAATCTGCGGATCCCGGGGTGTGATGGGAATCACCCGGCCGCTTCAGGAAAAACGGGCCTGAAACGGTGGAAAGACTCAGGTGATCGGGTGCTGCAGGTCAGGGGCGGGCGAAGACATAGAATTTGGCGTCGGAATCCGACACGAGGTAGAGTCGATCGCCAATGAAAGCGATACCTTCCCCTTGCTCCAGCGGTGAAGCCCAGACCCCAAGCAATTGTCCCGACCGGGAGTACTTCAAGACCCTGCGCGACTCGTCGCTGACCACCCACCAGGCATCGGTGACAGCATCGTAGCAGATATCGGAGATGTCGGAGGTTTCGGAGAGCGTGAGGCGGCGGACCTCCGATGTGCCGGAGTATTCAGCGAGCGCCGTCGGTGTCTTTTCGTTCAGGACGATGATATGTCCGTCCGGGTTGACGGTGATCCCTTCGAGTGCATGCTTGGGATCCGTTCTGATGAGGACCGGTTGGGATGATATCTTCGTGCCATTCGGGAGGAAGCGTGTGATCTGTGATGCGGTTTCTTCAACGACATAGATCGTATCGGCATTGGGCGACAGCGCGATGCCCTCCAGGTCCGAGGCCGTGACAGGGATCGAGGACAGCACCCTTCCGGTGGTGTCGATGATGAAGATCTCCTGGCGCGAATCGGAGACCATGTACAGCGTCCCGGTCTTCGGAGCGTAGGCGAGGCCTGAAGGTTCTCCGACGCTCATCGTGCCGACGCTGATCAGCGTGAGGTCCTTCACCGGGAGTGTGGATCCCGTTGGGGTGACGGGCGGTTCGGTACGGGCACAGCTGAGAATGCCCAGAAGGACCGTGGTCGCGAGGATGCTCAGCGGCTGTCGCATGGAAACGCCTTTGGTGATCCGTGAACGAGCCGGCGGGCCGGACGCCGTGTGGCGTGCGCCGGCCCGCCGGAGGGAACAGAAGCTTACTTCATGAGGAGCAAGCGGGTGGTCGCCGCAAAACCTGCCGATGAGAGCCGGCACAGGTACACGCCGGAGGCAAGGCCGCTGGCATCGAACGTCACGACGTGCTGCCCGGCGGATTGCTGGCCATCGAACAATGTCGCCACTTCACGTCCGAGCAGGTCGTAGATCTTCAGACTCACCTTGGATGCTGTCAGCATATCGTAGCTGATGGTCGTCGTCGGGTTGAAGGGGTTCGGGTAGTTCTGATGGAGCGCATAACGGGAGACAACGGCCTCATACTCTTCGACGGCGGTCCCCGGACCGTTGCTTGCGCCGCGGGTCACCGGGCTGAGCTTCGCGAACGTGACGCTTCCGTCGGGTTTGCGTGCCCAGCTGGTATCCACGCCAAGTGCCGGGATCACGACACTGTCGATGATGAAGCCGCCGGCATTCTCAAGCCACACGGTCTCACCGCCGCTCGACAGCCCGAATCCGTCTGCGATGGAGGCGCTGGTTGCGGTATCCACGATCACGACATGGAACCCCTTCGCGGGGATGATGGTCCCGGCGGGGAGGGCCTTCTTGGGTTTGGTGCCGCCCTGGCCGCCGGTGTCATAGATCTTGTAGCCGCTGACGTCGATCTGGGTCGATGCGCCGTTGTAGATCTCGATCCAGTCCAGATTGCCGGCCGCGCCACGCGAGTAGATCTCATTCATCACGATGAGAGGTTCGTTGTTGGTGCCGCGCGTCATCGGCGAGAGCTTCACGAAATTCGTGGAGCCATCCGGTTTCCGTGCCCAGCTCGTATCGAGACCGAGGGCCGGGATCACGACACTGTCAATGATGGTGCCGCTGGCGTTCTCGAGCCACACGGTCTCGCCGCCACTCGACAGGCCGAAGCCGTCAGCGATGGACGCGCTGGTTGCGGTGTCCGTGATGACCACGGTGAATCCCTTTGCTGCCAGGATCGTTCCGGCGGGGATGGCCTTTTTCGGCTTCGTACCGCCCTGGCCGCCGGTGTCGTAGATCTTGTATCCGCTGATGTCGATCTGGGTCGCCGCACCGTTGTAGATCTCGATCCAATCGAGGTTGCCCGCTGTGCCGCGGGTGAAGACCTCGTTCATCTTCACGGCGGACTGGCCATAGCCGATCATGGTGGCTGCACAGAGCAGCACCAGGACCGTCAGGAGCAGTGTGCTTCGTTTCATGGTCTCTCCAGAAATGTGAGTGTCACGGGGGCCCGGCCACCGTGACGAAGGTACAAAGGGAGCCGTGCGGTGGTGCAGCCGGAGGTCCGGCCGCACCGCATCACGGGGTATCACTTACTGCCTGTTCGCAGCGCCGCGTGTGAACCCGGACAGTACTGCCCAGGTCGCCCCGCCGTCAGGAAAACGGCCGAAGGATTGCGCCGTGTCCATCGCGAGGAACGTGATGGTGTCGATCAGGGTACCACTCGCATTCTCCAGCCAGACCTGTTCCCCTGCGCTGGACAGGCCGAAGCCGTCAGAGACTGCCGCGCTGGAGTTCGTATCGGTCACAACAACAACGAAACCCATGGCGGGGACGATGGTCCCTGCGGGAATGGTTTTCTTCTCTTTGACACCCGTCTGCCCGCCCGCATCGTAGATCTTGTAGCCACCGATATTGATGGGGAGGGACGACGGATTGTAGATCTCCACCCAGTCCAGGTTACCCGGAGTGCCGCGGGAGTAGACCTCGTTCAGAATGACTTCGCCGGGGACCACCGGTGGTGGTTCCACGAGCGCTGGCTCCTGCCGCGAGCAGGAACTCAGCACCGCGAGTCCGATGACCAGGAACAAGCTGAGGCAACGTGCCGATAACGTACGCATGATGGTATCCTTACAAGAAGTTACGCAAATGGGATGAAAAAGTCACCGTGTCACAGCGAGGCCTGGAAGCGCATCTGCATGAACGAGAAATTGTCGCCACCCACCATGCGGCCCTTGCTCGTGGCATATTCATCCAGCTTCACCGAGGACCAGTTCAACTGGATCTTGAAATTCAGATTCGGGTAGTAGTTGAGCCCGAGCATGAGCTGGTTGCATTTGCCACCCATGATGCCGGCATCGGCGTCGTTCAGGCTGAGGACGCTGTAGCGTGCCGCAAGTTCCACCGCACCCCATGCCGAGCATGGCTCGTCGATCGGACCGAATTCGCCTTCGTCCACGTAATAGACGCGCGATTCGCCGGTGAGCATCCAGGTCACGGTGCCGTATCCGCCCACGAAGGTGGCGGTCGGTTTGCCGTACCAGCGCTTCACCGATGTGGCCTGCACTTCGCCTTGCATGTAGATCGGGCCATACACGCCGGCAAGCTCGCCGCCGAGACGGTCGTAGTGGTTGACGCCTGCGATGTCACCAGTGTGCAGTGGCTTCGGGTCGAACACGTACGTCTCGGTCCGTGCCTTCAACTCGATCGTATTCGGGGCAAGATCCGGCGACACGTCGGGCGTCTTGTACGAAGCGGCTGCGCCGATGTGCAGGGTCCGCCCTTTTGCGTTGATCGGAGCACAACTGACGCGGAGGTTGGTCGAGAACCCCTCATCAAGCGTCCCTTTGTCCACCCTGGTCCCGAGTTCGTGGCCGAACACCCCGACCGTCACCTGGCCGAGATCGCCCCAGTACCTGCCGGCGAGGCCCATGCGGCGGCCGAGCGGGAAGGCATTGGAGACCGTGGAACGCTCGAGGAACGTGAGCAGGCGCGAACTGTTCAGGCGTTCGAGGCCGAACGGCTCCTTGAAATTACCGACCTGCAGGGCCGCATTCATCTTCGGGAAGTTGTAGCGGATCCAGATATCGCGGGCATCAAGCACCGCGTCACCGAAATCCATGTCGATCTCTGCCTGCCAGTTCTTCCAGAGCACGCTCTTCAGGGCCAGGGTGGCGCGGCGCATGATCGTGCCATTGCTGAGTGGATTCTTGTTCTCGAAATACAGCCCTGCGTCGATCTGAATGCGGGAATCGATCCACCACTTGAAATCGCCATCCTTTGACTCGAACACGAGTTTGCCGGAGCGTGCCTCGACGCCGAGGGGAACCTGGGGCCCGGTCTGGGTATCGCCTTCGCCCTGGGCCAGTGCGGTGCCGGCCCATGACACCAGCATGATACTCAGGAGAACGTAACAGACGGTCTTCATGATGCTGCTCCTTTACAGTATGTGATAGGTACGACGTCGTTCAGATGCATGTGAAACCTAATGTTTGCGGAGGAGGTCGTAGAGGACCGCCTTTTGTTCTCTGCGCTGCTGTGCCGCGGGTTCATTCCCCGGCAAAGGGGCCCAGTCCGGCGAACCCTGCTCGAGCGCGCGTTCGAATTGCCACCGGTGCGGGAACACCGTTCCCTGAAATCCCGCGAGTGACCGGCGTTGCGTGGGCAGGAGGAAATCGGCAGAGAGCCGGCTGTCCACCCGCACGGTGTCCACCACGACCGAATCCAGACGCGCACAGGCGAAGATGATCACCAGTTGCTGTTCGGTCCATACTCCGCTGTTCTCCAATGACCTCCTGAAATCCGAGGAGCCATCGTACCGGGTGCCGGTCAACGGTGCGATCGAGGTAGTGTCGACGCCGCCACGGTGCACTTCACGGAGCACATCGTGCGTGACCGCATACGGGGTCAGGCGGACGACGTTCTGTTCGAACACATTCTGGACGAAGAACAGGAGGATGAATGCAATGATACCTGCCACGACCGGTGCGATGACCCATCCGGCTCCGATCCGGAGGAGGACCGCATAGTTGATCCCGCGTCCGCCCTGCGCAAGTCCGACCCCGATGACGGCACCGATCACCACCTGGGTGCTCGACAGCGGAACGAGCGGGAAACTCGGCAGGCCAGCATCGATCAGCAGGCCTTCAAGGGCCTGCGATGTGAACAGGAACAGGACGATCGATTCCGCGACCACCACCACGAGTCCGGACAGCGGGGTGATCTTGTACAGGTCCTTCCCCACGGTCTCCATCACACGCTCGCCGTACGTATAGATGCCCACCGCGATCGATGCGCCACCGATGAAGAAGAGCTGCTCGGTCCCGGAGATGCGCACCATCTGCAGCAAGGTGAGGTCCGAAAACGGGGAGGCGGGGACGAACATGCCCATGACATTGGCGATGTTGTTCGCACCCAGCATGTATGCCGCGATCGCCGCTCCGATCATCAGGCCGGTGCGTGTCCAGGCATCGATGTGGAGCATATGGAAGCGCATGTTGCGCAGGATCACCCCGACCAGCTTCAGGAGCACGAACGCAAACACGGCCGCGAGGATCGGCCCGATGAGCCATGTCGACACGATCTTGGAGAGGGAGGTGGTGTCGGTGGGCGACCCGGTGAACATGTTCCATCCGATGATCCCGCCTACGACGGCCTGGGATGTGGAGACAGGCAGTTTCAGCCTGGTCATCCATGCGACAGTAAGGCCGACGGCAAGGGCGACGGTGAAGCAGCCGGCGATGGCGTTGACCGCACCCAGCGTGTTGAGGGTCTGCGTCGTGCCGGCGCCGCTGAAGACCGCTCCCAGGAGGACGAAGATGCCCGCCACGACCGCGGCCGTGCGAAAACGCACCATGCGGGAGGCGACGGCGGTCCCGAAGACGTTCACCGCGTGATTGGCCCCGAGCGACCATCCCAGGAACACCCCGGTGCTGATGAAGAGCCAGTTGATCATGGCCGGCCTAGAGGCTCCGCTTGATGGTGGCGATGGCAAGACGGTCGCAGACGTCCTCTGCTTCGTCCGCGATCGCCTCGATATGATAGGTGAAATAGCGCATGTGGATCTTCTTGCTCAGATCGATGTCCATCCGGAAGATGTTCCGCTTGATCCGGTCGCCGATCATGTCCGATTGCTTCTCGTAGAACATCGCCTTGTTGATGTAGTCCCGCACCTGGTCCGGTTCGCGGAAATAGGCGCGGATCGCGCTGACCATGTGCTCCACGGTGGACATCGCCGCATCGGTCAGGTCCAGGTACAGCGGCTTGAATTCCTCCATCACCTCGGGAACCTCCACATCGAACTGTGCGAGGGTCTCGGTGATCCTGTTGAGGACCCGGTCACTGCTTTCGAGGAGTCCCAGAACGTCGCCGCGCGACTCCGGGATGAGTGTCTCCATGTAGAGCTTCGTCTCGATCGAACGGCGCAGGGTATCGCCGGTGCTCTCGATATTCTCCAGGTCCTGCATATGAACGGCGAACTGATCGGTCTGCCCGCGCAGGTAGCACTTCATGCCTTCCTTGAAGACCAGTGCGCCGCGGATGACCTGGTCCAGGTATTCGTCGATCTGTCGTTCGAGTTTTCTGGTCTTACGGAGCAGAAGATCCATTGCCATTGTCCTTCAACACGTTGCGAAAAAAGATCAGATAGAGGACGCCGACGATCCCACAACAGATGAGAAGGAGAGGGATCTCTTCGGCTTGGCAGCGGAACTGACCCGGCAGCCGTCGCTCAGCCCCAGGCCCGCTTTGTGAATGCTGATGCCCGAGCGGTCATCGGTTTCGAAGATCGTGAAGGGTGCCGCAGGTTCTTTTTCGGTCTGCGCCGGGTCCGAGGAAACGACCGACGTGACCGCAAACCCGGGCGGGAGTACCAGGGCCCCGGTGTACTGAGAGATCTGGCGGGTGGTCGTATTGCGGAAACTCAGCACGACGGTCCGGTTCCCGAACTCGCCGGCCTTCAATCCCCGCCACGCCGGGAGCGTATCCACGGTCATGGTGAGCACGAGCGACCCCCCGGAAGCGTGGCTGCCCATCAGGTGGATCATCGGGATGCCATCCCGTATGACGAATGCCGCTGAAATGCTGCTGTCCGAGGTTCCGATCACCGCCCCCGGGATGCCGCGGTCGAACGGGACATCCATCGGCAGCAGGAGAGACGAGTCGGGCGTGATGGTGCAGGCGACCACGCCGGCACCATTGCCGAGCACGGTGATCCTCTCGTCGAGCCGGTACGATCCCTTGCCGGCTCCCCGGAGGGGGAGGGCGAAGAGGACCAGCAGCAGTATGATGCATCGCATCCGCATGAGATGTACCCTGTCTGCCTAGAGCCCCGGTGTGAGGCCCAGGAAGTGGAACCATGTGAATCCTGCGATCGTCAGCAGCAGGATCCCGATGGTTGCGATCACAAACCCGAACTTGAGATTGTCCAGTACGGAATATTGCCCCGTCGTGAAAAGGATCACGTTGGGCTTGGCGCTGATCGGCAGCCCGATCACCCAGTCGATCGTGAACGCGGCCGGGAGTGCGAGCGCCAGGGGGTTGAACCCGAGTTGCTGCGCCAGCGCGATGATGAACGGGATCAGGATGATGGTCCGCATCGTCTTGCTCGTGAAGACCAGATGGGAGTACATCATCAACGAGATCACAATGATGTAGACCGTCCAGAAATTCACATGGGTGCCGAAATTCAGCGCCCGGAAGATGTTCTGCACGACCCACGTGGCGGCGCCGGTGTCGTTCAGTGCGAGTCCCCCGGCATACGCCCCCGCGCTGAAGATCATCAGATGCCACGGGATATCTGCTTCATTCCATTGCAGGATCCCGATGCGCGGGGAGAGGGTGATGATGGCGCCGACGAGGGCTGCCATGACCGCGTCGATCTCGAAGCCGAACCACTGCATGTGGAACCGGTCGGTGACCCACAGGAACACCACGATCCCGAAGATCAATGCTCCTTTTTTTTCCTGCAGGGAGACCGGTCCCATGGCGTGAAGCTGTTCTTTCAATGCATCCATGCCGCCAGTGATCTGGGGGCGCACCTCGTCCGGTTTGAGCCGGAAGAGCAGGCGCGGGCCGATCACCCAGGCGATCGCCATGGCGATCAGGGCGATGGGCAAACTGGCGAACATCCAGTCGGTGTAGTAGACCTTGGATCCCGTCATGTTCGCGATGAATGCGATGGCGATCAGATTGGCGGTGCTCCCCGTCATGAATGCCGAGGAGAAGATGTTGATCCCGAGCAGGTTCTGCAGGAAGAGGTTGCGCCCGAAATTGTTCGGGGTCTCCGCGGTGGCGCCGTAGATCGCGCCGACAACCATCATGATCGGGAGCGTCATGACGGTCCGTGCGGCCGTTGCCGGGATCAGGGGGGCGAGGCAGAGTTGCAGCAGGAGGAACGCGAGGAGCATGGGACGTGCACTGGAGCCGAATCGGACCACCAGGGTCAGCGCTGCCCGCTTCGCAATGTTCGTCTTGATCAGCACCGAACTCAGGATGAAGGCCAGCACGTTCAACCAGATGACATCGAACCCCAGCACGCCGAGGACATTCTTGCTTTCCCACCCATCCAGGAAGACCAGTAACGCCATGAGTATCAACGACGTTACGTACGTCGGCACCGGCTCCGCCACCCACCAGATCAATGCAAGCGAGAAGCTGGCGATCACCGCCTGGCCGCCTGCCGTCAGTCCGGCAGGCGTCGGCATGTAATACAGCGCCAGAAAGACCGCCAGTCCGATGGGAACGCCGAGATACTTCATCCAGCGTTCCATCGGTGTGGCTTTCCGCTTGTGAACGACCGAGAGCTTGTGTTTCTCCAGGTCGAGCAGATCGTCGAGGGGGCGTTCGGTCATGGATGGCTGCCGTCAGGCTCCGAACCGGTCGACCAGCAGGCCATGTCGCAGCCCGCGATCACTCACGGTGAAGATGTCCTTGTGGAGCTTCTCCATGATGGTATGCACGATGCAGAGTCCGGCGAGGATGACATCCGCACGCTTGGGCTGGAGCCCGATGACGTGGCGGCGGTCCTCCACGGACCGTGACCTGTACAGCTCGATCTGCCGGTCGATCTCCCATTTGTCAATGGTCGAACCCTGCACGATGTCCGGGTCGTATTTGGCAAGGCGATGCCGTACACCCGCGATGTTCGTGACGGTCCCACCCATGCCCACCAGCGCATCGGGGGCTGCCGCGGCATCAAGGCGTTCGAGGTCCTTGCCGACCGCATCCATTGCTTCTTTGAGACGCTCCGGCGTGACCACGTCACCAAGCCCGAATGATTCCGTGAAGCGGAGGGCTCCGACATTCAGGCTGAAGCGGTCCTGCACTGCCGTGCCCTTGCCGAAGACGAACTCTGTACTGCCACCGCCGGTGTCGAAGATCACCATGGAACCGTCGGAGAGTCCGACGCCGGATTTGACTGCGAGGTAGGAAAGACGGCTTTCCTCCTCACCGGGGATCACTTCGATCGCCAGTCCGCAGCGTTCACGGACGCGATCGATGAATTGCTTGCTGTTCCTCGCTGTGCGCAGGGCCATGGTGCCGACCGCGGCGACCGCGCCGGCACCTTCCTTTGCCGCTTCGGCGACCATGCCGGCGATCGCGGCGACATTCCGCTCCATCGTCTCGGGGCCGATCTCACCGGTCGACTGCAGCGTCTCTCCAAGCCGGGTGAGATCAGCGCGGTCAAGCACCACGCCCCACGTCCCGTCGTCCTTGCGTTCACCGATGTGGAACTTGATCGAATTGGTGCCGATATCAATGACGGCAAACCGTGCCATGGCCCGCTCCTTATGCTGTCATGTTGACGAGTGACTTCAGACCGCGGAGGTAGTTGATGTTCGGATAGCAGTCGAGGCCGAGTTCGCGGACCGTGGCAATGACCTTCGCCGGATCCTCGGACTCGATGGCGACCGTCCGCGTCTTGCGCCCGTCAGCGGTCACTTCCGCCATCTCGGCGATGCATCCGTTGATCGTGTACCCGGTACGGACCTTCTTGACGTCCACTGCGCGGAGATGCTTGCTGGGCTTGATGAGTTCGTCGATGAACTGCTGAAAGGTGTATTCGGTGCGGGCGAATGCCGGCGGCTGGACTCGGAATGCGGCGAAGACATTCACGATCTCAGCAACGGGAAGGGGGAAGGAACCCTTCATGATGGGCTTCCACTGCTCGAGGCTGTCGTCATTGACCTGTTGCAAGGTCTTGATGTCCATGAGCATGTCGCGAACCTTGGTATTGTCATTGCTCACTGCCGACAGGATGTAGACCTCGGCACTCTCCCTGACCTTCTCCGGCGTGAATGCAGCGACGCGTTTCTCGGCTTCGCCAAAACCTTCGCCGAATGTTCTCCATTCCCAACGGGGGATGATCTTCTCCATGAGGTACTCCGTGATGTGTTGTAACTGGGGGTGTTTGTATGATTGGAATGAGAAATTCTGTTCACTTTCCATGCCACACACAAGAGTGACGTTTCCGATCTGTTTTCAGCGATTCTGGATCGATCTTGGATGGCGGAGGGCGAAATTTCGCCGTTCGGGTGACGGTTTTTCGCCTTTTCCATTGCATATGGAGGGCGAGGCTGGTATCTTCACGTATCATCTATTAAAGAGCAGCCATGCAGCATCGCCTCCGCGCCGCATCCCTCCTTCTTATCATCGTCCTGTTCCTCGGCGTTGCGAGCCTCATTCTCTATTCCTGGACGACCGATATCGGGCAGGGATTCCCCCCATCTCCGCCCGGCCAGCGATCATCGGCAGTCAGCCGCAAACCCGTGCTCTCCATAGGCGTCGTTTCGAGATATCCTCCACCGGTGATCTACCACGGCTACCAGCCGATCATGGATTATCTTACGGAGCGAACTCCGTACATCTTTGAGCTCCGGCCGGCGGGCTCATATCAGGAAGCCGTGGATCGCCTTGTGCGGGGGGAAACCGCCGCTGCCTTCCTGGGAACCTACATCTACGTCCGGGCACACGATCAGTTCGGCGTGCAGGCCATTCTCAAGCCGCTGAATGAGAATGGCGAGCCTCTCTCCCGCTCCGTGCTGATCACCCGTTCCGGTAGTCCGATCCAGAATGTGCGCGACCTGGCGGGCAAGCGGCTTGCCCTGCCATCCCAGGATTCATTCTCCGGCAATTGGCTCCCGCTGGCGGAGTTCGGCCCGGACGAGGCTCCTGTCGTCCGCCATTTCTCTCACCACCATTCGGTGGTGTACCAGGTCTTGCGCGGGGCATTCGATGCCGGCGTGGTGAAGGAGCGCGTGGCCCGGGAATTCACCAACCGGGATATCCGCATCGTCCTCTCTTCGTCACCGATCCCGGGTTCGCCCCTCGTCGTCCGGAAAGATTGTGATACCGCGATCGTCCGGGCGATACGCACAGCGCTTCTCGACATCGACGTGCGGCGATCGTATGACAGAGAACTCGTGCAACAGTGGGACCAGGAATTCCGGTATGGGTTTGCGGAGGCGACCGAGGAGGACTTCAACGGCATCCGTGGTCTGCTCCAGGGACGGGGAGGGAAGCGCCCATGACCACGTCCGTCCGCCTGAGCCTGAAGGCGCGCCTCATGCTCATCATCGGGGGCATCACCGCGCTCCTGATGACCGTGATCTCCATGAGCATCCTGTACCAATGGCGGGTCATGATCGTGGAGAATCAACGGCACAATGCCGAAGGCGTGACCCGTGCCATCGCCATCACCCTCACGGATGCCTTCCTCTATGGTGAATCGGAAGACCCACCCCTGGAGGACCTTCTCGAGAGGAACGTGCGGAGCTTCGGGCTCACGATCCCCGGCCTCCGCTGGATCGCGGTGATCGACAACAACGGGACGATCCTGGCCCATAGCAATGATGCGATGGCAGGGCATCCGATCGGTGATACACTCAAGGCTGCCATCCTGCGGGCCGACCGGCTGATCAGTGCGATCTCGCATGACGATCACCAGGGGTGGGTGTTGGAAACGGCCCAGCCCCTCAGTGTGGGTGGGAAGCGCTGGGGAGTGGTGCACGTCGCCTTCGATGCGGAGACCACCCACCGGGAGATCCGGTCCCTGTTCTTTCTCCTCATGGCGCTGACCTGGGGGACGACGGCGACGACGTTGATCATCCTCTATCTGCTGATCGGGCGCCTGACGGATTCGCTGCATCAGTTCGTTGTGCTCATGGACCGGACCGGCCTGGAGTCGGAGGAGATGGTCACTGTCGCCCGGCGCTCGGATGAGATCGGCTTCCTGTTGCACCACTTCGGCCTGCTGCGTCAACGCCTCGCCCAATCGCGGCGGGAGCTCCTTGCCGTGCAGGAGCAGATCGCCCACGCTGAGAAACTCGCTTCGATCGGGCGTCTCGCCTCCGGCGTCGCGCACGAGATCAACAATCCGCTGGCCGGTCTGAAGAACTGTCTCTATGCGATCGAGCGTGAGCCGGAGAATTATACCCAGACACGGCTCTACCTTTCGCTGATGAAGGAGGGGATGGAGTACATTGAAACGGTCGTCCAGAAGCTCCTCGGGTTCGCGCGCCAGCAGCCGGCGAGCATGCAACCGGTGGACATCAATGCCGTGATCATGAAGGTCGTCCGCCTCGTCGACTACAATATCAAGAAACGGAAGATCGTCCTGCATACGGACCTTGCGGAGGGCCTGCCGGTGCTGACCGGTGATCCCCAGCTCCTCGCCGAGGTGTTCATGAATATCCTCCTCAATGCCATCGATGCGGTGGAGGAGCGGGGGCGGATCACTCTCGTTTCGGCATGCACCGACGGCATCGTGGCTGTGCATATCACGGACGACGGGATGGGGATCGATCCGGAGCACCTGGCGCACATCTTCGATCCGTTCTTCACGACCAAAGGGCCGAAAGAGGGGACCGGACTGGGGCTGTCGGTCAGCCTCGGCATCGTCGAGACCCACGGCGGCCGCATCCGGGTGCGGAGCGAGCAGGGAAAGGGGTCCGATTTCAGTGTTGAGTTGCCAGTCGAGGGAAGGGGCCGATGAAGATCCTTGTTGTTGAGGATGAGAAGATCCACCGCATCACGCTCGCCGATCTCCTGAAAAAGGATGGGCACGCCGTCACGGCGTGCGCCGACGGGGATGCGGCACTCTCCCAACTGGCGTCGGAGACATTCGAGCTCGTTCTTTCTGACCTGCGGCTGCCCGGTGCCGGCGACCTCGATGTCCTCCGCGATGCCAGGGCCCGTTCCCCGGAGACGATCGTCATCATGATGACCGCGTACGGGACTGTGGATACCGCGGTGGAGGCGCTGAAACTCGGCGCCTATGATTATCTCGTCAAGCCGTTCGCTCCGGACAAATTGCTGAGCATTCTCCGTCACCTGAATGAGTTCCGGCGGGTGATGGACGAGAACCAGCAATTGCGCCAGAAGATCCAGCAGATCGAAAAGCGCCCCATCATCGGAGATTCGCCGGTGATGCGAAAGCTCTCGGAGACGATCCGTGCTGTCGCCTCCCGCGAGTATACCGTTCTGATCAGGGGGGAGAGCGGTACGGGAAAAGAACTGGTGGCGCGTGCACTCCATGACCTGAGTCCACGGAGGGACCGCCCGTTCGTGACCCTCAACTGTGCCGCGCTTCCTGCGTCGCTCCTGGAAAGTGAATTGTTCGGCCACGAAAAGGGGGCGTTCACCGGCGCCATCCGGCGGCACGATGGCTATGTGGAGCGCGCCGCGGGGGGGACGCTTTTCATTGACGAGATCGATGATCTGCCGATGGACCTGCAGCCCCGGTTGCTCCGGGTGCTTCAGGAGAAGGAGATCGTCCGCGTGGGCGGATCCAGCATCATCCCCGTCGATGTGCGGATCCTCGCGGCCAGCAAGGTGGAACTGCAGGATGAGGTCAAGGCCGGCCGTTTCCGGCCGGACCTGTTCTACCGCCTGAATATCATCCCGGTGATGATCCCTCCGCTCCGTCAGCGGAAAGAAGACATCGTCCCGCTCGTGGCGCACTTCTTCGAGAAGCACGGGGCGAAGGACAGATTCCGTCTGCTGTCGCCGCAGAGCTTCGATGACCTGCGGAGGTATGCGTGGCCCGGGAACGTCCGCGAACTGGAGAACCTCGTGGAGCGGATCATCGCGCTGTCGGATTCGCTCGCGGTCCAGGACATCCTCCATGAAACCCTCGGAGACGCGACCGGGGATGTGCCCGCGGATGCCACCGCGAACCCGTCGTCCTATACCGCACTGATGGAAGAACGGGAACGTGAGATCATCATGAAGGCGATGGAGCAGTCGGGGGACAACGTCGCCGCCGCCGCACGATTGCTCGAGCTTCCGCGCAGCACGCTCCGGAGCAAATTGGAGAAATGGCAGCAGTGAACAAAGCGGTTTGATTCCACGGAGGCATTTTGTACATTGACGCGATCAACCACACCACTCGTTCCGGGGATGCATGACCACCACCGCTGAGATCTCTCCCGCTCCCTCCGGAGCGCTTCCGATGCCGCCACGCTGGTACCGGTGGACCGTCCTGGTCCTGATCAGCCTCGCGATGTTCGGCAACTACTATATCTACGACAGCATCAGTCCGCTGGCCGATGTGCTGAAGCAGCAGCTCGGCTTCTCGGATGGCGACATCGGGCTCCTGAACGCGATCTACAGTATCCCGAACATCTTCATGGTGCTGATCGGGGGGATGATCATCGATCGTATCGGCGTGAAGATCTCCACGATGCTCTTTGCGCTCCTGTGTCTGATCGGCGCCGCCGTCACCGTGGCGGCCCCGGTGCTCGAGGTCATGGCCGCCGGCAGGCTCATCTTCGGCCTCGGTGCGGAATCCCTGATCGTCGCGGTGACCACGGCCATCGCCCGTTGGTTCCGCGGCAAAGAACTGAGCTTCGCCTTCGGCATGAACCTGACGATCGCCCGGATCGGATCCTTCGCTGCACTGAATTCACCGGGCTGGGCGTCCTCCTTGTATTCGGACTGGCGTCTGCCGCTGCTCGTCTCGGTGGGCGCCGGCGTCGTCTGTGTTGCCGGAGCCGTGATCTACTGGGGCCTGGAGGCCACGGCCGCCAAACGCTATGACCTGGGTGCCGGCGGGGCACAGGACAAAGTGGTGCTCTCGGAACTCCTCCGTTTCGGCACGTCGTACTGGGCCATCGTGGCCCTCTGCGTGGTGTTCTACTCCGCGGTCTTCCCATTCCAGACCTTCGCGGTGAAATTCTTCATGGAGGCGCACGGGACCACCCGTGAACACGGCGGGTTCCTCTCCAGCATCCTCACCCTCTTCGCCATGATCGCGACACCTCTCTTCGGCCTTGCGGCGGACAGATTCGGGCGCCGGGCGACGCTGATGGTGTGGGGATCGTTCCTCATGATCCCCGCATACCTCCTCATGGCCTACACCTCCGTGTCGCTCTACGTGCCGATGGCGTTGATGGGCACGGCCTTCTCCCTGATCCCGGCGGTGATGTGGCCGTCGGTTGCGTACATCGTGGGACAGGAGCGGCTCGGTACCGCGTACGGCCTGATGACCATGGTCCAGAATATCGGCCTCGCCGCATTCAATCTTGCCATTGGCTGGGCGAACGACGCATGGGGCGCCAGCGCCGCCAATCCGGGCGGCTATGTGCCCGGGATGTGGATCTTTACGGGACTTGGCATCACGGGTGTCCTGATGTCCTTGTTCCTTCTCCGTCACGAACGGGGTCCGGGAGCGCACGGACTCGAAACCATCACGACCCACAGCCGGTAGGCAATGCCTCCGGCAACCAAGGAGCCGTCAGTGTCACGCGAAACACGCATCCTTCTTCTCGTGCACGATCCCACCGACGCGGAGGTGATCGAAATGCAGCTGCGGAAGGCGCATATCCGTTGTACCATCCAGCGGGCTGGCGCGAAGGACCAGTTCGTCAGCGCGATGCGGTCGGTGACACCGGACTGCATCATCGCCGATGCATCCATCCCCCGGCTGGATGTGACCGGCCTTATGGCGACCGTCCGCAACGAACACCCGGAGGTCGTCTGGGTGCTGCTCACTCCCACCGGATCCGAAGAGTCGCTCGTCGGATGGATGAAGGCCGGAGCCAGCGACGTCATCACCCGGAAGAACATCCAGCGCATCGGCGCGGCGGTCGCCGACGTCCTTGCCCGCGCCGCTGCCCGCGTGGTCCCGGAACCGGCCCCTGCGCCTCCACCCGTCTTCGAGCCTGTGGCTGCCCCGCCACCGCCATCGGTGACCGTCGGCCCGCACCAGGGTGATGTCCAACTGATGAAAGATGTCCTGGATCATGCCGGAGACCTCATCGCCATGCTCGATGCGCGGGGGACGCGGCTCTATAGTAATGCCGCCCACCGTCAGATCCTGGATGCACCTGAACACCTTCGTGGCACCGTCATGTTCGTCGATGTCCATCCGGAAGACCGTCCGCGTGTGACCTCGGCATTCCTTGCCGGACTCCGGGAGGGGAAGGATGTCCATTGCGCGTATCGTGTCATGGACAACCGCGGGGGCGTTCGCATGTTGGAGTCGGTCGGCTCCCCGGTCCGCTCTGGCCCTCTCGACGGCCCCCGTTCCGTGGTGATCTCACGTGATGTCACGGAACGTTTCCAGCATGAACGCGACCGCGATTCCCTGTTCCGCGCCGTCGGCGCCCTGACGGGCGAGGCATACTTCGTCGGACTCGTCACGGCGTTGGCGCAGATCCTCCAGGTCCGCTATGTGTTGCTCTCGGAAGCGGTCTATCAACCCGCCGAACGCGTGCGGTCGCTGGCGTACATCGCCAACGGCGCACTCCTGCCGCAATTCGAATACGATCTTGCCGACACGACCTGTGAGGCCGTGTACGAGAACCGCGAGCCGGTGCACTACCCGGACCGTGTGGCCGAGTTGTTCCCGCGCATGGAAGCGCTCGTGACGATGGGTGCCCGCAGCTATCTGGGGGTGCCGCTCTTGTCCTCGACGGGGACGCCGGTGGGGCACGTGTTCATCATGGATGACAAGCGGCTCGTTGACCCGGTCAGGGCGACGGAACTGGTTGCCGGGATCGCCCCCCGCACAGCCATGGAGGTGGAACGGTATCGGCAGGATATCCTGGTGCGCGCCTCGGAATCGCGCCTGCGCACGATCCTCGAAAGCCTCGCCGCGGGCGTGATCGCGGTCGATCCGCTGAGTATCGTCACGTACCTGAATGGGCCGGCCACGGACATGGCGGAACGGGACGGCGTGGATGTGATCGGGAAGAACCTTGCCGACCTTCTGGAGATCGACGGTGCGTCGGTCGCGAATATCATGTCGGGAGAGGATGTCCCCGGCCGGCTGGTCACACGCAACGGAAGCCGGAAAGATGTCGCGGTCCGGGCGCGGCCCGTGAAGGATGCCACCGGCCGGACACACGGCACGATCTACGTTGTACGCCCGGCCGCACGAAAAGGGAACTGAGAACAGAGAGGGGAGAGGTGTCGCGCGATGGGTTATACACTCCAATCGGACTACCAGCCTTCCGGCGACCAGCCTGAGGCGATCCGTGAACTGACGGCAGGCGTGTTGCGCGGTGACCGTTACCAGACGCTGCTGGGCGTGACGGGGAGCGGAAAGACGTTCACGATCTCGAACGTGATCGCCCAGACGAACAAACCCGTCCTGGTGATGTCGCACAACAAGACCCTTGCCGCCCAGCTCTACAGTGAGTTCAAGTCGTTCTTTCCCAAGGACCGGGTCGAGTTCTTCATCAGTTATTACGATTACTACCAGCCTGAAGCGTACGTTCCCACGACCGATACCTACATCGCGAAGGATGCGTCCACGAACGACGAGATCGACCGCCTCCGGCTCCGCGCCACGAGTGCACTGCTGAGCGGGGATGCGAACGTCATCGTGGTGGCATCGGTCAGCTGCATCTATGGCATCGGCGCACCTGAAGAGTGGGCGAGCCAGATCGTCGTCGTGCGCAAAGGGGAGCGGATGGACAGGAACACGCTCCTCCGCAAACTGCTGAACATCTTCTATACGCGCAATGACTTCGAGTTCGTGCGCGGCACGATGCGCGTGCGCGGCGATGTCGTGGAGGTGATCCCGGCATCGGAGAATGAGGAGGCCATCCGGGTCGCCTTCTTCGGGGACGTGATCGAAAAGATCTCGTACATCAACAGGCTCGACGGCGCGGTGCTGGGCGAGGCGGAGTACGAGGTGATCTATCCCGCGAAGCAGTTCGTCACGTCGCGCGAGACCCTCAATCGTGCGATCAAAGGGATCGAAGTGGAGCTGGAGGAGCGTCTGGCGGAACTGCGGCAGCTGGGGAAACTGCTCGAGGCCCAGCGGCTGGAGCAGCGCACACGGTTCGATCTTGAAATGATGCGGGAGGTGGGCTACTGCTCCGGCATCGAGAATTACTCGCGCCACATCGGCGGCCGGCCGCCGGGGTCACGTCCGGCGTGCCTCATTGATTACTTCCCGAAGGACTATCTCGTGGTGATCGATGAATCCCACGTGACCGTTCCGCAGATCGGCGCGATGTACTACGGCGACCGGTCGCGGAAGGCCACGCTGGTCGAGCACGGGTTCCGCCTGCCGTCGGCCCTGGACAACCGTCCGCTGACATTCGACGAGTGGGAAGGGATGGTCCCCCAGGTGATCTTTGTGAGTGCCACACCGGCGGACTACGAACTGCAGAAGTCGGCCGGCGTGATCGTGGAGCAGGTCATACGTCCCACCGGCCTGGTCGATCCCGAGGTCGAGATCCGTCCGGTGAAGAACCAGATCGACGATCTGATCGCGGAAGTGCGGGCGCGGGCGATCTTGAAAGAGCGCACGCTGGTCACGACCCTGACCAAACGGATGGCCGAGGATCTCACGGACTACATGGTGGATATCGGTGTGAAGGTCCGGTACATCCACTCCGAGGTGGATGCGCTGGCGCGCGTGGAGATCCTGCGCGATCTGCGCCTGGGCGATTTCGACGTGCTCGTCGGCGTGAACCTGCTCCGCGAGGGGCTGGACCTGCCGGAAGTGTCGCTTGTGGCGATCCTGGATGCGGACAAGGAAGGGTTCCTGCGGTCGGAGCGCTCCCTGATCCAGACCGCGGGGCGTACGGCACGCAATGTCCGCGGACGGGTCATCATGTACGCGGACACCGTGACGGGTTCGATGCAGCGGATGCTGGACGAGACGAGCAGGCGGCGTGAGAAGCAGCTCGCCTACAACGTCGAGCACGGGATCTCTCCGACCACGGTCTACAAGAGCATCAATGAGGTCCTGGCAGCCACGGCCGTGGCCGATGTGAAGGCACAGCGCGATGCGCGGCGTGAACGGGCAAAGATGCCGAAGGTCGCGGAGCAGGTCATCCGCTACCTCACCGCCGAGCAGCGTTCGGACCTGCTCGAAGAGTTGAATGCGGAGATGAACAAAGCGGCGAAGGACCTCGAGTTCGAGCGGGCAGCCGACCTGCGCGATGAGATCACCAAGCTTGAAGCAATGGACGCGTCCGCGAAAAAAAAGCAGGGGGGGTGACTCGGAAAGCCCGCCGGGGGCGTGTAGCTGTGGTGTGTACGCAAGGAGGTCTCCACCATGGCTCCCGGATTCCTGTGGTCCGCGGCACTCCGGAATTTTGTCTTCCCTCCGTCCTGCTATTGCTGCGGGACACTTCTCGACCATCACCGTGGCCTCTTGTGCCCGGGTTGTCAGGCACGGGTCCGCCCTGTAACACCCTCCGATCCTCTTTTCATCCTCGCGCGATCCCGGCTGTGCAGCGATGACGTGTGCACGGGACTCGTCGCCCTCTATCATTTTGCCTCCGGCGGCCCGGTGCAGGATCTGCTGCATGCGTTGAAATACGGAGGTCTGACCGGGGTCGGCCGTGAGCTGGGATCCCGGTTGGGTGTGGCTGCGATGGAGACCCCGTGGCTCCATGAAGTGGACCTCATCATTCCGCTTCCATTGTATCGTTCCAAGCAGAGGGAGCGGGGGTACAATCAGGCGGAGAGCATCGCGCGGGGGATCGCGGGAGTGGTCAGGAAGCCGGTGTGGCCACGCGCCGTGCGCCGCACGCGGTGGACAGATTCACAGACGACGCTCGGGTACACGGCCCGGCAGATGAATGTTCAGGGTGCATTCATGGTGCCACCCTCAAAAATCGGTTCATTGAGGGGAAAAAGGGTACTTCTCGTCGACGACGTCCTTACCACAGGTGCTACCACCCGGGCATGTGCTGCGGCTCTTCGTGTTGGCCGTGCCGATGCGGTCTACGTGGCAGCCGTTGCCCTCGCAGAGCAGCTTTCCTTGACAATGGTCCTGAAGCTTGCTAAATTAATTAGAATTTGACTGTTTTCCGTACCCCAAAGCAAGCAATTACACTTCATTTCTGGACTCAGGAGGTTACCCATGGCAATTAACATAGGCATTAACGGATTCGGTCGTATCGGCCGCCTGGTTTTCCGGCGCATGCTGAAGGATGGCGGTTTCAACGTCGTTGCGATCAACGATCTCACCGATGCAAAGACGCTGGCCTATCTGCTGAAATATGATTCCGTCCACGGCAAGTATGACGGTACCGTGACGGCAGACGCCGATGGCATCGTGGTCGATGGCAAGAAGTACAAGGTGCTTGCGGAGAAGGATCCTGCCAAGCTGCCGTGGAAAGAACTCGGTGCCGATATCATCGTCGAAGGTACCGGCGTGTTCACGAGCCGTGAGAAATTGCAGCAGCACATCACCGCCGGCGCCAAGAAGGTCCTCCTGACCGCCCCGGCGAAGGATGAGATCGATGCCACGGTCGTGATGGGCGTGAACGAGCATGTGCTCACCGGCAAGGAAGTGTTCGTGTCGAACGCCTCCTGCACGACCAACTGCCTTGCCCCGATGGTCAGCGTGCTCCACAAGACCTTCGGTCTGGATCATGGCTACATGACCACGATCCACTCCTACACGAACGATCAGCGCCTGCTCGACCTCCCGCACAAGGATCTCCGCCGTGCGCGCGCCGCGGCACTGTCGATCATCCCCACCACCACCGGTGCCGCCCGCACCGTGGGTAAGGTCATCCCGGAGTTGAAGGGCAAGCTGGACGGCTTCTCGCTCCGCGTCCCGACCCCGGATGCATCGATCACCGATTTCGTCGCCGTGCTGAAGAAGCCGGCCACGAAGGAAGAGGTCAATGCGGCCATCAAGGCGGCAGCAGAGACGACGCTGAAGGGTATCCTTGAGTATTCGGAGGAAGAGCTGGTGTCGGTGGACATCATCGGCAACTCGCACTCCTGCATCTTCGACTCGAAGCTGACGATGGCCCAGGGGTCGACGGTGAAGGTCTTCGGATGGTACGACAACGAGTGGGGTTTCTCGTGCCGCGTGATCGATCTGCTCAAGAAGATCGCTTGATCCATCCATGACGACGCTGCGGCTGCCGGGCCCGACCAGGGTGCGGTAGCCGCACTTTTTTTTGAACCCAAGGAACCTCTGACCATGACAACGAAGACGATCGATGACATCGCCCTTGCGGGCAAGAAAGTACTCGTACGCGTGGACTTCAACGTGCCGATGACGCCGGACCTCAAGGTATCCGACGACAAGCGCATCGTCGAGTCGCTGCCCACGATCACAAAACTCCTTTCCTCCGGCGCCGCGGTGATCCTCATGAGCCATCTTGGCCGCCCGAAAGGGAAGCCGACCCCGGAATTCTCGCTGAAGCCGGTGGCCCAGCACCTCGCGACACTGCTCAAGACCGATGTGAAGTTCGCCGAAGATTGCGTCGGCCGGCCTGCGCGCGCTGCGGTCGATGCGCTCCAGCCCGGACAGGTGCTTCTCCTGGAGAACCTCCGCTTCCATGCCGAAGAAGAGAAGAACGTGGAAGCATTCGCAAAGGAACTCGCGTCGCTTGGCGATGTGTACGTGAACGATGCCTTCGGCACCGCCCATCGTGCGCATGCCTCGACCGAAGGCATCACGCATTTCCTCACGCCGTCGGTCGCCGGCTACCTGATGCAGAAGGAGATCGAATACCTCGGCCGTGCTGTGGCCGACCCCGCCCGCCCGTACATGGCGATCCTCGGCGGCGCGAAGATCTCCGGCAAGATCGATGTGATCCAGAACCTCATGCCGAAGGTCGATGCCCTGGTGATCGGCGGCGGCATGGCGTTCACCTTCTTCGCCGCACAGGGCCTCGAGGTGGGCGATTCGCTCGTCGAGCAGGAGAAGCTCGGCCTCGCCAAAGAGATCCTGGAGACCGCGAAGAGCAAGAACAAGCGGCTCATCCTGCCGGTGGATTGCGTGATCGCCGACAAGTTCGACAATGACGCAAAGCGGCGCATCGTGCCCGTGCACCAGATCCCCGCCGGCTGGCGCGGCCTGGATATCGGCCCCGAGACCGTGAAGGTCATCAGCATGGAACTCCGCCGCGCCAAGACGATCGTGTGGAACGGTCCGATGGGCGTGTTCGAAATGCCGAACTTCGCGAACGGTACGCTGGAGATCGCGAAGCTTCTTGCCGAGGTCACGAAGAACGGTGCCGTGACGATCGTTGGTGGCGGCGACTCCGCGGCCGCGATCGCGCAGGCAGGCTTCGAAACGGCTGTCTCCCATGTGTCCACCGGCGGCGGTGCCTCCCTCGAGTTCCTCGAAGGGAAGAATCTCCCCGGGCTGGCCGCACTCGATACGAAGTGAACCATTCACGCTGTCGTGGTGTTGACACCGTAGCAAAGGAGGAGTAGAACGATGTCGTCGTACGGATCCATGCGGTCCGGTTCCTATTACCGCCCCGCGTTCTTCGGGGGATTCAGCATGTTCCCGCCGGTGATCAAAGCACTGATCATCAGCAACGCCGTCATTCTGCTCCTCCTGAAGTATTTTCTCGCCCCCCTGACCATCGGGGGGCACTATGTCTTCCAGGACCTCACCAACCTGCTTGCCCTGCATGGCCTGGGGTCACCGTCCTTCTGGCCCTGGCAGTTCGTGACGTACATGTTCCTCCACGCGGACTTCCTGCATCTGCTGTTCAACATGCTGGCGCTGTGGATGTTCGGCATGGAGATGGAGAACGCCTGGGGGTCGAAGAAATTCCTCATCTTTTATATGGTGTGCGGTATCGGTGCGGGGGTCGTGGACTTCCTCATGGCACCGCTCATCGGTCATCTGGGCGGGACCGTCGGGGCATCGGGCGCGGTGTTCGGGGTGATGATCGCCTTCGCGATGTTGTTCCCGGACCGGCCCATCTATGTGTATTTCCTGTTCCCTGTCCGTGCGAAATACCTCGTGGCATTCTGGATCGGCGCCGAGGTACTGAACGGTGTTCTCGGGACCGAGAACGGGGTGGCACACTTCGCACATCTCGGCGGCGCGCTCGTTGGCTTCCTGTATATGGCCGTCGACCTCGGCATGATCCCGCTGCGTGAGTGGACCATCGGTTTCAAGGGCGAAGAATCCTTGCCGTTCTCCGGCAGCGCACGCGTCCGGAAATCCGGCGGCGAAGAGGTGCGCGATGCGAAATTCTACGACATCTCCACCGGCAAACCGATGGGGCCGAAGAATAAGGATGAGGTCAACCAGGAGGTGATCGATGCCATCCTGGATAAGATCAGTACCGGCGGCTATCAGAGCCTGTCCGAAGATGAGAAACGGATCCTGAACGAAGCAAGCAGACGGATGCATTGAGCGGAATGGAGCGTATGGAGATCCCTATCACGAACCTGGCGGAGACCACGCCGGGATCCGGTGAACCGAAATTCAGCGCGCTGCGGCGTGCGACACGCCGCGTGCTCGTGGGCGGCATCGCCATCGGCGGTGGCGCACCGCTGTCGGTGCAGACCATGACCAAGACCAAGACCGCCGATGTGGCGGGAACGGTCGCACAGATCGTGGGAGCGGCCGAGGCCGGCTGCGATATCGTCCGCGTGACGGTGAATGAGAAGGAAGCCGCCGAAGCCATGGCGGCCATCGTCACGCAGTCGCCCATCCCTGTCGTCGCCGACATTCATTTCAATCATATCTTCGCCCTGAAGGCGATCGAGGCCGGCGTCGCCAAGGTGCGCATCAATCCCGGCAACATCGGGAGCAAGGACCGCATCCGCGAGGTGCTCACGGCCGCGAAAGACCGCGGCATTCCGATCCGCATCGGCGTCAATTCCGGTTCGCTGGAAGAGGACATCCTTACCAAGCACGGCTATCCGACCGCCGAAGCGCTCTTCGAGAGCGCGATGCGCCACGTCGGCATCTGCGATGAATTCGGCTTCCGCGACGTCGTGATCTCGGTGAAGTCCACCGACGTGCGCCTGATGATCGAGGCGTATCGCCTTGTGGCCCGGCGTACCGACATCCCCCTGCACCTCGGTGTCACCGAGGCCGGTACGACGAAGATCGGCACGATCAAGTCGGCCGTGGGCATCGGCACGCTCCTCGCGGAAGGCATCGGCGATACCATCCGGGTGTCCCTCACCGACGAGCCCGTGAAGGAAGTGGAGGTCGGCAAGGAGATCCTGCGTACCCTCGGCCTTGCCACACGCAACGTGGAACTCATCGCCTGCCCGACCTGCGGGCGGCTGGAAGTGGACCTGTTCGGCATCATGGCAGAGCTGGAGAAGCGTCTGGAGGGAGTGAAGAAGCCGGTGAAGATCGCCGTCCTGGGTTGCGTCGTCAACGGCCCCGGCGAAGCGAGCGAGGCCGACATCGGCATCGCTGCAGGCAAAGGTGTCGGCATCCTGTACCGCAAGGGCGAGGTCATCCGCAAGGTGAAGGAATCCGAGATCGTTGACGTGATCGTTGAAGAGGTCGCCAAGTTCACCCCAGCTGTGTAGTCTTCCACCTCCGGACCACATGAATATTCTGTTTATCGGTGATATCGTCGGGACCCCCGGCCTCGAGATCGCGGAGACCCTTGTCCCCGGCCTCATCAAGAAGCATGATGTCGATCTCGTGATCGTCAATGGCGAGAACGTCACCGAAGGCAAAGGCATCGCCGAAGAACATGCGAAACGCATCTTCGCTCTCGGCGCGCATGTGATCACGACGGGCAATCACGTGTGGGACCGCTGGGACAGCCGGAAGGTGCTGGGTTCCGACCGCCGCATCCTGCGTCCGTTGAACTATCCGCGCGACAATGGCGGGAATGGATTCATCGTCGTGGACCTCGGCGAAAAGGGAAAGGCCGGGGTGCTGAATGTCCAGGGCCGCGTGTATATGCAGGCCATCGACGATCCGTTCCGCTCCGCCGAATGGGCGGTGAGCAAGATCCAGGAAGAGACGAAGATCGTGTTCGTGGATTTCCATGCGGATGCGACGGCGGAAAAGATGGCGATGGGGTGGTTCCTGGACGGCAAGATCACGGCGCTCGCAGGGACGCACACGCACACGCCGACGGGCGATTGCAGGATCCTCCCCCGCGGCAGCGCGTTCATCACGGATGTCGGCATGACCGGCCCGTACGATTCCGTGTTGGGGATGAAGAAGGAAGCGGCGCTGAAGCGCCTCGTGCTGGGGACCCCGCACAAGTATGAGGTGGCGAGCAACGATGTCCGCCTCTGTGGCCTGCTCGTGAAGGCCGACCCCGCCACCGGCAAGGCTCTCTCCGCAGAACACATCATCTTCCCAGCTTTCTGAGGACCCATGGCAGCGCAGCGCATCGAGGGGAAACCCGTCGCCGAACAGATCAAGAATGAGGTCCGCGAAGGCGTTGCGCAGCTGATCAGGGAGAAGGGCGTCCGCCCCGGACTCGGCGTCATCCTTGTTGGCGAAGATCCCGCTTCTCAGACCTATGTGAACTCCAAGGGCAAGGCCTGTGCGGACCTCGGGATGCACTCCGAGACGATCCGGATGCCGGCCGACGCCACCGAGGCAGCCGTCCTCGCACAGGTCCACGCCTGGAATGCCGATCCCCTCATGCACGGCATCCTTGTCCAGATGCCCCTCCCGAAACATATCCATGAGCAGCGCGTGATCGAAGCCATCGACCCGCGCAAGGATGTGGACGGGTTCCATCCCGTCAATGTGGGCAGGCTGGTCATCGGCATGGAATGCCTCCGCCCCTGTACCCCCGCCGGCATCCAGGAACTGCTCGTCCGCAGCGGCAACGATCCGGGCGGCAAGCACGTTGTCGTCGTCGGGCGCAGTAACATCGTCGGCAAGCCCATTGCCAACATCCTGCTGCAGAAGGCGAAGGGGGCCAATGCGGTCGTCACCATCGCCCATACCGGCATGAAGGATATCAGGCCCTTCATCAAACAGGCGGATATCCTCATCGCCGCCGTCGGCCGGCCGGAGAGCATCACCGGTGCAATGCTCAAACCGGGCTGTGTCGTCATCGACGTCGGCATCAACCGCATCAACGACCCTTCGCTTCCCAAAGGGTACCGCAACGTCGGGGATGTGCATTTTGCATCGGCTGCGGAGGTCGCTTCTGCCATTACCCCGGTCCCGGGGGGTGTCGGACTCATGACCATCGCGATGCTGATGCAGAACACCCTTCTGGCCGCCCGCCGGCTTTCTTGCTAATCCTGCTCATTTTCCGTACCTTAGAGCACTTTGAGCATTCTCTCCCGCTCGGGACCTGCGACCTGGCGTACCACCCAATTGTGTGAGGAACGTATGGCGATTCCCAAGTTTTCCAACGAACCCGTCCTGGATTTCACCAAACCGGCCAACAAGAAGAAACAGCTCGATGCCCTGAAGAAGATCAAGTCGGGGCTCGGCCAGGAATTTCCCATTCTGATCGGCAGTGAGCACATCCGGCTGGATGAGAAATTCAAGTCGTTCAACCCTTCACGCCCGGCCGAAGTGGTCGGCGTCTTCCAGAAGGGGAATGCCACTCTTGCCAACAAGGCGATGGACGTTGCGCTCGCCGCGTTCGAGCAGTGGAAGACCGTTGCACCGGCAAAGCGTGCGGCCGTCCTCTTCAAGGCGGCGGCCATCATGAAGAAGAAGCGGTTCGACCTCAACGCGATCATGATCCTCGAGGTCGGCAAGACCTGGCCTGAGGCCGATGCGGATACGGCCGAGGCCATCGACTTCCTCGAGTACTACGGCCGCGAGATGCTGCGGTACGGCGAAGAACATCCGGTCGTGAAGAATCCCGGCGAAAAGGGGAAACTGGTGTACGTCCCCCTCGGGGTCGGCGTCGTTATCCCGCCGTGGAACTTCCCCCTCGCGATCCTCGCCGGCATGTCCTCCGCGGCGATCGTCGCAGGCAATACGGTCGTGCTCAAGCCGTCCAGCGATTCTCCGCGCATCGGTTGGGCATTCGTCGAGATCATGCAGGAAGCCGGGGTTCCCCCGGGCGTGCTGAACTTCGTCTCCGGCCCCGGCGGGGCCGTGGGCGATACACTGGTGCTGCATCCGAAGACCCGCTTCATCTCGTTCACCGGATCCAAAGAGGTCGGCATCCATATCAACGAGGTCGCTGCGAAGGTACAGCCCGGACAGGTCTGGCTGAAGCGCGTCGTGGCGGAGATGGGTGGTAAGGACAGCATCGTTGTGGACGAGACGGCGGATCTCGATGCGGCGGTCGCCGGCACGGTGGCATCGGCCTTCGGGTTCCAGGGGCAGAAGTGTTCCGCATGCTCGCGCGCGATCGTTGTCGGGAAGGTCTACGACCGTTTCGTGGAAGCGGTGGCGAAACGGACCGAGACGTTGTCCCTGGGCGATGCCGAGGACCCGCGCAACTCCATGGGCCCGGTCGTGAACGAAGGTTCGCAGGAGAGCATCCTGGGCTATATCCGGAAAGGCCTTGCGGAAGGCGGCCGCCTCGTCGCCGGCGGCATGAAGGTCGGCGACAGCGGGTATTTCATCCGTCCGACGGTCATCGCGGATGTCGATCCGAAGGCGACGATCTCGCAGGAAGAGATCTTTGGTCCGGTGCTGGCGATCATCAAGGCGCGCGACTTCGATCACGCGATGGAGATCGCGAACAACACCGAGTTCGGCCTGACCGGCGCGCTGTACTCGAAGAATGCGAAGCGGCTGAAACGCGCCGAGTCGGAGTTCTTCGTCGGCAACCTGTATCTGAACCGGAAGTGCACCGGCGCGCTCGTCGGCGTGCATCCCTTCGGCGGTTTCAACATGAGCGGCACGGATTCGAAGGCGGGCGGACGGGATTACCTCCTGCTCTTCCTGCAGGGAAAATCGATCGCAACAAAGAACATTCACTAAGCGGACAGGATTGGCGCCATGAAGGTCCACGAGTACCAGGCAAAGGACATCCTCAGGAAGTTCGATGTCGCGCTCCCCAAAGGCCAGGTGGCCTTCTCGGTGGATGAAGCGGTCCAGGCAGCACAGAACCTCGGCGGGTCGGTCTGGGTCGTGAAGGCCCAGATCCATGCCGGCGGGCGTGGCAAGGGCGGCGGCGTGAAGGTGGCCCGTTCGCTGGAGGAAGTGCGGACATACGCTTCGCAGATCCTCGGCATGCAACTCGTGACGCATCAGACCGGCCCCGAAGGACGCATCGTGAAACGCCTGCTCATCGAGCAGGGGATCTCGATCGCCCGCGAGCTCTATATCGGCATCACCCTGGACCGCGCGACCTCGCGCAACACGGTCATGGCCTCCACCGAAGGCGGCATGGAGATCGAGAAGGTCGCCGCCGAATCACCGGAGAAGATCCTGAAGGAATACGTGGACCGCGGCGCGGGGTTCCGTCCGTACCAGGCGCGTGCGCTGGCATTCGGGCTCGGCCTCACGGGCGATGCGTTCAAGAACGGCGTGAAGTTCCTCCAGGCGCTGTACAAGGCGTACGAGGCGATGGACTGCTCGCTTGCCGAGATCAATCCGCTGGTGGTCACCACCGACGGCGTGGTGATGGCGCTCGATGCCAAGATGAACTTCGATGACAACGCCCTCGACCGGCATCCCGAACTCGCCCCGCTGCGCGATATCGACGAAGAGGACCCGCTCGAGGTGGAGGCTTCGAAGGCGAACCTGAACTACATCAAGCTGGACGGCAACGTCGGCTGCATGGTGAACGGTGCAGGCCTGGCGATGGGGACCATGGACATCATCAAGCTTGCCGGCGGCGAACCGGCGAACTTCCTGGATGTCGGCGGCGGCGCGAATGCGCAGACGGTGGAAGCCGGGTTCAAGATCATCCTGGCCGACAAGAACGTGCGCGCTGTGCTGATCAACATCTTTGGCGGCATCGTGCGTTGCGATCGTGTCGCGACGGGCGTTGTCGAGGCCGCACGCAAAGTGAAAGTGGATATTCCCGTGGTGGTGCGTCTGGCCGGCACGAATGCCGAGCTGGCGGGGGAGATCCTCGCCGCGTCCGGGATGAATTTCCTCGTTGCCAGAAGTCTCAAAGACGCAGCGGAAAAAGTGACGGAAGCGATCGCCTGAACACACCGTCTCCATACGAGGCGGTCATCGGGCTCGAGGTTCATGCCCAACTTCTGACCGCAACCAAGGCCTTCTGCAGCTGTTCGAACCGGTTCGGCGATGCGCCGAATTCGAACGTCTGTCCGGTATGCCTCGGCCTCCCCGGCACCCTTCCGGTGCTCAACCGGGATCTGGTGGAGTACATCATCCGGATGGGCCTTGCCACCGGTTGCCGCATCACGCCGCGTTCGATCCTCGCACGGAAGAACTACTTCTACCCGGACCTCCCCAAAGGGTACCAGATCTCGCAGTATGAAGAGCCGATCTGTATCGATGGGAACCTGGAGATCGAGCTCGAAGGCGGCACGAAGACGAGTGTGCGGATCAAGCGCATCCATATGGAAGAGGATGCAGGCAAACTGATCCACGATCAGGGGCCGCAGACGCTCGTGGACCTCAACCGGTGCGGGACGCCGCTCATCGAGATCGTCACCGAACCGGACCTCCGGTCGCCGCGCGAGGCATATCACGCTCTCATTCTCATCCGTCAGTTGGTGACCTACCTTGGCATCTGCGACGGGAATATGGAGGAGGGGAGCCTGCGGTGCGATGCGAACGTCTCGATCCGTCTGCGTGGCGAGACCGCGCTCGGGACGAAGACCGAAGTGAAGAACATGAACTCGTTCCGGAATGTGGAACGGGCGCTGGAGTTCGAGATCCAGCGACAGATCGATCTCGTGGGAACGGGCGGACGCGTGGTGCAGGAGACCCTGCTCTGGGACGCCGATGCCGGATGTGCCTACCCCATGCGCAGCAAGGAAGAGGCGCATGATTACCGGTATTTCCCCGATCCCGATCTGGTTCCGGTGCTTGTCGATGAAGCGTGGGAGAAGGCGGCCCGTGCCGCGTTGCCGGAATTGCCGGTGCCCCGGCGCGACCGCTACGAAAGCACCTTCGGCCTTCCGCGGTACGATGCCGATGTGCTGACGGCCGAACGGCCGGTCGCGGACTACTTCGAGCAGACACTCACGGCATTGCAGGGGCTCCGCCCCGGTGACGGTGCAGCACTCGCGAAACCGGTGAGCAACTGGGTGATGACGGACGTCCTGCGCGTCGTGGCCGAACAGAAGGTGGAAGTCGGTGCGTTCCCCATCGCTCCGGCACGCCTCGCCGGGATGATCGGGCTGATCCTGGACGGGACCATCAGCGGGAAGATCGCCAAGGATGTGTTCGAGGCGATGCTGACATCGACGGCAGAGGCGAAGGCGATCGTACAGGAGCGAGGGCTGGTGCAGGTATCCGACGGCGGTGCGATCACCGCTATCGTCGAAGACGTGCTCGCCGCGAATGGGGCGCAGGTGCAGCAGTACCTCGGTGGGAATGAGAGAGTGTTCGGTTTCTTTGTTGGCGAGACCATGAAGCGGATGCAGGGCAAGGGGAACCCGAAAATGGTGAATGAGGTTCTGAAGGCGCAGCTCGCAGCGCGAAAGGGTTGACCGATGTATGAACTGCGGCGCATCCTGGTGCCCACGGATTTTTCCCGGCATGCGGATGAAGCCCTGGAGCACGCGCTGTACCTCGGAGGGCGCTTCACGCCCGAGATCATCCTTCTGCATGTGGATGAATTCCCGGTGTCGCCCCTCGGAGCCGGTGATGTGCGTGATGCCATCGTGGAGCAGTACCAGCAGCGGAAAACGGCGTATCTGAACGAACAGTTCGACCGCATCCGCCGCGGATTCGAAGGGAAGCCGGCCCGGCTGGTGCCGCAGATCCTTGCCGGCCGTGCCTACAAGGTCATCATCGAAGAAAGTGAAGCGAAAGAGTACGACCTGATCGTGATGGCGACGCGGGGGCTGACCCACCTCTCGTCCTATCTGATCGGCAGTACGGTGGAGCGCGTCGTCCGGTTATCGCGGCAGCCGGTGCTGACGATCCAACAGGGCCTGGAGGTCGGGGCACGGGTCGAATCGATCCTCTGTCCGACCGACCTTTCGCCGGCAGGCAATGCGGCGTTGTCGTATGCGCTCTCCATGGCACGTCAGTACGGTGCGGTCCTGTATATCCAGTACATCTCGGAGCTGGAGAAGCCCGAGGCCAGGGAACAGGTGCTGGCCCGGATGCCGGACCTCAAGGAGTACCATCCGCAGGCGGACGAAGTGAAGGTCGAGGTCTTCGTCGACCGCGACGTTGAGCCGAGCAATTCCATCGTGCGGTTCGCGGATGATCGCGAGGTGGGCATCATCGTGATGTCGACGCACGGACGCAAGGGCCTCCGCCGTGTCTACATCGGCAACAATACGGCCGAGGTCGTGCGCAAGGCCCGCCAGCCTGTGCTGACCGTAAGTCATCCATTTCATAAACGGGTCTTTGCGCATCCGCTGACGGAAAAGCGTTTGCCCCCGAAAGGTATCACGGGCTGACGCCTGTCCCCGGCCCACCGGGGGAGCGCAGGATCCATTCACCTATACAGAAGGCAACGACAATGCGTACGATGATCATAGCAGGTAACTGGAAGATGTACAAGGATGTGGCGGAGACGCGCGACCTCATCACTGCCCTGAAGGCGGCCGTGCCGTCCGTACCGGCAGGGGTGGAGTCCATCATCTGTCCTCCGTTCACCTCGCTGGCCCTTGCGGGCGAACTGGTGAAGGGTTCCGCGTTTCAGCTGGGCGGACAGAATATGTCGCAGCACGATGAAGGCGCCTACACGGGCGAGATCTCGGGCAAGATGCTGAAGGCGGTCGGCTGCGATGCCGTGATCCTCGGCCACTCGGAGCGCCGTCAGTACTACGGCGAGACCAACGAGCTGATCAACCTTAAGGCCAAGAAGGCTCTTGCCCTTGGACTCCGCCCGATCATCTGTGTCGGCGAGACCCTTGAGGAGCGCGAGAAGGATATCACGACCCAGGTCATCACGACCCAGATCAAGGGTGTCCTGTCCGGCCTGACCCCCGCGGATCTGGCCAAGGTCGTCATCGCCTATGAACCTGTTTGGGCGATCGGTACGGGCAAGACTGCCTCCCCGGCCCAGGCTCAGGAGGTCCACCAGCTCATCCGCAAGCAGATCGCCGGACTTTATGACTGGGCGCTCGCGGAGAAGCTCACGATCCAGTACGGCGGCAGCGTAAAGCCTGACAATGCGGCAGAGATACTGGCGCAAAATGACGTAGATGGAGCGCTTGTTGGTGGGGCATGCCTCAAGGCGGATTCATTCGCAGCGATCATCAAGGCCGCTCGCCCATAGGGGTGGGCGGTTTTCCTTGCATTCAGGACGTTTTGATTGTATATTATTGCGAAGGACTCCAAAACCTACCGAAAAAACACACTGTGGGCTTGATCCCGGTTCGCAAATCGGCGTTCATATTGAGCTGCCTCACCCTTCTCGGGCTCCTGACCATCCCGGTTTGCTTCGCTGGAATCCCTGAATTCCTGGAGAACGGTACACCAGGCTCTCCGGAATGGAGGGCGACGCAGTACTCTGCTTCTTCCACCCGAAAACTCATTTCGCTCAATGGTCTATGGACCTTTGCGCATGAGAACGGCTCAACGGGCAGCGTCAGCTTGCCCGTTGCCTTTGATGGGAGGGGAGCGATCGATTTTCAGCGCGGGTTCGAGATGCCAACGTTCGATCTCGACCGCTATCAGTGGCATCTTGTTGTCCTCGGTGCGAACCACGGCACGGATGTGTCGGTGAATAGCGAGTTCCTCGGGCATCATGCCGGTGGCTATACCAGTTTCACGATCCCCATTCCGCGTATCGATCTCCAGCCCGGGAGGGACAACATCCTCCGGCTGGTGGTCGACAATGACCTCGACGGCCGCACAACGGTCCCTCCCCAGCAGATGGTGTGGGGCTGGCGCAATTATGGCGGTATCCACCGCGACGTCGCCCTGCTCGGCACTCCTCTCCTGTACATTCGCGATGTGACCCTTTCCTCGGCAGCGATAGGTGTCGGAGAATCTTTCCGCCTGACCATGGCGCCGGAGATCGAAGGGGCACTGGACAGTGTTGTGCGCATCGTGACCGCCGACAAAAAAGTGGTCCTCGGCATGCAGGTTGAAGTCGTAGAGTCGCTCTCCGGCGCCATCGCGGCCCAGAGCGGCGTCACCCCGCTGACGTATGCGGATGGCCGTTGGACCGGCCCGAAGACCGACCTCGTTGTGGCGAACCCCCGCCTCTGGTCTCCCGATACCCCCGACCTGTATACGGTGAAGTGCCGGCTCGTGATGGTGAGCGGCAAGACCGTTTCCGTGATCGATGAAGTGTTGCGTCCATTCGGGTTCAGGTCGCTCATCGTTGAGAAAGGCGATCTCCTCCTGAACGGGCGCCGGCTGGTCATCCGCGGCGTCGCATGGTATGAGGACCATCCCGCGTGGGGGAACGCCGTGCCGTTCGAAGAGCGTGAACGCGACGTCATCGCAATGAAAATGTTGGGCGCCAATGTCATCCGGTTCATCGGGCATCCCCCGCATCCGGTGATGCTCGATCTGTGCGACCGGTATGGGTTGTTCGCGATGGTGGAGGTGCCGGTGATCGGTGTTCCCGCCGCGCTGCTGATGCAGGAGCAGTTCCAGGAGACCGCGACCGGTATGGTGCGCGAGATGATCATCCGCGACCGCCATCATCCCTCCGTGCTTGCCTGGGGCCTGGGCGACGATATCGAATCCAACCGCACCGATGCACGCCCCTTCGTGAGCGCTCTCGCGTCGACTGCCCGCTCGCTCGACGATCGTCCGCTCTATCTGCCGGTGCGTGCGGGTGTCACGGATTCGATCAGCGATCTTGTGGATATCGCGGCCCTCAATCTGTACGACCACGATGCGAAGACCGTCAAGCTGGTCCTCGAGGACTGGCGCAAAGCCCATCCCGGCGTGCCGATGTTCGTGACGCGGCTGGGCATGGAAGTGGACCACGAGAACAAGCGGGGATACAACGATCCGCTCTCGCAGCAGGCACAGGCCCGGTTCTTCATTCAGAGGCTCGACCTTCTGCGCACGTTCGATCCGGACGGCATCATCCTCCTCTCCTTCAACGACTGGCGGGGAGACCGGCCGGCATTGACCGTGCACACCGGCGATCCGTGGATGCACCGGATGGGCCTGGTGAGTGACCGGCGCGAGAAGCGCCTTGCGTACGACGCGGTGCGTGCGATCTTCCGCGGCGAGAAGCCTGCGGCTCTGCCCGCGGGCACCTATACCTCCCGTACGCCGATCATCTACGTGCTGGCGGGCTTTGTGATCCTGATCGCGGTGGCGTACCTGTACAACGTCAACCGCCGCTTCCGCGAGAGCGTCAACCGCTCGCTCATGAATTCATTCAATTTCTTCGCCGACGTCCGGGATCAGCACGCCGTCTCCCTCATCCACACGACATTCCTTGCGCTCATCGTCTCCGTGTCCCTGGCCATCGTGCTGTCGAGTGTCCTGTACCGCTTCCGCGACAGCCTCTTCCTGGATGATCTGCTGACGTATGTGCTCATCGCGGATGGCCTGAAGGCGTTCCTCATCCACCTCATCTGGGAGCCCCTGCGCTTCATCCTTGCGGCTTCAGGCTTCATTTTCTTACTGCTGGTGCTGCTGAGCGGAGCCGTCCATATGTTCAAGATCGTGGTGCGTTCCCGTGTGTTCGCGTACCAGGCCTATACGGTGACCGTATGGTCCATGACCCCGCTCCTTGCGTTCATCCCGGTGGGCATGATCCTCTTCAGGGTCATGGAAGGATCGACCTATGTGCTGCCGGCCCTGATCATCATCGCGGGGTTCATCATCTGGGTCATCTCCCGGCTCTTCAAGGGCATCTCCATCATCTACGATATCTATCCCCCGAAGATGTACGCCGCGGGCGTCCTTGCCCTGGTGGTGGTCTTCGGCATGCTCTATCTGTATTATGACCTGGTGCAGTCGGCACCGATGCACCTCTCATTCCTCTACTCCATGGTGGGTAGCGGCAGGTAATGTATCTCTCAAAACTCGAAATCCAGGGCTTCAAGTCCTTTGCGCAGCGCGTTGCGCTGAACTTCGACAGCGGCATCTCCGCTATCGTCGGTCCGAACGGCTGCGGGAAGACGAACATCGTCGATGCCATCCGCTGGGTGCTCGGGGAGCAGCGGTATAGCGCCCTGCGCAGCGAGAAGATGGAGGACGTCATCTTCAACGGCACCAAAGCCCGCAAGCCGTTGGGTATGGCCGAAGCGTCGCTGGTGATCGAGAATACCAAAGGCATCCTCCCTTCCGAGTATACGCAGGTGACGATCGGCCGGCGGGTGTACCGCTCGGGTGACAGCGAATATCTGCTCAACAAGGTGCCGTGCCGGCTCAAGGACATCCTCGACCTCTTCATGGACACCGGTATGGGTGCGGATGCCTATTCGGTGATCGAGCTGAAGATGATCGAGATCATCCTGAGCGACCGCACCGAGGAACGCCGCCGCCTGTTCGAAGAGGCCGCGGGCGTGACGAAGTACAAGCACCGCAGGAAGGCCGCGTTCCGTAAACTGGAATCCGTCCAGGCCGATCTGCTCCGCGTCCAGGACCTGATCGCGGAGGTGCAGAAGGCCGTGAATACGCTCGAACGCCAGGCACGCCGCGCCGAGCAGTTCAATGAGGTCAAGACCCGCCTCCGGACGCTGGAAGTGGACCTCATCGAACGGGAATACGCTCAGATCATCGGACGCCTCGAGCCGCTGCAGGAGAAGCAACAGTCCCTGCGGGCCGAACGGAACATCACGGACGTGGACCTGGAGAATGTGGAGTCGACGCTCGAGGACCTCCGGTCGTCCCTGTTGAGTTCCGAAAAGGAACTCGCCGAGGCCCAGCGCGACGTCAGCCAGCACCGCGAGAAGGTCCACCGCGTCGAAGAGAAGAACCTCGTCGCTGAAGAACGGACGAAGGCGCTCCGCGGACTCCTCACACGTCTCGAGCGTGAGGACGTGGATCTGCTGGCCGAGCAGGAGCGGCAGGAAGCCCTGCGTGTTGAGCTCAAAAAGAAGCTGGAGGAGCTGGGGCTGCAGGAACAGCAGTTCCTGGCCGACCAGGAGGCCCGCAAGCAGGAACTGGGCGACACCGATCAGCGCCTGAACTCCCGCAAGGCTGAAGCGAGATCCCTCGCCGAATCGATGCTCGCACTCGTGCGCCGCATCGCCGAACGGCAGTCCGAACAGGACCGCCGGCAGGGCCGCGTGGAGACCATCACGGCAAGCATCACCGAGGTGGAGGAAGAGAACCGGGAGTATGCCGGCGAACTGGAACGGCTTGCGGCGGAGATCGCCACGATGACCGAGGACGACCGCCAGCGGCGTCGCCGGTTCGCCGAAGCAGAAGTGAAGATGTACGATGCCGAGAAGCGCAAGCAGGAGCTGCGGGAACGGATCGAGGCGCTGCAGGGATCCGGCCTGGCGCTGCGCGCCGACCTCGAGCGCACGTCGGCCCGCATCGAGTTCCTCCGGGGCCTCATGGATAGCCGCGAAGGTTCTGCCGAGGGCGTGCGCTTTCTCGCCGGGTCCGACCGCTGGGCGCCCTCACGCAAGCTGACCGTCGCGGATGCGCTGCATGCGGACGAACAATTCCGTATTGCCATCGAAGCCGCGCTCGGTGATGCTGCCGGGTTGCTGGTCGTGGACCGTTCCACCGATGCCGACCAGGGGGTCGTCCTCCTGCGCGAAGAGCAGAAGGGGAAGGCCACCTTCATCTGTCTGGACCGCCTCCCGCGCATCACACGCAATTACCGCCTGCCCTCCATCCCCGGTGTGCACGGCTGGGCATTGGACCTCGCGCGGTATGACGAAGAATATGCGCCCCTGTTCGCGTTCCTGCTGGACCGCGTCCTGGTGGTCGAGGACGGCGAAGCCGCCCGGCGTGTCGCTGCACTGTCCAGCGGTGTCCGTTGCGTGACCCTCCACGGCGAGATCGGGACCTCGGTCGGCATCGTCCGCGGTGGCAGCATGCGCCAGGATGAAGGCGGCAGCATTGGCAAGCAACACCAGATCGCCGATCTCCAGACCGTGAAGGAAGGGTTGCAGAGCCAGGTCGATGCGATCGAGAGGGAACGTGCCGACGTGCTCGCCGAGCACGATGGCATCGATATCAAGGCCATGGCCGACGACGTGAAGGCCATCGAGAAGGAGATGCATACCGTCGAGATGCGCATCGCGCAGCTGGCGTTCGAGCGGAAACGGGCCGAGGATTCGATCGCGTCCAACCAGGAACAGCACGCGCGCCTCGCTGCCGAGATCGGGACCCTGCAGGCGGATATCGCCGCGGCCCTGCCGCAGCTTGAGGCGGTCCGGGCCGAGCGGACAGGCATTGAGAGCGACACCGAGGCGACGACGAAGGACCTGGCGCTCCTCGAAGAGGAGTGGGGCCGCCGGACGCGCGCCGTGCAGGATGTCGGGCTCGAGATCGTTCAGGTCCGCAACACCATTCAACAGACCGACGCCGCTCTGCAGCGGGCGGGCATGACCATCGCCAGCATCACCGAGTCGCTCGAGAAGCATGCGCGCGATGCCGAAGGTGCCCGGCTGTCGATGCAGGAAGTGGAGACCGGCGTGGCCGGGAACCGGCATGAGCTGGAGCGCCTCCAGGGCGACCTGATGGTGCTGGAGACCCGGCGCACGGATGCGGAGGAACTGACCGCACGGCAGCGCAACGAGATCCATGCCGCCGAGCTGCGGATCCGCGACCAGCGGCGCCAGCACGATGATGCGCTCCGTGTGCTGCATGACCTCGACCTGAAGATCGCCGACCTCCAGGCCCGCGTGCAGCATTTGAAGGACCGCGCATTCAATGAATTCGAGCTGCTTCTCGAACTGAAGACGTACCCGGAGGACGAGTTCGTGGATTTCGCCGCGTTGCGTGACGAGATCCAGGGGCTCAAGGACAAGTTCCGCACGCTCGGCAACATCAACTTCGCGGCGTTCGAGGAGTACCAGGCGGAGAAGCAGCGGCTGGAGTTCATGAGCAGCCAGCGGCAGGACCTCCTCGAGGCGGAAAAGACCCTGCTCGCCACGATCGAAGAGATCAATGCGACCGCCCAGCGGACGTTCACGGAGACCTTCGAGAAGATCCGCGAGAATTTCATCGAGACGTTCAAGAGCCTCTTCGATCCCGGCGACGAATGCGATCTGAAGCTGGAAGAGAATGTGGATCCGCTCGAGGCACGCATCGAGATCACGGCGAAGCCGCGCGGCAAACGTCCGACCTCCATCGACCTGCTCTCCGGCGGAGAAAAGACCCTGACGGCGATCGCGCTGCTCTTTGCCATCTACCTCGTGAAGCCGAGCCCGTTCTGTATCCTGGATGAAGTGGATGCGCCGCTCGACGATGCGAACGTGGACCGGTTCACGCGCATCCTGCGGAAATTCTCGACCAACACCCAGTTCATCGTCGTGACGCACAATAAGCGGACGATGGAAGCGGCGAACGCGATGTACGGCGTGACGATGGAAGAGGAAGGTGTCTCGAAACTCGTGACCGTGCGGTTCAATCAGAATTCCCAGGTCCAGTCGGCGTCGGTGGCATCGGCATGAGCCGTACGCTCCGCCTGTTCCTCGATTTCGACGGAACGATCACGACGGCCGATGTCGGCAATCAGTTCTTTCTCAGATTCGGCGGCGATGTCTGCGCCGCCCTCAACCGGCAGTATCTCGCCGGAGAACTCTCCGCCCGGGGGTACTACGAGCGCGCGCTGGAGGTGGTGGGGAGCTGCGATGCCCCGGCGTTCGCGCACTTCCTTGACGAACAGCGTGTGGATCCCGGGTTACACGGCATCATCGGGCTCTGTGCGGCGCAGGGCATCGAACTGACCGTGCTGAGCGACGGGCTCGATGCGTACATCCGTCCCTTGCTCGCACGCGACGGTGCGGATGGGCTGCGCGTGTTCAGCAACGGCCTGCAATGGACCCCGGATCCGACGGGGGGACGGCTGACGGGAACCCTGGCCTTTCCCCACGGCAACGCGGAGTGCGACCGCTGCGCCTGCTGTAAGAGGAACCTGATGCTGGGCAGTGCCGCGGAGGGCGATGTGCTGATCTACGTGGGTGACGGGTACTCCGATCGGTGCCCCGTCGAGTATGCCGATCTGGTGTTCGCGAAGAGTTCGCTGCAAACGTGGTGCCAGCAGAACAATATCAGCTATCTGCCCTACCGGACGCTGGACGATGTACGTGTGCGGTTGGAGGCAGAGCTGCACAACAGAACACTCCGTCCGCGGCCGCGGGCAGAGCGTAAACGGCGTGAAGCCTATATGATGGAAGCATGAGCGAACCTTTTGACATACGCGCGTGGATCTTCAAGAACCGGAGCTATACACCGCTCCCGTTCCTGCTGGTCATGATCGTCTTTGCAGAGCCAACACTGACCAGCCTTCTTCTCGGGTTCGCCATCGTGCTCCTCGGCGAATCCATCCGGTTCTGGGGAGTGTCGATCGCCGGCGCCGAAACGCGGACGACGGGATCGGTCGGCGGTACGTATCTCATCACCACGGGGCCGTTCGGACATGTGCGCAATCCGCTCTACGTCGGGAACATGCTGATGTACGCCGGCGTCGGGGTCATGTCCATGGCGCTCTTCCCGTGGCTGCTGATCATTGCATGTCTCTGGTTCCTCGTGCAGTACTCGCTCATCATCTCCCGGGAAGAAGAGTACCTGCGCGGGCACTTCGGTGCAGCGTACGGGGAATACCTCAAGAATGTACCGCGGCTCGTGCCGCGGTTGTCACCGTACAGGAGCGCGGCCCCGCCGCCGAAGCACCTGAACTTCGCTGAAGGCCTGGCGTCCGAACGGCGTACGCTGCAGGCGATGTCGCTGGTGACCCTGATCATCGTCGCCAGATTCGTGTACAACATCTGGGTCCGCTGATCGGTGAACAGACGGATCATGATCCTGGCGGGCGAAGCCTCCGGTGATCTTCATGGCGCAGGGGTCGTCCGCGCATTGCGCGAGTTGTCGCCCGGCATAGAGATCTTCGGGATGGGCGGCGACCACATGCGCGGGGAAGGAATGGATATCCTGGTGGATATCCGCAAGATGGCGTTCATGGGGTTCGTGGAGGTCGCGCGCAATCTCGGCACCGTCTTTGAAGCAGAGCGTGTGCTGGGCCGGGCAATGGAGCAGCGCAAGCCGGAAGCGGTGCTGCTGATCGATTATCCCGGGTTCAATCTCCGGTTCGCCCGCCGCGCCCGCACGGCAGGTGTGGCAGTGTTCTATTATATCAGCCCGCAGGTCTGGGCCTGGCACAAGAGCAGGGTCCACACCATCCGGGAACGGGTCGACCGTATGCACGTGATCTTCCCGTTTGAAGAGGTGTTGTTCCGGGAAGCGGGAGTGCCGGTCACGTTCGTGGGCCATCCGCTCGTGGAACGGCTCGCGCCGCTTCCCGACCCTGCCGCGTGGTTGCGGGGACAGGGATTCGATCCGGAGCGGCCATTGCTCGGACTCTTCCCGGGGAGCAGGACACAGGAGATCGAGCGGATACTGCCTGCCATGGTAGAGGCAGCGTGTACCCTGGCTGCCGGCGGCGCATGCCAGGTCGCGATCGGCCGCGCGGCGATCCTGGAGCATGGGGTGATCGAACAGTATGTGCCCGAGGATGCAGGGATACGCATCGTCGAGCACGGGACACACGAACTGATGCAATGTTCGACCGCCGCGCTGGTGACGTCGGGAACGGCGACGCTGGAGATCGGATGGTACGGGACCCCGTTCGTTGTCGTGTACCGCACCTCGCCGGTGACGTTCGCGATCGGACGGCGGCTGGTGCAGGTGAAGCACATTGGACTTGTGAACATCGTTGCGGGGCAGACCCTGGTACCGGAACTGGTGCAGGGCGACTGCACGCCGGAACGGATGGTGCGGGAGGTCGGCCCGATGTTGTTCGACCGTGCGGTGCATGACCGGGTGCACGCGTCACTCGGCGTGATACGGGAGCGGCTCGGCGGCCCGGGCGCATCCCGGCGCGTTGCCGAATCGATCCTGTCTGGAAGAGGAGTTGCATGAAGCTGCAATGGACATATGCGGTCACGGTCATCGTTCTTCTGGTCATGGCGGGCTGCGGGCCGTCTCCCGAGACGGCGCGGGTGGAACCTGTTGCTGCGGCGCCGACCACCAAGGAAGGATTGTACGTGCGCGGCCAGCAGCTCTGGATCGACAGGCAGGCAGACAGCGCGGCGGCATACTTCCTCCGTTCGGCGTCGATGGATTCCTCCTTCCATCAGCCGCTGCGCGACCTCGCACAGATGCAGTATGAGCGCGCGATGCTGGAGCCGGACAAGAGCAGGAAGCGGATGGAATATCTCCGTTCTTCCCGTGCTCAGTATATCCGCCTCGAGGCACGCGGTGAGACGGAGTCCGACATCTATGAACGCTTGTGCGAGATGTCGTCGTCGCTCGGCGACGACCGCGCGTTCCTCGTGTATGCTAAGAAGAACGCAGAGAAGTACCCGTACGACCGCCAGGTGTTCAACCTCACGCGCGCGTACTACGATGTCGGGGATTTTCAGGGCGTGATCCGGACCGCCAAGGATGCCGTGGAGAAGTACAAGGAATCCCCGTACGTCGGCAGCTTCTATCGCATTCTGGGCAAGGCGTATACGAAGATCGACCGCGATCAGACCGCCGAGCGGATCCTCGTCGCCGGTCTGAAAGCGACGGATGGCCGCATCGCAGTCGCGAAGAACGCCGGCGGTGAGTATCGCTCCACGGATGCCTACCGCCGCCTCCATGAGGATAAGGTCCAGATGCTCCTGATCCTGAAGCAGCTCCATACGACCTACAAGGCGCAGGAGAAGCTGGAGCAGGTCGAGCGTCAGTTGAAAGAAGAAGGGTACGCCCGTTAACGCTCTCACGCCGCTGGCCTGCCTCTATGGGGTGGGGGTGTGGATGCGGAACACGGCGTATGATCACCGCCTGTTCAGTGTGTACAGGCCACCCGTTCCGGTGATCGCGGTCGGGAACCTGACGGTGGGCGGGACGGGGAAGACCCCGATGGTGGCATGGATCGCAGCATATCTTCGCACGAAGCATGTGCGCACCGCGATCCTCAGCCGGGGGTACGGCAGAAGTTCGCACGGCGTCCGCGTTGTGTCCGATGGGAAACGGCTCCTGGCCGATGCCCGGGAAGGTGGTGATGAACCGGTGCAACTCGCGCGGTCCTTCCCCGACATACCGGTCGTCGTGGGTGAGAGTCGGAGCGATGCGGCGCGGGAGGCCCTGAAGTTGTTCGCCCCCGAGGTGCTGGTGCTGGATGATGCGTATCAGCATCGGGCGATCGCGCGGGACCTGAATGTGCTGGTCGTGGATGGGAGCAGTGACCTGGCAACGGACGAGATGTTGCCGGCGGGACGGAGAAGAGAGCCGCTGTCGGCGTTGCAGCGCGCATCCGTGGTGGTGTTCACCCATCCCGATCCCGTGACAGGTCGGGTAGCAGGTGAGGCAACGGTACGGCGCTGGTTCAGCGGTCCGGTGCTGACCTGTACGAGGGCCATCGGTTCGTTCGTGGACTCCGCGGGGCAGATGGTGGATGTGGAGCAGGTACAGAAGGGGCGCTGCGTGCTGGTCAGTGGTATCGGGCACCCCGAGCGGTTTGAACGGGACATCCGGGCATTGGGGATCGAGGTGGCCGGCCATGTGCAGTACCGCGATCACCACCGGTTCACGCAGGACGATGTGCGCGCGATGGCCGGGGCAGCAACGAACAGCGGTGTGCAGCGGATCGTGACAACGGAAAAGGATATGGTGCGACTGATGTCCGTAGCGGGTGCAATGGAGAGGCTCGGGTCGGTGGCGATGGTGACGGCAGCGCAGTTGTCCGTGGCGCTGCAACCGGCGGACTCGCTGGGATCGCAGATCGATGCCGTGCTCGGGAGTGGCTCATGAAGGTCGTGCTCACGGACCCGATGACGTCAGCGTTCAAGTTCGGGAAGTACACCTCGTGGATCACGGAAGGCATCCCCGGCGTCGATCTCCAGGTGGTGTCGTATAAGAACACCACGGGCGATCCGTTGGACGGCTGTCAGGGTGTGATCCTCTCCGGCGGCGTGGATGTGGGTCCGGACCTCTACGGTTTCGTCGACACCGACGGGGTCGTTGAAGAGACCGACCCGCGCCGGGACGCGTTCGAGGTTGGGGTCATCCGCGCAGCCATCGCACGGGACCTGCCGATCCTGGGGATCTGCCGGGGCACGCAGCTCACGAATGTCGTACTGGGGGGAACCCTGGTGCCGGATCTGCAGCGTGCCGGGCACCAGGACCATCGTTCAACGCCGGAGGGGGACCGTGTGCATCAGGTGGCCGTTGAACAGGGGAGTCTGCTCGCCGGGATCACCGGCGTGGCACAGGGCACGGTAAGTTCAGCCCATCACCAGGCGGTCGGGCGCGTCGGTGAGGGATTACGTGTGACAGCCCGTTCCGCCGACGGCGTGATCGAAGCGCTGGAATGGGCGGTGCCAGCGGGGCGCGCGTTTTTTCAGCTCGTTCAGTGGCATCCGGAAAGGATGACGGAGAGGGAGAACCCTCTGCAACGGCATCTGATCCTGCAGTTTGCGAAAACAGTCAATCGACACAACACATAGAGGACCATACATGAAAAAATACGTTTATTTCTTCGGCAAGGGTAAGGCTGAAGGCCGCGCTGAGATGAAGGCCCTGCTCGGCGGCAAGGGCGCGAACCTCGCCGAGATGGTCAACATCGGACTGCCCGTGCCTGCCGGCTTCACGATCTCCACCGAAGTCTGCACGTACTACTACGCCAACAAACTGAAGTACCCCACGTCGCTCCAGGGCGAAGTGAAGAAGGCCCTGAAGCGCGTCGAATCCGCCATGGGCGCGAAGTTCGGCGATCCGAAGAACCCGCTGCTCGTGTCCGTGCGCTCCGGCGCCCGCGCATCGATGCCGGGCATGATGGACACCATCCTCAACCTCGGCCTCAACGACACCGTGGCCGAAGGGCTCGTCGCAAAGACGAAGAACCCGCGGTTCGTGTACGACTCGTACCGCCGGTTCGTGCAGATGTACGGCGATGTGGTGCTCGGCCTGAAGCCGGTGCAGACGTGGGGTGCCGTGAGTGCCGTGTTCGGGTCGTGGAACAACGAGCGCGCCATTGCCTACCGCAAGATGTACGACATCCCCGAATCGTGGGGCACCGCCGTCAACGTGCAGTCGATGGTGTTCGGCAACATGGGCGAAGATTCCGGCACGGGCGTGGCGTTCACGCGCGACGCGGCGACCGGCGAGAACATCTTCTATGGTGAGTTCCTGATGAATGCGCAGGGCGAGGACGTGGTGGCCGGCACGCGCACGCCGCTCCCGATCTCCAAGCTCGCAGAGGACAATCCGCGCATCTACAAGCAGCTCGATGGCATCCGCAAGAAGCTCGAGAAGCACTATCGCGACATGATGGACGTCGAGTTCACGATCCAGCAGGGTACGCTGTACATGCTGCAGTGCCGCGTCGGCAAGCGCACCGCGTTCGCCGCGATCCGCACCGCGGTGGAGATGGTCGGCGAGAAGCTGATCACGGACAAGGAAGCACTCGACCGCATCGAGCCGGATCAGCTGAACCAGCTGCTCCGCCCGATCTTCGACCTGAAGGAGAAGGACGCCGCCGTGAAGGGTGGACGCCTCCTGGCGAAGGGTCTGAATGCCGGACCGGGTGCTGCGACCGGACGGATCGTGTTCAACGCACCGGATGCCGAAGAGTGGAAGTCGCGTGGCGAGCTGGTCATCCTGACCCGCATCGAGACCTCGCCCGAGGACATCAAGGGTATGAACGCTGCCGAAGGCATCCTCACCGCCCGCGGTGGCATGACCTCCCATGCGGCGCTTGTCGCACGTCAGATGGGCAAGGTGTGCGTCGCCGGCTGCTCCACGCTGGAGATCGACTACACCACGCATACCATGGTGGTGAAGGGGAAGACGCTGAAGGAAGGCGACTGGATCTCGATCGACGGCAGCACCGGTGAAGTGATCGAAGGCAAGCTCCCGACGAAGCCGTCGGAAGTGCTCCAGGTCCTGGTGGACCGCACCCTGGATCCGAAGGATGCCCCGGTGTATCAGATGTATGACAAGGTGATGCAGTGGGCCGACAAGTACCGTCGTCTGAAGATCCGCACGAACGCCGATCAGCCCGATCAGGCGAGCAATGCGATCGCCTTCGGCGCCGAGGGTATCGGCCTGTGCCGCACCGAGCACATGTTCTTCGGCGAGGGCAAGATCGGTCCGATGCGCGAAATGATCCTTGCCGACACGCTCGAGGCCCGCAAGGCCGCTCTGGCCAAGCTGCTGCCGCTGCAGCGCGAGGACTTCGAAGGGATCTTCGTGGCGATGGCCGGCCGACCGGTCACCGTCCGCACGATCGATCCGCCGCTGCATGAGTTCGTGCCGCATGATGAGAAGGCACAGCGTGAACTCGCCGCGCAGATGGGCATCAGCTACGAGAAGGTGCACGCACGGGTGGAAGGTCTGCACGAATTCAATCCGATGCTGGGCTTCCGCGGTTGCCGCCTGGGCATCATTTTCCCCGAGATCACCGAGATGCAGTCGCGCGCCATCTTTGAGGCGGCGGCGAACGTGCAGGCGCGCGGCATCAAGGTGGAACCCGAGGTCATGATCCCGCTCGTGGGCAACGTGAATGAGCTCGCGAACCAGGCGAAGATCGTCCGCAAGGCAGCGGTCGACGTCATGAAGGAGAAGGGCGTGAAGTTCCCGTACCTGGTCGGTACGATGATCGAGATCCCGCGCGGCGCCCTCACGGCCGACGAGATCGGTGCGGTCGCCGAGTTCTTCAGCTTCGGAACGAACGACCTGACCCAGACGACCCTGGGCGTGAGCCGCGATGATGCGGCCCGCTTCCTCGTGCCGTATGTCGAGCAGGAGATCTTCCCGAAGGATCCGTTCGAGGTGCTGGACCGTGTCGGTGTCGGTTCGCTGATGAAGATCGCGATCGAGAAGGGCCGGGGCGTCCATCCGGGCCTGAAGATCGGTATCTGCGGCGAACACGGCGGCGAACCCTCGAGCGTCGAGTTCTGCCATCAGATCGGCCTGAACTACGTCAGCTGCTCGCCGTTCCGTGTGCCTATCGCACGTCTGGCAGCGGCCCGCGCTGCCCTGGCCGATGCACCGGCCAAGGGTAAGGCCAAGGCCAAGAAGGCAGCACCGGCGAAGTCCAAGCGGAAGAAGTAACTATCCGTTTCCCTGCCCGTCCGTCCCGTTCTGCGGGACGGACGGGTGCTGTGTATCATTGTGAGGAGTGTACGTCGTATGAAACTCTCCGACTTCCGGTATCCTCTCCCCAGGAACCTGATAGCACGGTACCCCGCAAACCCGCGCGATGCATCGCGGTTGATGGTCGTCAACAGGTCGGAGGAGACGATCAACGGGATGAAGTTCTCCGAGATCTCCCAGTTCTTCAAGAAGGGCGACTGTCTCGTCGTGAACGAGACGAAGGTCTTCCCCGCGCGGCTCTTTGGCCGGAAGGAGAAGACCAACGCGAAGATCGAGGTCTTCCTCCTCCGGGAGCTCAACAAGGAAGAGAACATCTGGGACGTGATCGTGGACCCCGCCCGCAAGGTGCGGATCGGCAACAAGATCTTCTTCGATGAGGGGCGGCTCTGGTGCGAGGTGATCGACAATACCACGTCGCGCGGGCGGACGGTGCGGTTCAATGCGCCGGGTGACTTCTTCAAGACGATCGACCGGATCGGGAAGATGCCGCTGCCGTACTACATCAAGCGCGATCCGACCGAGAAGGACAAGGATACCTACCAGACCGTGTTCGCACGGGTGGTCGGTGCCGTGGCCGCTCCAACGGCCGGCCTCCATTTCACGAAGCGCCTGATGACGACGCTGAAGCGCAAAGGGGTCAAGATCGTCCCCGTGGTGCTCCACGTCGGACTCGGCACCTTCCGGCCCGTGGAGGTCGAGGATCTGACCAAGCACAAGATGGATTCGGAATACTACGAGATCCCGGAGTCCACGGTGCAGGTCGTGAATAAGACCATCGACACCAAATGCAACGTCTTCGTCGTGGGCACCAGCACCTGCCGTGCGCTGGAATCCAGCGTCACGACCGATGGGCATTTGAAGTCGAACCGCGGGTGGACGGACAAGTTCATCTTCCCGCCGTATGATTTCAAGATCACCGACAAATTGATCACGAACTTCCATATGCCGGAGTCGACCCTGCTGATGCTGACGGCGGCGTTCGGCGACCGTGATCTCATCATGAAGTCCTACAAAAGAGCGATCAAGGAGGGCTACCGGTTTTACAGTTACGGCGATGCCATGCTGTTGTTGTGAGCTGGCAGCCTGACCGGGCCGTATGAAACTTCTCATTCTCGGGCTTGTCGCCTCTGTGGTGGTGGGGGTCTTTATCTGGCTGTTCCGGAAGAAAGACCTCCTCTCCTATTTCGGTTCCGGACGCTGGTGGCTGACGTGGCTGTCCATTGCGGTCATTACGCTCATGGACGAGCTCACGTCCATCTTCTATGCCCCCGCCGAGGCGTTCCGGTTCATCGGGCTCTACGCCATCCCGTTCATCGTGATCACGTCTCTCCTCATGCGGTTCCTGTCGACCCGCATGGTGGAGATCGCGGAGATCCTGGAACACCACAACATCCGCGGGGGTGGCGTCTATTCCTTTTCGTATCTGACCCTCGGGCCGACGTTCTCGTTCATCGCGGTCGCATCGATCATGGTGGACTATGTGCTCACCGCCTGTATCTCGACGGTCAGCGCGGTGGAGAACGGGCTGACGTTCATGAGCATGAGCCCGCTCATGAAGTTCGTCATCGAGTTCGGCGTGGTGTGGGGGATCGCCGGTCTGAATATCCTCGGCCTCAAGGAGAACGCCCGGTTCACGTTCGGCGTCTTCTTCGTGGTGGCCCTGGTCCTGCTCCTCCTCCTCGCGTCGGCTCTGATCGAAGCGCCCGCGAGCGCGTGGGGAACGATGGGAACGAGCTTCCGCGGCATGGCCAATGATATGTCGGCACGCGGGCTCTTCGGAGGGTATGGGTTCTTCATCATCGGCCTCTCCAGTACCATCCTGGCATACTCCGGCATCGAGTCGGTGGTGCAGACCGCCGGGCTCACGAAGAGCTGGCGCGATACGGGGCGGGCATACATCTTCCTTGCGTTGACCACCGGTATCTTCACCCCGATCATCGCGGCGCTGGTCCTCAGTTCCGGCCTCGACCCCGGGGAGCACGAGACCGATCTGATCACCCAGTTCGCGGCCTCGCTGAACGGGGTCCCGTTCGGCATGATCGTCGGCGGCGTCGCCAGCATCGCTCTGGTGATGGCCGTGAATACCGCGTTCGTGGCGTCGAGTGAGCTGATCGAACGGGTGGCGCACCGCTACAATTTCACCTGGATCATCAAGCCGAACGCACGGCAGTCGTTGTACCGCGTACACATCCTGAACGCGATGTTCTATACGGTCATCATCGTGCTCACCGAGGGAAGCCAGAAGATCCTCGCCGAGATGTATGCCCTCGGCCTCGTGGCCTCGTTCACGATCAATATGGGGAGCCTCCTGTACTACCGGTACTTCACCGGCACGAAGGAGATCCGCGATTACAATACCTCCCGGTTCGGGACACTGGTCCTCTTCGTGATCCTGCTCAGCTCGTTCATCTACCTCGGGATGAGCAAACCGTACGGCATCGCGCTCTGGTCCCTGGCCGCGGTGTTCTTCCTCATCGTCGGTTTCCGTGTCGCGAAGAAACGGGCGCCGGAGATCGTCCATGTCGCTCAGACCGATAGCCCCATGCAAATGGTCTTTGCGCTCGCCGAGGTGCCGGATGACAGGATCGACATCTTCTTCAAACGTCCGCTGGAAGGGACGGATGCCCCTGACCCCCAGGTGGCGTTCGTGACCTTCTATTCGCCGCGGCAGGGGATCCCGCACCGCGTGGCGACGAACCATTACCGGTTCGCGCAGTCCGGGCAATCGCTCTTCGACAGCATCACCGAATTGCTCTACGTGCTGAAGTACGAATTGCCGCACAAGCAGATCACGGTGCATATCGGCTGGCCGCGGTCTTCCTGGCTCGACCGGTTGGCGATCGGTGTGATGGTGTTCAGCATGATGAAGTTGCCCGACATGTTCCCCGAGTTCCACTTCCTGATCGAGTATGTCCCGCGCCGTTTCACGTCCTGAGGTCGCGGTGGTGATCCCCGCCGGCGGCGCAGGCCGCCGGATGGGCGGAACCACCCCGAAACAGTTCCTCAAGGTGGGTGGTGAGCCGATCATCGCGCTCACCGTCCGCGCCTTCGAACGGATCCGCGCTGTGGGGCAGATCATCATCGTCGTCCCTCCGGGCTACGCCGCAACGACCTTCCGTCTCCTACGCCGGGCTGGCTGTTCCAAGGTGACCGCGGTGGTGGAAGGTGGAAAGGAACGGCAGGATTCGGTCAGGACCGGACTCGCCATGATCACCGGTGATCCCGCCGTGGTCCTCATCCACGATGCCGTGCGGCCGTTCGTCAGCCGGCGGGCCATCGAAGAGGTCATCGATGCATCGGTCGCCCACGGCGCGGCTGTCGTCGGCGTGCGTGTCAAGGATACCATCAAACGGGAAGGGGCCCGGGGGTTCTACAAGGATACCCTTCCACGGCATCTCCTCTGGGCCGTCCAGACCCCCCAGGGGTTCTCCCGTCATCTCATAGAGAAGGCACACGCCCGGGCCTTGAAAGATGGGTTCATCGGCACCGATGATGCCATGCTTGTCGAGCGCATGCGGATCCCCGTCCGTATCGTGGAAGGGGACTATGGAAATGCCAAAATTACCACGCGGGAGGACCTTTTGGCAGCCCGGCTGAGGGTGCGAGGCCGGTAGGCCCGAGAGCTTGCTTCTGGCAGTCCTGTTTCCTATATTTGAACCCTGATTCGCGTCCAACCTCGGCAGGAGGATCATGATCCCCATTAGCATCATTGCCATCATAAGCTATCTTCTCGGCTCGATCCCGACAAGCATCATTGTGGCCCGCAAGGCACGGGGGATCGATATCCGTCATTATGGTAGCGGCAATGCCGGGGGGACCAACGTGATCCGTGTGCTCGGCTGGAAGGCCGGCGTCTTTGTGATCCTGCTTGATATGGCCAAAGGCATGGTGGCTACGATGCTTGTGGCCCGGCTGATGGAAGGGCCGATGCCGTTCACCAACGCCACGCCCTTTGACGATTTCACGGTCGTGCAGATCATCGCCGGATGCTCGGCCATCCTCGGCCACATCTGGACCGTCTTTGCCGGTTTCAAGGGCGGCAAGGGCATCGCGACGGCAGGCGGCATGCTTATCGGTATCGCACCGGTCGAAGTGGCCGTGTCCTTCGGTGTCTTCGCCATTGTGTTCCTCCTTACGCATTATGTGTCGCTCGGCTCCTTGAGCGCCGCGGTCGCATTCCCTCTGACGATGTTCTTCCGCGAGAACGTCTTCATGGTGGATGTGCGCGGTTACGGCACCCTCATTTTCTTCGCCATCGGCATTGCGTTGTTGATCATCTATACCCATCGATCCAACATTACCCGGCTGATGCAGGGCACCGAGAGTCGCATAAGCTCGGACAAGCTCTTCAAAAAGAAGAGCGAACACCCCTCGCGCGCCGTCTGACCTACTGACCATTATGCAGATCGCAGTCCTGGGTGCCGGGAGCTGGGGAACCACTCTCGCCATCCTCCTTGCCGAAAAGGGGCACAGCGTCACGCTCTGGTCCTTCCTCGAGAAGGACGCCGTGGCCATGCGCGCAACACGGGAGAACCACGATTTTCTCCCCGGCATCTCCTTGCCCCCGTCGGTCGGTATCACCCACTCCCTCGCTGAGGCTGTTGATGGTGCGACGCTCATCGTCGCTGCCGTCCCGTCGCAGTATCTCCGGAGCGTCGTCCGGCAGATCCGCGGCACCATCAAGCCGGATACGATCATGGTGAATGTGGCGAAGGGGATCGAGAACGGGACACTCATGACGATGTCCGAGATGTTCCATGATACCCTCCCTGAGCTCGATCCTGCCCGGTTCGCGACGCTCTCCGGCCCGAGCCATGCCGAGGAGGTCAGCCGGAAGGTCCCCACGACCGTCGTCGCCGCGTCATCGAGTCCCGACACCGCACGCCTTGTCCAGGATGCCTTCATCGTCCCGTATTTCCGCGTCTATGCGAGCACGGATGTCCGCGGGGTGGAGATCGGCGGGGCACTGAAGAACGTGATCGCGATCGCCGCCGGCATCATCGATGGCGCGAACCTGGGGGACAATACCAAGGCGGCGGTCATGACGCGTGGTATCGCGGAGATCGCACGTATCGGCGTGAGCCTGGGAGGCAGGATCCAGACCTTTGGCGGGCTTTCAGGGATCGGCGATCTGATGGTGACGTGCATGAGCCGTCACAGCCGGAACCGGCATGTTGGCGTGGAGATCGGGAAGGGCCGCAAACTGCAGGAGATCCTCGCGGAGATGTCGATGGTGGCGGAAGGCGTCGCCACGACACAGTCGGCCTACGGCCTGGCACGCAAGGTGGGGGTGGAAGTGCCGATCATCGAACAGGTGCACCGCATCCTCTTCGAGGACAAGGAGCCGCTGGCGGCGTGCAGGGATCTGATGACGCGGGACCCGAAGGGCGAGCACTGGTAGACAGCCAATTCTGAATTCAGATATCTGATATCTGATATCTGAATTGAAAAGACAAGAAAACGAAGAAAACGCCCCCGGAGTCGGGGGCGTTCTGCATTCTTGTTCATTCCTTCGTACCTTCTGCGCCAGATGAACAGCGGCGCCAGCACCCCCAAAAACCCCAAAACCCCCCCCCCCCCCCCCCCCCCCCCCCCCCCCCCCCCCCCCCCCCCCCCCCCCCCCCCCCCCCCCCCCCCCCCCCTTCCTTTCCACCACCCCCCCCCCCCTCTCACCCCCCCAACCCCCCCCCCCCCAATTAAAACCCCTAATAATCCCCCCCCCCCCCCAAAACAAAACCCCAAAACACCTTTTCCCCATTCCCCCCCCCCAAAAATTACACACAAAACACTTTCCCCCCCTCCCCCCCCCCCCCCTTTTACCCCCACCACAACAAAAAAACAAAAAAAACCCCCCCCCCCCCCCCCCCCCCCCCCCAAATCCCCCCCCCCCCCACCCCCCCCCCCCAAGCCCCGGGGGGCGCCGCCCCCCCCCCCCCGCGCGGGGGGCGCCGGGGGGGCCCCGGGGGCGGCGCGGGCCGTTCCCGCGGAAAGGCCCCCTCTTCCCCCCCCCCCCCCCCCCCCCCGCCGGCCCCCCCCCCCCCCCCCCCGGCCCCCCGCGCGCGGCCCCGGGGGGGGGGGGCGCCCCCGGGGGGGGAGTCCGGGCGGCCCGCCAGGGTTGTGGGGCCGTCGGGGGGGGGGGAGAGGGGGGGGCCGCCGCCCCGGGGCCCCGGGGGGGGGGGGGGGGGGGGGGGGCCGCGGGCGGGGGGGGGGCGTGATCGTGCTCAGCAGCTTCACGAGCACGTGCAGCGACGGCCCCGCGGTGTCCTTGAACGGATCGCCCACCGTATCGCCGACCACGGCGGCCTTGTGCGGTTCCGACCGCTTCCCGCCGAAGGCTCCCGTCTCGATGTACTTCTTCGCATTATCCCAGGCGCCGCCCGCGTTGTTCAGGAAGAGCGCCATGAGGATACCGGTGATCGTGCCGACCATCAGGAGCCCGCCCACGACCTCCGCGCCCGTGGCGCCGACCGGCGGCATGCCGGGGGTGTTGTGCAGCCAGAAGAACCAGCGGAAGACCAGTCCGACCGCGACCGGCAGCAGCACCACGAGAAGCCCCGGCGCCACCATCTCCCGGAGGGCCGACTTCGTGGCGATGTCCACGCAGGAACCATAATCAGGCTTGGACGTGCCCAGCATGATCCCCGGGTTGTTGGCGAACTGTTCGCGCACGTTCGTGATGATCGCCTGTGCCGCCTTCCCGACCGCCTTGATGGCAAGGGAGGAGAACAGGAACACCAGCACCGCGCCAAGCAACGCGCCCACGAACACCTCGGGCTTGTTCAGGTCGATGACGCCTTGGAACGAGGGGTTGTATGCTTTCACTTCATCGATGTAGGCACTGAACAACAGGAACGCGGCAAGGGCAGCGGAACCGACCGCGTAGCCCTTGGTGAGGGCCTTGGTGGTATTGCCGACAGAATCCAGCCGGTCCGTGCGTTCGCGGACCTCCTGTTTCTGTTGACTCATCTCCACGATGCCGCCGGCGTTGTCCGTGATCGGGCCGAAGGTGTCCATGGCGAGGATATACGCCGCGGTGGAGAGCATACCCATCGTGGCAACGGCCGTGCCGAAGAGTCCGGCTTCTTTGAGGCCCGAGCTCTCACCAAGGAAATAGGAGCCGACGATGGCCGCGGCGATGACGAACACGGGGGCGGCGGTGGATTCCATACCGACCGCGATGCCGCTGATGATGTTCGTTGCGGGGCCGGTGTTCGAGGCCTCGGCGATCGCCAGCACCGGACGGTATTTGTAGTCCGTGTAGTAGATCGTCATCAGCACGAATGCCAGCGCGGTGAGGACCCCGATGAGTCCGCACAGGAAGAAGTTGAAGTAATAGGCCTCACCCAGAAGCCAGCGGGATGCGAGGTAGAACCCGATCATCGCGAACAGGGTGGTCACGTAGTACCCGCGGTTGAGGGCTTTCATCGGATCTTCGGTATCCGTGGTCTTGACGATCAGGATGCCGACCATGGAGGCGATGATGCCGAAGGCACGGGCAACGAGCGGGAAGAGGAGCACGCCGAGGAGCATCACGCCGTTGCTGAGGAATGTCTGCTCGTTGGCCCTGAACAGCGCCGCGGCGAGGATCATGGCGCCGATATTCTCGGCGGCAGTGGATTCGAACAGGTCGGCGCCGCGACCGGCGCAATCGCCGACGTTGTCGCCCACGAGGTCCGCGATGACCGCCGGGTTGCGGGGATCGTCCTCGGGGATGCCCGCCTCGACCTTGCCGACGAGGTCCGCGCCGACGTCAGCCGCCTTGGTGTAGATCCCGCCGCCGAGCTGGGCGAACAGCGCCACGAAGCTGGCACCGAACCCGTAGCCCACAATGAGGAGGGGGATCTTGCGGATGTCGTCGGTGACGCCGGATGCCTGCACGATGGCGAAGAGTCCGGCCACGCCCAGCAGACTGAGTGCCACGACGAAGAAGCCCGACACCGCGCCACCGCGAAGCGCAGCCTGGAGTGCGCTGTTCATATCCTTCATGGCCCCCGCCGCCGTGCGGATATTGGAGCGGATCGCGACCCACATGCCCATGTAGCCGGAGGCCACGGAGCAGGCGGCGCCAAAGACGAAGGAGATGGTGGTCCACATTGCCAGTTGGAACGCGTCTGCGGGGTCGTTCGGGCTCTGGGCGCGGACGAACGCATAGAGGATGAAGATAAGACAGGCCAGGGCGAAGGAGAGATAGATGATGGTGCGGTACTGCCGCGCCAGGAACGCCTCAGCGCCAGCCTTGATGGCGTCTGAGATCTCCCGCATCTTGTCCGTGCCCGTGTCGCGGGCGAGGACATTCCTGATCAGGTACAGAGCGAAGAACAAACCGAGAATGCTGATGCCGAGGATCAGGGTGAGTTCCATTGTGGAGGGTCACTCCTTTCGCTTCTGGTTGGTGTGGGTGGTGTCTGATACGAGCGACGGCTCCGCTTGCCCGCTCCCTGAGCGAGCGGGGAGACAGGGGAACACGGACCGATGCGGACGCTCCTGCGGCAAGCAGGGAGGAGAGCCGCTGCCGGTCCAGGCAGCACCTCGGTTCCACAACGGATTCACAACGATGCAGGATCTACGGAGCCGGGTCGGGGTCGCGGGTCACCGACGATGAAGCGGCTTTCCGGCTTTCGCGGCGATGCTGCAGGTACTTGATCCCCACCGGGAGCACCGACACGAAGATAATGGCCGCGATGACGTATTCCAGGTAGTTCCTGATACCCGGAACGAGCGTACCGAGAAAATACCCGAGCAGGGTCATGCTGTTCACCCAGAGGATCGCGCCCAGGATGTTGAACGTGATGAACCGGCGGTACTGCATCTCACCGACGCCGGCCACCACGGGCGCGAACGTCCGTGCGAAAGGCATGAACTGGGCCATCACGATCGTGAAGGCCCCGTACTTCTCATAGAACTCTTTCGTCTTCAGGAGATGGTCGCGACGGAAGAATCGCGATTGAGGGCGGTTGTAGAGGGCCTGACCTGCTTTCCGTCCGATGAGATAGCCGGTGGAATTGCCGAGGATGGCGGCTGTCAGGAGCAGACAGATCAACACCACGATGTCCAGCTGTCCCCGCGCGGCGAACAAGCCCGCCGTGAACAGGAGCGAATCGCCGGGAAGGAAAAACCCAACGAACAATCCCGTCTCAGAAAAGATGATCACAAAGAGTCCGATGTAACCGCCCCAGGCGACGATCTCTTCCAGCGTTGGCAGATGTTCGAGCACACGTCCTCGTGGTAATGGTCTGGTCGTTCAAGATACGACCTTTGGGGAAAAGACACAACGTCAAACTGCCGCTGCTTGCGTGTGGGCGCACGTCGTTGTATCTTGGCTGACACCACCACATGATCCGGCCATCGTCCATATCGCTGCTGCATCAGCCCGTCCAGTTCCTGAAGGGGGTCGGGCCGAAGAAGGCCGAAGCACTCGCTGCCGAAGGGATCGTCACGGTGCGCGACCTCCTCTTCACGGTGCCGCGCCGGTATATCGACCGCACCACGGTGTCCACGATCCAGCAGGTCCGCGGCATCGCGCAGTCCGGCCGCGAGGACGACGCCGATATCCGCCGCGAGGCAACGGTGGTGGGGGAGGTCCGCTCGTTCCGCGTGATCGGCGCGGGCCGCAAAGCACGCTTCATCCTCATTCTTGCCGATGCGACCGGGTCGCTCCAGTGCGTCTGGTTCGGCGGCGTGCAGTACTGGCGGTCACGCTTCGTCGTTGGTGAACGCATCGCGGTGTCCGGACAGCCAACCCTGTTCGGGGCCGTACTGCAGTTCGTGCACCCGGACGTGGACCGGCTTGCGCCGGCCGTGGAAGGGGAGAGCGGCGCGGAGGATTGGGGGCGTACGCTCGGTGCCGGCGGACTCGTGCCGCTGTATGCAAGCACGCAGGAGCTCGCACGCGTTGGGCTGGACAGCAGCGGATTCCGGCGGATGATCGGCGCCGTGCTGCGTGAGTACGGGGGCGCGATGCCCGATCCGCTGCCCGCGGAACTGCGGGCGCGTCATCGCCTCGTCGGGCTCGGGTCCGCACTGCAGGCCGTACATTTCCCCAAGGACAGTGCGGACATTGCCACCGCACTGCGCCGGCTGAAGTATGAAGAACTCTTCGATTTCCAGATCAAGCTTGCGTTGCAGCGCTCCCTCGCGCGCAATGAATCCGGCGGCACCTCCTTCAACGTGCAGAGTGCACGCGCGCGGACGTTCGTGGACGCCCTGCCGTTCACCCTTACGGCGTCCCAGATCAAAGTGGTGAAGGAGATCCTGGACGACATGAAGGCGCCGCGTGCGATGCACCGACTGCTGCAGGGCGATGTGGGCAGCGGGAAGACCGTGGTGGCGCTCATCGCCATGCTGGTCGCCGTGGACAACGGCTACCAGGCGGTGTTCGTGGCGCCCACCGAGATCCTCGCGGATCAGCACTTCCGGACGATGCGGACGCTCCTGGGCGCGCTCCCGGTGAACTACCGGCTGCTGGTCGGCGCGCAACGTTCGCGCCTGCGCAAGGACGTCCTCGAAGATATCCGCGAGGGGCGGGCGGATATCATCATCGCGACGCATGCCGTGTTCGAAGAGGGGGTGACGTTCGCGAAACTGGGCTTTGTGGTGATCGACGAGCAGCACCGCTTCGGCGTGCTCCAGCGCGCGCGCATCCGCGCGAAGGGGGTGAACCCCGACGTGCTCATCATGACCGCCACGCCGATCCCGCGCACGCTGTCGCTCACGCTGTACGGCGATCTGGATGTCTCGGTGATCGACGCGCTGCCTTCGGGACGCAAACCGATCCGTACCGTGGTGAAGTATGACAATGAGAAGGAAGGGATGTATGCGTTCGTGCGCGAGCAGATCGCACTCGGGCGCCAGGCGTATTTCGTCTACCCGCTCATCGAAGAGTCGCCGAAACTCGAACTGAAAGCCGCCACGGTGCATCTGGAACACCTCCAGTCGGAGGTCTTCCCCGATCTGCGGCTCGGCCTGCTGCACGGGCGCATGGCGACGGAGGAGAAGGATGCGGTGATGCAGCGCTTCAAGCAGCGGGAACTCGATATCCTCGTTGCGACGACGGTGATCGAGGTGGGGATCGACGTGCCGAATGCATCGGTGATGGTGATCGAGAACGCGGAACGCTTCGGCCTGTCGCAGCTGCACCAGCTGCGCGGACGTGTTGGACGGGGCAGCGATCAGTCGTATTGCATCCTGATGACGGAGCGTTGGATCGCGCAGCGCGCGCAACGCCTGCGCCGCAGCGGAGGCGACGACGAAGCGAAGCAGGAGTACCGCGCGGCGGAGCGCCGGCTCGCAGCGATGGTGCAGACGACGGATGGCTTCGCGATCGCTGAAGCGGATCTCGCATTGCGCGGGCCCGGCGACTTCTTCGGCACGCGGCAGAGCGGCATGCCTGCGTTCCGCGTCGCCGATCCCGTCGCCGACAACGCGATCCTCGTCGAAGCGCGGAAGGATGCGTTCGCACTCATCGAGAGCGACCCGCACCTCCGCGACGACGATCATCGACACCTCGCCGAGCATCTTCGTGCCCGCTTCCGGGAGGAACTCGCTCTGATGCAAACCGGTTGATTTTTGCACTTTTTTCTTGACACCCACGCATAATTGCTTATATTTACCAACAAGTCATGAAGTTGGACATCCCGGAAAGTTTCTGGTACCTTCTCCTCAACAGCTTCCGTCGTCATCAAGAACGATAGCACTCGTCTACAACGTCAAGACGGAAGCAGCTTCCTCCCCATCGACCACTCCCGATCAGGCATCAGAGTCTCTTCTCAGTGATCGCACCGCTGTCTCCCTTTCTCACGAAGCGCGCACACAGGACATGTACGCCGAGTGGGATACGATGGACACGATCCTTGCGGTCCGCGATGCCATCGCCGGGAAGTATCCGGTCGAGCTGATCGAAGCGAACGAGGAAGCGTACGAGAAGCTGCGCACCCTCCGCCCGGCGTTCGTGTTCAACATCGCGGAAGGGCTGCACGGCGTGTCGCGCGAAGCGCAGATGCCGGCGATGCTGGAGTTCCTCCAGATCCCGTACCTCGGTTCCGACCCGCTGACCCTCGCTCTCTGCCTGGACAAGGCCCGTGCGAAGGAGGTCCTGGCCTACCACGACGTCCGGACGGCTTCATTCGTCCTGATCCGGAGCATGGAAGACCTCGAAGATGCCCGCGTCCGCTTCCCGCTGATGGTGAAACCTCTCCATGAAGGGTCGAGCAAAGGCATCTACAACTCGTGCGTCGTGCGGAGCCCCGAAGAGCTCGAGAAAGAGGTCCGGCATATCCTGGAGACCTATCACGAGCCGGCGCTGGTGGAGGAGTTCCTTCCCGGACGTGAGTTCACCGTGGCCATGCTGGGGAACGGGGACGACCTCCGGGTGCTTCCGATCGTGGAGATCTCCTTCGATGCACTTCCTCCGGGGATGAACCCGATCTATTCCTATGAAGCGAAGTGGATATGGGACCGGTCCGATAAGCCGCTGGAGATCTTTTCCTGTCCGGCACGGCTGACGGACACGCTGGCGGACGATATCCGCGACCTGTGTATGCGTGCCTATCGTGTGCTGGGATGCCGCGACTGGTCACGTCTGGATGTCCGGCTGGATGCGACAGGCAAGCCGCACATCCTTGAGATCAATCCGTTGCCGGGCATTCTGCCCAGGCCCGAAGACAATTCATGCTTTCCCAAGGCGGCACGAGCGGCGGGGATGTCGTATGCGCAGTTGATCACTACCGTCCTGGAGATCGCGATGGCGCGCTGCGGCGTGCCTGCTTCGGCCGTGGTGCCCGGACAATAACGGAACCCATATGGGCAAAAAATTACGAATTTCAATACTTTTTAACGAACCGGTCGTCAGCGATGTGGATATCAAGAACCTCATCGCAGAGGACGGTAGCCTCCGCCGCGATCCCGACGCTCTATTAAAGAAGGCGGCCGCGGAGAAGAACCGGAGATCCTCGAAAAACGCCCCCGCTCTCGATCTCTCCGAAGTCGGTGTCCTCGACGAAATGGAAGACATCAAAAAGGCGCTCGATTCGCTCGGGTACCGGACCTCCATCGTCAACGTCAACAGCGAGATGTTCCGGTTGATCGATTACCTTCGCGCAGACCGCCCCGACGTGATCTTCAACCTGGTGGAGTGCGTCGAGAACGAATCGCTGATGGAGATGAACGTTGCCGCTCTGTACGAGCTGCTCAAGATCCCGTACACCGGTGCCGGACCGCTTGCCCTCGGCACAGCGCTCAACAAGCCCCGTGTGAAGGAGATCCTGACGTATCACGGCATCCGCACGCCCGACTATCAGGTCTTCCGCGAGGAGGACCGCATCGTGCTGAAAGAGGGGATGACATTCCCGCTCATCGTGAAGCCGTCGCATGAGGATGGCAGCGTCGGCATCTCCGACCGCTCGATCGTGAACAGCGCAGCGGAACTCCGGAGACAGGTGCGCGCTGTCCATGCCGAGTTCCAGCAGGCCGCGCTCGTCGAACAGTACATCGAAGGCCGCGAACTCAACGTCGCCATCCTCGGTGCACTTGCTCCGCAGGTGCTGCCCGTCTCCGAGATCGATTTCTCCGGCCTGCCGACCGATATGCACAAGATCGTCAGCTACGAGGCGAAGTGGATGCACGGCACCGCCGCGTACGTTGGCACCCGCGGCGTCTGCCCGGCCAGGCTCACCGCACGCCAGGAAGCCGAGATCAAGAAGTCCGCGCTGGCCGCGTTCCACCTCATCGGCTGCCGTGACTATGCGCGGGTGGATTTCCGCCTGACGTCCGAGGGTGTACCGTACGTCCTGGAAGTGAATCCGAATCCCGATATCTCCGCGACGGCGGGCTTTGCCCGTTCCGCGCGCACCGCTGGCCTCTCGTATCCCGAAACGGTCGGCGCCATTGTCAATTCCGCGATGGAGCGATGGGAACAGCAGTGATCACCGGCACGATCCGTCCGCTGCTGCGGTCGGACAGAGAACCGATCCTTCGCCTCATCAGGGCGACGGGCGTGTTCAGTGACGAGGAGACCGCCATCGCCGCGGAACTGATCGACATCGTCCTCGACCGTCCGGACCAGAAAGACTACGAGATCGCCGTGTACGATGAAGGCGCTGGGCCGCTCGGCTACACGTGCATCGGTCCGACGCCCGGCACTGAAGGGACCTTCGATCTGTACTGGATCGCCGTCGACCCTGCACTGCACGGTCGGGGCATCGGACGGGAACTTGATCTTCATGTTGAACGTTCCGTCAGAGAGAGGAACGGGCGTCTCATCGTTGCAGAGACGTCATCGACACCACGCTATGATGCAACACGGATGTTTTACCAACGCCGGGGCTATGCTGAGCTCTCTCGTATCGCGGACTACTATCGTCCGGGCGATGACCTCGTGGTCTACGGCAGATATCTTGTCTCACAACAGGGAGTGTGACAGGCACGCATGGAACATTGGCAGGAAATGTTGCGGCAGAGTGTGGACAGTTCCAAGGACCTCGTCGAGAGGTTCGGGTTCAACACGGAACTCGCCAACCGTCTGAATAGCCTTTTTCATATCCGTATCAATCCATACTACCTCAGCCTCATCCGGTACCCCGGTGATCCCATCTGGCTCCAGTGCATTCCGGACGCCAAGGAGCTTGAGGAGGACGGATTGCCGGAGGACCCGCTGGCGGAGGATTCCCACAGCCCGGTTCCCAGTATCGTTCACCGGTATCCGGACCGGGTGCTGTTCCTGACCACGAGCCAGTGCTCGATGTACTGCCGCTTCTGCACGCGGAAGCGCAAGGTCGGCGACTCCAGCAAGATCAATATGAAGTACATCCAGGGGGGCATCGATTATATCGCCGCCCACCCGGAGATCCGGGACGTCATCATGTCGGGCGGTGATCCGCTGATGCTCACCGACTTCATGCTCGAGCGCATCATCTCCGGCCTGCGGGCGATCCCGCATGTCGAGATCATCCGTCTGGGCACCAAGATGCCGTGCGTGCTTCCGCAGCGCGTCACACCGAAGCTGGTGAAGATGCTCCGGAAGTACCATCCGATCTACATCAACACGCATTTCAACCATCCGTGGGAATGCACGCTCGAGGCCAAACGTGCCTGCGAAATGATCGCGGACGCCGGCATCCCGCTGGGCAACCAGGCGGTGCTGATGAAGGGCGTGAACGACGACCCGGATGTGATGCTGGAACTCATGCGCAAGCTGCTGGCGATGCGCGTCCGCCCGTACTACCTGTACCAGGCCGACATCACCAAGGGTGCGAACCATTTCCGCACACCGGTGAGCGTGGGGCTGAACATCATGGACAAGCTGCGCGGCCATACCTCCGGCCTGGCGATCCCGCAGTTCGTCATCGATGCCCCGGGCGGCGGCGGCAAGATCCCGCTCCTTCCGCAGTATGTGCTCGGACGGAACGGCAACCAGATCATCCTCCGCAACTACAAGTACGACATCTACACCTACCCCGACGTGGAAGAGGATCCGAAGATCCCGACCCCGACGGTGGAGCGGCGCTTCACGCGGAAGAAGAAACGTACCGCGCCGACCTACGCACCGGACGAGGCAAAGGTGTAGAAGGTCAGGGAAGCAGGAATACGCACGCATGGACGCCAGGGCTCATATCCCTGGCGTTTTTTTCATCGTCATGGGCCGATCCATCACTCCCCTCCAACCGTTTCCTCCTTGTTGCTCTCCCTTCCGGGCAATGTGTACATTACTGGATGCGTATCCCCGATTCCATCGTCGATGATGTCCGTACTGCGTCCGATATCGTGGACGTCATCGGCGCGGTCGTCCGCCTGAGGAAGCGCGGCAGGAATTTTCTCGGCCTCTGCCCCTTCCATCAGGAAAAGACCCCGTCGTTCACCGTCAGCGCGGAGAAGCAGATGTTCCATTGCTTCGGCTGCGGGGTGGGGGGGAATGTCTTCTCGTTCGTGATGGAACACGAAAAGCTCACGTTCGTCGAGGCCGTGCGTGCCCTCGCCGAAAAGGCCGGCATCCGGATCCCCGAACAGGGCGGAGACGATCGGGGCGACAATTCCGAACAGGAGCGTGTCCTCGCCATCCTGCGCCTGGCCGGGCTCCGGTATCACGATCACCTCATGACCGGCACCGAGGGGAAGCTCGCGCTCGAGTATTTTCGTCATCGTGGCCTGAGCGACGCCACCATTGGTGCCTTCGGGTTGGGTTATGCTCTGAACTCCTGGGAAGATCTCCTTTCGTACGCGCGCCGTGAAGGATTCGACCCGGCGATCCTCGAAAAGGCCGGACTGGTCGTGCGCCGTGAGGATGGCTCCGGGCACTACGACCGGTTCCGCGGTCGCGCGATGTTCCCGATCTTCTCGCCGAGCGGCAGAACGATCGCGTTCGGTGCACGCAAGGTGCGCGAGGATGACCCGCTCGCCAAGTACATCAATTCTCCCGAAACCCCGGTCTACAACAAGAGCCGTGTCCTGTACGGACTTTCACAGGCGAAGGACGCCATCCGCGACAAGGAGATGGGCCTGCTGGTGGAAGGCTACATGGATCTCATCACCCTGCACCAGGCCGGCTTCCAGAACGTCGTTGCCTCCAGCGGCACGGCGCTCACCGTGGAGCAGATCCAGCTCCTCGGCCGGTATACCAGAACCGTCACGCTCGTGTATGATGCCGACTCCGCGGGCTCGAAGGCCACGCTGCGCGGCGGGGACCTCGTGTTGGAGCAGGATATCGATGTGCGGGTGACGGAACTGCCTGCCGGCGAAGACCCGGATTCTTTCATCCGGAAGAATGGTGGCAAGGCGTTCCAGACGCTGCTCGATGGCGCCGTGTCCTTCCTGGATTTCCGTGCGCGACAGATGAAGGCCGAAGGGCTCCTCACCACGCCCGAAGGAAAAGCGCGCGCGATGCGCATCCTCGTGGAAACCGTCGCGAAGATGCGGGATGAGCTCAAACGCACGTTCTTCATCAAGCGCCTCGCGCAGGAATACGATATCTACGAGAGCGTGCTCTTCCGCGAACTGGACACCGTGCTGGGGAAACGGCAGCCCGGCAGTACGCGCCCCGAACGCCCCGCGCACTCTTCCGGACAAACAGGTGTCCCCTCTACCGCACCTGTGGCCCGCCCACCGGTCACCCCGGCAGGCATCCCTCCGATCGAACGGGACCTCCTCAAGCTCATGCTGGAACACGGCAGCGTGATGGTCCGGCATGTGTTCGAACACATGGACATGGCGATGATCACGTCGCCGACCGCCCGTGCGATCATCGATGTGGTCGTGCAGCATGAAGACGGCGGTGCGTTCTGGGATGCGGGAACGATCGTGGATCATCTGGAGCACCCGGTCCTCAAACGGATCGTCACCGAACTCACGATCGCCCGGCATGAGATCAGCAAGGGCTGGCAAGCGATGGGCTCGGATCCGCCGCGCCCGATCCCCGTGCGATGGCCGACGATTGCATCCTGAGGCTGCAGTTGCAGGCCCTGGACGAGCGCATCGCCGAAACATACCGGCTGATGAAGGATGCCCAGCTCCGGGGAGAGGATATCACCGCGTTCCAGCAGGGTATCATGGAACTCCAGCGCCAGAAGAAGGACTTCCAGCGCCGCTGACCGAAGCGTCAGGCGCCAGGCCGCCCCGGGAAGAGCGCCGGCACCCGCCCCGCTTTGCGGATCCTTCCTCAATTGAAATTGAGCCCGCCCGAGGGTATATTGTAGTATGACGCACGCCGGAGCCCGTTCCTGTTGAGTCACCCCCGCAGAATCCTCGTGGTCCGTACCGACCGCCTTGGCGACGTCATTCTCACGCTTCCGATGCTTGCCCTGTTGCGCGCACGGTATCCCGATGCCTGGCTGGGGATGCTCCTGAGCAGATACACCGGCGAGATCGTCCGGAACCACCCCGCGGTGAATGTGTTCTTATGGAATGACGATGCCGGGAAACCCCGCCCATCGTCCGCCCTCATCGCGGAGATCCGTGCGCAGCGGTTCGATACCGTATTCCTGGTTCACCCCACGCCCCGTCTGGCCTGGATCATGATGCGCGCGGGCATCCCGCAACGGATCGGAACGGGCTACAGGTACTATTCCGTTCTGATGACGCACCGGGTGTTCGAACACCGGAAGGACGCGAAGCACCACGAGCTTGAATATAATCTCCGGCTGCTGGGTGCACTCGATCCGGCGATCCGGGTGGAGGGTGTGAAGCCGGACTTCGGGCTCCGGCTCCAGCCGGAAGCGGTGACGCATGTCGCCGCACTCCTCGCCTCGAAGGGGCTGGGGGAGAACGAGATGTTTGCAGTGATCCATCCGGGCAGCGGCGGATCGGCACGCGATTGGCCGCTGGACCGATTCGGAGCGCTTGGTGCGCGCCTGGCGAAGGATGGCGGTCTGCGTATCCTTGTGACGGGTGGCGCGGGGGAATCCGCGGCCGTGAACATGGTGGTGCATGGTACCGGCCCGCGTGCGCTTTCGCTCGCCGGTATGCTGTCGCTTCCGGAGCTTGCGGCGCTGTACGCGCGCGCCGCGGTGGTCGTTGCCAACTCTACCGGGCCGCTGCATCTCGCGGCGGCTCTCGGGACGCCGGTCGTCGGGATCTATCCCCAGCTCACGCCGATGAGTCCGGCTCGCTGGGGGCCATACACGGACAAGAAGCGTGTCCTTGTCCCGGATGAACCGGCGGATTGCCGGTCGTGCCGGAACGGTGAGCGGTGTGTCTGCATCGACTCCATAACGATCGATCAGGTCTATGACGCAGCAAGTTCATTCCTTACAAGAACCAGCCAGGACGGCACCCGGGAGGGAACGCATGCGTAACAGTGGAAAGACGGCGGCATTCCGCCGATGGGCGGCACGGTTCGGCCTCGTGGTCCTCCTGGTGATGGTGGCGGTGTTCGTGTTGGACGCCCAGATCCAGAAGAAGGCGGTGCCGAAGAAGAAAACGACGGCCGCGCAGCGCGCCGCGCTGGCGAAGGCAGATAGTCTCCGCAAAGTGCGCCAGGCCGATTCGCTCCGTGCTGTTGCCCGGGCATGGGCCGTCGCCGATTCCACGCGCCGGGCCGATTCCCTCGCCCGGAGGGCCGTGGAGCTGGCGCGCATCCCGAGATACCGGACCATCAAACAGAATGCCTTCGGGGTCGGCGAGAAGCTCGTGTTCGACGTGAACTACGGTATGGTCACGGCGGGCGAGGCCTTCATGACCATTGCCCGCACCGACTCCATGTTCGGAAGGAAAGCGTACCGCATCGAGTTCGGCGTGAACTCCCTGCCGAGCTTCTCATGGATCTATAAGGTCGAAGACCGCTACCTGACCTTCATCGACGTCGAGGCCATCGCGCCGCTCCGTTTCGAGCAGCATATCCGTGAGGGGTCGTACAGCCGCGATTTCACCGCCGACTTCGACCAGATGCGCCATGTCGCGCGGACATCGGAGGGCGAGTATCCGATCCCCCCGTACGTGCACGACATCCTCTCCGCATTCTATTACGCGCGCATCGTGGACTACTCGAAGTTCGCGGTGGGCGATACCATCGGGTTGCACAATTTCTACAAGGACAAGAGTCACGAGCTCATCGTGAGATTCCTCGGCAGGCAGGAACTGGAGGTCGAGGCCGGTACCTTCCGGACCCTCGTCGTCGAACCCCTGGTCAAGGAGGGTGGCCTGTTCAAGAGCGAAGGCCGCATCGTGATCTGGCTGACCGATGATGAACGGAAGCTCCCGGTACGGGTGAATACCAAGGTGGTCATCGGTTCCATCGATGTGGAACTGCGTGAGTATTTCGGGATCAACGGTCCGCTCCCATCGCGGATCAAGTAGTCTTTTCTCCAGGAGGCGGTATGCCACGACATCCACGCGCTGACCTGTCGAAGGTCACCACGATCTCCATCGGCTCGCGGGAGAGCAAGGTCTCCCCGAAGTTGTTTGCCGTTCCCTTTGACGGGAAGCAGGATTCCTTCCGTCTGTTCATGAAGGGGCTGCCGGACATTCTTGTGGCGAAGGACCTGCGGGGCCTCGTCCATGACATCGTCCAGGCACGAAAGAAGGCGAAGCCGGTCGTCCTGATGATGGGCGCCCATGTGGTCAAGGTCGGACTTGCCCCGGTGATCATCGACCTGATGGAGAAGAATGTCATCACTGCCGTCGCAATGAACAGTGCCTCGGCCATCCATGATGTGGAGACCGCGCTGTTCGGGCAGACATCGGAGGATGTGGCGGAGAACATGATGGACGGCCGGTTCGGCATGGCGAGGGAAACGGGGGATTTCATCAACGGGACCCTCTCCTCGTCCGTGCTCAACGGCGATGAAGGGTACGGGGAGGCGCTCGGACAGCAGTTGCTCAAGGACAAGGCGAAGAACGCCCGCGTCAGCATCCTCGCATCCGCATCCCGGTTGGGGGTGCCTGTGACCGTGCATGCGGCGATCGGGACCGACATCATCCACCAGCAGCCGACCATGAACGGTGCGGCCACCGGCGAGATGTCGATGCGTGATTTCACGACGCTGGCCGCGGTATGCGGCAAACTCACGGGCGGCGGCGTGGTGTTGAACGTCGGGAGTGCGGTGATCATGCCCGAGGTGTTCCTCAAGGCCCTCACCGTGGCACGCAATCTCGGTGCGAAGGCACGGGGCTTCACGACCGCGGTGTTCGATATGAACTCCCAGTATCGTCCGACCATGAACGTGCAGCGCCGTCCGACGCAGGACGGTGGCAAGGGGCTCTACATCACGGGCCATCACGAGATCATGATCCCGCTTCTCGCAGCGATGGTCATCACGGAGCTTGGCAATGACTGACCCGACGCAGGTCCCCGAAACGACCCCACAGCCCGTCCCGGCAACGGTGCCGGCCCCACGCGCGCCGTTCTTCCGTCGGCTGAGTCCGGTCGCATTCGTCATCCTCACCCTGGCCGGCGTGTTCATCCTCTACCAGATCGTCGCGGGCGGCATACTGCTCCTCCTCGTGGGGGGTGATATCACGACGGACACGGTCGGTGTGGTCCGATGGTCCACGGTGATCGGCCAGCTGGTCTTTCTCCTGGTGCCTTCGCTCATTCTGACGCATCTGCGCTACGGGAAGATCTTCGAGCCGCTCCGGTTCAAGCGGATCGACCCGCTGCAGTTGCTTGTCGTCCTTGTCGGCGTCGTCGCGCTGCAGCAAGTGCTGCAGGGCTATATGCTGATGCAGGAGGCGATCCCCGTGCCGGCAGCGCTCGAACGGATCCTCATTCCGATCAAGCAGATGATGGAAGCGATGTTGCGGATCCTGCTGACCGTGAACTCCACAGGCGAGTTCCTGCTGGTGCTCGTGATGGTTGCTGTTGTGCCCGCAGTCTCGGAGGAGATCCTGTTCCGTGGACTCGTGCAGGGCGATCTCGAACGGTCCATCGGCGGGTGGAAGAGCGCGGTCGTGGCGGGCGTGGTGTTCGGCGTCTACCATCTGAACCCTTTCAATCTTGTGCCCATCGTCGTGATCGGTATTGCCTTCGGCCTCATCGTGTACCGCTCGGGCAACATCCTGCTGGCCATGGCGGCGCACTTCCTGAACAACGCGATCGCCGTGTTCGCGGTGTGGGTGGGGGTGGCCGACGATTTCCTGTTCTTCGCGCCGCAGGGTGCTCCCGCGGCCACGGCGATCGCGTTGAACACTCTTGTCTGTGCCGTGGTTTTTCTGGCGCTAATGTGGTACTTTATTCGCATCACACGCAGACCTCTCCAAGCCTGACCGGAATGCCATGTCCATGAGCAATCTCACGACGCGCGTGCTTGTCGCGCTCGTCGGTATCCCCCTTGTTGTCGGTGCGGTCTTTGCCGGCGGCTATTTCTTCTTTGCCTTCGTCCTGGCCGTGTCGGTCCTGGCCCTGCGCGAATTCTACGTCCTCGCCCGCGCCAAGGGAGCGTTCCCTCAGGATGTGGTCGGCTACATCGTCGGCGTGCTGATGGTGCCGGTGTTCCTGTATGATCGGCTGCACACCGTGATCATCGGTGCCTTCGTGGAGGCAGGCGTGGAGGTTCCGTTCCCGGTCATGGCCCAGGAATTCCTGATCCTGCTCCTTGCCGCGGTGCCCGTGATGCTCGTCGTGGAGTTGTTCCGCGGAAAGCCCAATGCGCTCCTGAATGTCGCGGTGACGGTCATGGGGGCACTCTATGTGTCTGCGTTCTTCGGCAGCCTCGTCGGACTGCGTGAGCTGTTCGTCCCGGCGGACTTCCCCGTGTACGCCCATTTCCCGGATGCCGGTCCCGTTCGTCTCGGAGGAGACCGCCGCGACGATCTACCGGTGGGGGGCGTGGACCGTGCTGACGATCTTTGCTGCTATCTGGGTCTGTGACTCGGCCGCATACTTCGCCGGACGGGCATTCGGCAAACACAAGCTCTTTGAACGCGTCAGCCCCAAGAAGACCTGGGAAGGTGCGATCGCCGGATTTCTTGGTGCGATCGCGGCCTTTCTCATCATGCAGGCGCTCGTGCTTCCGTATCTCACCGTGACGCAGGCACTGGTCTGCGGCATGATCGTCGGCATCTTCGGGCAGCTCGGCGATCTTGTGGAGTCACTCCTGAAGCGGGATGCGGGCGTGAAGGACTCTTCGTCGCTGATTCCCGGACATGGCGGCGTGCTGGACCGCTTTGACAGCATTTTGTTCGTATCTCCTCTCCTCTTTTTGTATCTCGATTTCATCGTATTCTGACGGGACTGTGATGGCGCAACGTGCGGGTGAACGGAAGAGTGGCAAGCCCAGGGTGCATGTGATCACCATGGGGTGCGCGAAGAACACGGTCGATTCCGAGAAGCTGCTGGCGCAGCTCCGCATCAACCGTATCCCCATCGCATCGACGATCGACGATGCCGATGTGGCCGTGATCAACACCTGCGGATTCATCGACGCGGCAAAGGAAGAGTCGATCGACATGATCATCGCCGGCGTGAAGAGGAAGGGCCAGGGCCGGCTCCGGAAAGTGATCGCGATGGGATGTCTCACCGAACGCTACCGGGTGGATCTCGAGAAGGAGATCCCGGAGGTGGACCGGTTCTTCGGTACCCATCAGCTTGGCGATGTGCTGGAGGAACTCGGCGGCCATCTCCGCACCGAGCTCCTGGGCGAGCGCTTCCTCACCACGCCCTCGCACACCGCATATCTGAAGATCTCCGAGGGGTGTGACCACCCCTGCTCATTCTGTGCGATCCCGCTCATGCGTGGCAAGCATGTGAGCCGTCAGCCCGCCGACATCCTGGAGGAAGCGCGCTCCCTTGCGCGCAACGGCGTCAGGGAACTCATTGTCATCGCGCAGGATACCACGTTCTACGGCATGGACCTGTGGGGAGAGCGCCGCCTGGCGTCGCTGCTGGATGCTTTGGCCGGCATTGAAGGGATCGAGTGGATCCGGCTGATGTACGCGTATCCGGCGCACTTTCCCCTCGATGTGCTTGATGTCATGCTGAAGCATCCGAACATCTGCCGCTACCTCGATATGCCCGTCCAGCATGCATCGGATAAGGTGCTGAAGTCGATGCGGCGGGGGATGACCTCCCGTGCTCTGCGCGGGCTGGTGAAGGCCATCCGCGAAAAGGTTCCGGGCATTGCCCTCCGGACCACGCTCATCGTCGGGTATCCGGATGAGGGAGAGCAGGAATTCGCGGAATTGCTGGAGTTCGTCCGCGAGGCACGGTTCGACCGGCTCGGCGTGTTCACATACTCCCTGGAAGAGGGGACGACGGCCCATCCGCTGGGGGACCCCGTGAGCCGCGAAGAGAAAGAACGCCGCCGTGCGGCGGTGATGGAAGTGCAACGGGAGATCGCGGAGGAGATGAACGATGCCCTGGTCGGGTCCCGGCTTCGCGTCCTGATCGATCGCCAGGAAGGTGATTCCTGGTACGGGCGGACGGCAGCGGATGCTCCTGAGATCGACAACGAAGTGATCATTCCCGTCGAAGGGGCAGACCTTGCGCCCGGGACCTTTTCGGACGTCGGAATCGTTGATGCGTATGAGTATGATCTATTAGGAAGGGTGTCCATATGACGACGAGATCCGGCAGATCCTGGTCCCGCCTGCTCCTTGCGGCGTTCGCCGCGGTCCTGATCGCGGCAGCGGCCCCGGCCGGTGCCCAGGTGGAGGTTGAAGGGACAAGCCGTGAACGGGAGGCGAACGACCAGTCGCTGTTCATCGATGTGATCGGTTTTTCAAGCCGCACCGGTGGTGGCGCGCGGCTGGACGTGTTCGTGCAGGTGGGGTTCGACATCCTCTCGTTCCTGAAGAACGGTGAGCTGTATGATGCCTCGTACGAGATGACCATTTCGGTGCTCGATTCCGCCGGCAGTCTTGTCAGCGAGAAGCTGTGGACGGAAGAGGTGAAGGGTGTTCCTTTCGACAGATCGGTCTCCCCGTCGTCGGTCAGCATCACCCAGCGGTCGTTTCCCGTTAACCCCGGGCGCTACCTTGTCCGCGTGATGATGTATGACAAGGAAAGCAAGGTGAACCGCCAGATCGCGCGCGAAGTGCAGGTCCCGGATTTCGGCGGCCCGGACCTCTCGCTCAGCGGCATCATGGTGTTGAACCGGGTGGTGATGCAGGGGGATCGCAGGTCGATCACGCCGAACGTGTCGTCGAATATCGGCACCATTCCCGATTCGTTCTTCGTGTACGTCGAGACGTACAATCCGAAGAATCTCGACACCACCGATATCTTCATGGTCGTGCTGAACTCCAAGGGAGACGCGGTCCTTGCACGCGATACGGTGGTCATCCTCAAGCCCGGCAGGGGTGACCTGATCCTCACCTTTTATCATGCCACGCTGCCTCTGGGCGACTACAAACTGGCCGTCAGTGCACGGTCGCCGAAGGCGATGGAAGACGATCCGATGCTGGCGACCACGGTGAAGAATGTGATCGTCCGGTGGCAGGGGGTCCCGCGTTCGGTGAAGGACCTCGACCTCGCCATCGACCAGCTCCGCTACATCGCGAAGGACGACGAGTTCAGCACCCTCCGCGACTCGAAGAGCGCGGAGGATAAGCAAAAACGATTCAATGATTTCTGGAAGAAGCGCGACCCGAACCCCAATACCCCGCGGAACGAGCGGATGGAGGAGTTCTACGCACGCGTGGAATATGCCAACAAGCATTTCAGCCACTATCTGGATGGCTGGCGCACGGACATGGGTATGGTCTTCATCGTCTTCGGGCCTCCGAACAACGTCGAACGCCACCCGTTCGAGACCGATACGAAGCCGTATGAGGTCTGGTCGTATTATGAGCTGAACTACAGTATCCTCTTCATGGATGAGACCGGGTTCGGAGATTACAGGCTGCAGACCCCGATCTGGGAACTCTGGCAGCGGGTCCGGAATTAAGCCGGCCAGCGTCACGATGCACATGTCACGGCTATGAACAGAGCACGACTCATCCTTCTGATCCTCTGTTTTCTTCCTGGTGTCCAGGGGGCGGCTGCGCCGCCCCTCATCACATCCATCGACGTCAATGGCTGTTACCGGTTCCCCGCCTCCGATGTCACATCCTGGCTTGCCCCGCATCTCCGTCAACCGTTCGTCCCCGAACGGCTGGAAGCGATCACCGCCATCTTCCGTGAACGGTACCGTGCCGACGGTTTCTATTCTGCCGGGGTCGCGTTGACGGAGGCGGTGTACAGCTCTGACAGCGCCGTGGTGATGCTCACCCTGGGCGTCGAAGAAGGGAACCAGGCGGTGATCGCCACCATCGACCTCCGGGGCGTCCGTGCGTTCGATCCCGGTGTGCTCCGGGCGATCATGGAGAGCCGCCCTGGTGCCGTGCTCTCATCGAACACGCTCGAAGGCGACATCGTGTCGCTGCTTGACCGCTACGAACATGCCGGCTACGCGCTTGCGGCGTGCTCGGTAGGCGATGTTGCACTGGTACCCGCCGCGGATGTCGATTCGGCGTTGGTCGTCCTGGAGATCGAGGAAGGTCCGCGGGTCGTCATCGACGAGGTGAGGGTGGAGGGGAACAAGGAAACGCAGACCGGCGTGATCCTGCGCGAGACCCGCATCGGCGCGGGCGAGGTGTATCAACCCGAACGCGTCGCGGCCATCCGCTCGCGACTCAACCGGCTGTCCATCTTTTCGCGGGTGGATGAACCCGAACTCTACATGGTCGGCACACGGGGAGGTCTGCTCCTGCGCGTCGAAGAAGGGAAGACCAACACCTTTGACGGGATCGCGGGGTATGCGCCCGGCCTCAACCCCGGCGATGCGGGATACTTCACAGGGATGGTCACGATCGGGATGAGGAACCTCTTTGGTACCGGTCGCAAGATGAACCTCCGGTGGCAGAAAGAGGACCGGTTCTCGCAGGACCTGTCGGTGGGGTACGTTGAGCCCTGGCTGTTCGGTTTCCCGGTCAATGCAGGGGCGGATTTCCAGCAGCGGCGGCAGGACAGCACGTATGTGCGGCAGGCGGGGACATTCACCATCGAGCTGATGGCGCCTGAAGAACTCTCGCTCAGCCTGTCCGGCACGACCGAAAGCGTCATTCCATCATCCGACACCGTGACGGCCCGGGTTCCGCGGAGTTCTTCGCTCGGCGGCGGCGCGGAGGTGTTGTACGACACACGGGACGATATCTACAGCCCTGAGGGTGGCGCACGCTACCGCGCGGATTATCACTATGCGCGCAAACGCATTGCCGCGACGGCGTTCACACCCGGTATCGATGCCAACGTGCAACGATTCGGCCTGGATCTCGAAGTGTATGTCTCGCCGTTCGCACGCCAGGTGATCGCCGTGGGTGTGCATGGGCGTCAGGCGCAGGGTGGTGGCGTGGATGAAAGTCAGATGTACAGGTTTGGGGGCGCACAGACGCTCCGGGGATACAGGGAGAATCAGTTTCTTGGCTCCCGGGTGGCGTGGACGAACACCGAGTACCGTTTCCTGCTCGGGCGGAGATCGTTCGTGTATGGCTTCATGGATACGGGATACTATTACCGGCCGGGCGACACGCGCACCGCGCTGCCTTCCACCGAGGCCTTTCACTATGGCTACGGACTCGGGTTGCGGTTCGACACGCCGCTCGGGAATATGGGTGTGAGTTTCGCCCTCGGCAAAGGTGATTCATTCGCCCAGGGGAAGATCCATGGGGGTGATCGGTGACTTCTGAGAAGAGCAGGCGGACAGGCCCGACGCTGCAGTATGAGAACGAGCTGCATGCACGAGGTGTGAAGCTTGTGGCGGGCGTTGATGAGGCGGGCCGCGGCCCGCTCGCGGGGCCGGTCGTTGCCGCTGCGGTCATCCTGCCCGAAGGCGTCCTCATCCCCGGCGTGGATGATTCAAAGAAGCTCACGGCGGCGAAGCGGGAGGCGTTGTACGACGTGATCTCGCTTCCCGCGGTCGCCGCGGGGACCGGTATCGTGGGCCACGAAGTGATCGATCGCATCAATATCCTGCAGGCGACCTACCGCGCGATGCACCAGGCGCTGGCGGCGCTGAGCGTCATGCCCGGGCACGTCCTCGTGGATGGGAACAGATTCGCGGGCACGGGCATTCCATTCACCACGATCGTGGACGGCGATGCCCTGTCGCACTCCATTGCCGCCGCGTCCATCATTGCCAAGGTCACGCGCGACAGGCTCCTGTGCGACTACGACCGGCTGTATCCTGCCTACGGCTTTGCACGCCACAAGGGGTACGGCACGGCGCAACACCGCGCAGCGATCGTTGCCCATGGTCCGTGCCCGATCCATCGGAGCACATTCCTGTCCGGGATCCTGGACGGTGCCCGGTCGCAGGAAGAGGTCACGATCGGGGAAGGGGACGGCACAGCGTGAATGGTCCGGGGGTATGGAGAGCAACTCGCCCGCGCATTCCTTGTCCGTGAAGGGTTCAGGATCCTGGAAATGAACTACCGGTTCCATCACGGTGAGATCGACATCATCGCCGAGGAGGGAGAGGTGCTGGCCTTCTGCGAGGTGAAGACGCGCACCAACGACAGGTACGGGGCTCCCGAACTCGCCGTGACCGCGCTGAAACAACGGCAGATCCGGAAGGTTGCGCTCGGGTATCTTACGGTGCGTGGTCTGCACGACCGTGGTCGCACGGGGCCACCGTTTTAATGCCGGTTCGACGTCGTTGCCGGCCCCGATGCATTCCGCTGAGGTGGTGTGCGCCGGAGCTCACGCTGATCCGCGATGCTTTCAGGTAGTGCTTGCCTTTTCGCCGCGTTTGTCCAATATTAGCATAAGAAACGCTGTTCCGCTGGTGAGATGACGAACCCCCGAATCTTTCCGGAAAGACATTCCTGATGCATGCACTCCCATTGATCCTGATCGCGCTGTGTGTCATGGCGATCGCGTACCGCTACTATAGCGCGTTCATTGCCGCAAAGGTCCTCACGCTCGATGATACGCGAGTGACCCCGGCACATACATTCAATGACGGACAGAACTACCAGCCCACGAATAAGTGGGTCCTGTTCGGGCACCATTTCGCTGCGATCTCCGGCGCGGGCCCGCTCATCGGCCCGGTGCTCGCCGCGCAGTTCGGCTTCCTCCCGGGCTTCCTCTGGCTCATCGTGGGCGTCGTTATCGCCGGTGCCGTTCACGATTTCACCGTTCTGGTCTCGTCCGTGCGGCAGGATGGCAAATCGCTGGCTGCCATCGCCCGCAAGGAGATCAGTCCGCTCGCCGGCCTCATCAGCTCCATCGCCATCCTGATCATCCTCGTCATCGCTCTTGCAGGGCTTGGTATCGCCGTCGTGAATGCGCTGAGTGAGAGTTCCTGGGGCACGTTCACGATCGCCATGACCATCCCCATCGCCCTGGTGGTCGGGCTCTGGATGTACCGGATCCGTCCGGGAAAGATCACCGAGGCCAGCATCATGGGTGTGCTGATGGTGGTGGCGGCCGTGGTGGGCGGGAGCTATGTCCCGGGCAGTGCGATCGCGCCGTGGTTTACCCTCTCGCGCGACGGCATCGTGCTGTCGCTCATTATCTACGGGTTCATCGCCTCCGTCCTGCCGATCTGGCTGCTGCTGATCCCGCGGGACTATCTCAGTTCGTATATGAAGATCGGGACCATCGGGGCACTCATCCTGGGTGTCATCATCGTCAACCCGGAACTCAAGATGCCCGCATTCACCCAGTTCATCGGGGGCGGCGGGCCGATCATCCCCGGCAAGCTGTTCCCGTTCCTGTTCGTGACCATCGCCTGTGGTGCCATCTCCGGATTCCATGCGCTGATCTCCATCCGGGACGACACCGAAGCTGATCAACAAGGAGCGATACCCGCTTCATCGGGTACGGGGCGATGCTCATGGAGGTTGGTCGGCATCGTGGCGCTCATCGCAGCCTGCTCCCTGGAGCCGGGCGACTACTTCGCGATCAATCTGTCGCCCGAGAAATTCGCGGCGCTGGGCATGTCGCCGGTGCATCTCGAGACCCTGTCGCGTGAAGTGGGCGAAACTGTTGCCGGCCGTCCGGGTGGCGCGGTGTCGCTGGCTGTCGGCTTTGCATACATCTTCACGGGCCTTCCCGGCCTCGAAAAGCTGATGGGATTCTGGTATCACTTCGCGATCATGTTTGAAG